>CAXTLO010000001.1:0-38997 GCA_964244965.1 uncultured Marisediminicola sp.
CTGTCCTACGGTAGCCCACGGTGCCGTCAGCGCTGCCTGCGCACCGACCCGTGGCTCTACGCTTGTGGCATGCAGGAAGCGCACGACGGGTCGAATGTCGACGCCGAGCCCGGAGCCGATCTCCCGAACATTCCGCTGCTCGACGACGCCATTGAAAACGACGCGATCGACGACGGGGACGCCGTCGGCCGGACCAGGACCGGCGATCCCAAACCCACCTGGAGGGGATGGATCCACGCCGGCACGTTCCCCCTGGCGATCGTGCTGGGGATCGTGCTCCTGGTGCTGGCGGACGGCACAGCTGCGAAGGTGAGCTCCGCGGTCTTCGTGCTCTCGTCACTGCTCCTGTTCGGTATCTCGGCGCTGTACCACCGCATCGACTGGAGCGATCGGGTCAAACGGCTGCTGAAGCGGCTCGACCACGCGAACATCTTCCTGCTGATCGCGGGTTCCTACACACCGATCACCGTCCTGGCGCTCGAACCGGCGAAGTCCGGCCTGCTGCTGTCGCTGGTGTGGATCGGCGCCGGCCTAGGGATCCTTTTCCGGATCTTCTGGATCGGTGCCCCGCGTTGGCTGTACGTGCCGTTGTACCTACTGCTCGGCTACGCGGCGCTCGCGTTCCTCGGGGACTTCTTTGCCGCAAACGCGGCGATGATGACGTTGATCCTCGTCGGCGGCCTCTGCTACACCGTCGGCGCGATCTTCTACGCGCTCAAGCGACCCAACCCCATCCCAGGCGTGTTCGGCTTCCACGAGCTGTTCCACACGCTCACCCTCGCCGCGTTTCTCTGCCACTGGGTCGCGATCCTGCTGGTGGCGACCGACCCGCCGAGCTTCAGCTGACCGGTGCGCCCGGGCTCATCGCCTGTCGCCGTCCGACGATCGGATGTCGCGCAGGCCGTGCTCCGGGTCGGTGTCGTCCGGCATCCGGGCAGCATCCTGCGTGCCCCCTGCATCCGACTGCTCGGCGTCGAGCTTCTCACCGATCTCCACGCGGTACCGGGTGCGGCGGATGCGACGTGTCATGTCGAGCACCAGCAGCACGACGGCCGCCGCGACCAGGAAGGTGACGATGAACCCGAGCACGCCGGGAGTGACGGTATCGGGGTCGAACTGCAGCGCGCGGGTAAGCCCGGGATCAAGCAGATGGTGCCTTGTCACGGGACTCCTAGCGAACTCGAATAGCCTGTGCTGGTCAGCCTAATCGCCCCGCCTGGAGCCGCTCCGGGTGAATGGGAAGGACCAACATGTCGGCCGCTCTCGGCACGCAGCCCGACCTCGATGAGCGATACGGTCGCACGCCTGGACGTCGTCGACGCAACCGGCGTTTCGGGTGGATCGCCGGCGGCGGATTCGTCGCGGTTCTCGGGGCCTGGGTCGTCTGGGGCGGGATCGACGCCATCGGCGGTGGGATCGACACTCTGGACGTCGGTCACCGCGTGCTCGACGAGACGTCCGTCAGCGTCACCTGGCAGATGACGATGGAGCCGGGTTTAGGCGCCACCTGCGCGATCGAGGCGCAGAACGAGCTGCACGGAATCGTCGGCTGGGAGATCGTCGAGGTTCCCGCCTCCGACCAGCGCATCCGCAAATTCACCGAGACGGTGAACACCGTCGAGCCTGCCGTGACCGGCTTGATCTACCGCTGCTGGCCCGCGTAAACTCGCTGAACCAGTGCGAGACCGGCCGATCGGCCGGTCTCATTTGTTTGGAGCGCGTACACCCGGCGCGGATACCCGAGGAGCGACCATGGCCACCGGATCTATTGAGACCTGGCTCACCCAGGAAGCGTTCGACCGACGAGCGGCGGAACTCGAGCAGCTGTCGGGCGAGGGCCGCACCGAGATCGCCAAGAAGATCGAGGCGGCGCGTGACGAGGGCGATCTGAAGGAGAACGGCGGCTACCACGCCGCCAAGGAGGAGCAGGGCAAGATCGAGGCGCGCATCCGCGTGCTGACCGAACTGCTTCGTCACGCGAAGGTCGGCGCTGCACAGTCCGACGGTCATGTGGCCCCCGGATCGGTCATCTCGGCCACCATCCAGGGTGACGACAGCGTGTTCCTCCTCGGCAGCCGTGAGATCGTCGATGCCGACACCGACCTCGACGTCTACTCGGAGGGAAGTCCGCTCGGCGCGGCGATACTCGGGCACAGCGTCGGCGACACGGTGGTGTACACCGCTCCCAACGGTCGCGAGATCACCGTCGTGATCGTGAAGGTCGAGCCGTACACCGCCTAATCAGCAGTCGACACCGATCAGTAGCCGACACCGATCAGTAGTCGACACCGATCAGTAGTCGACACCGATCAGTAGTCGACGCGGGGGTCGTAGTCCGCGGCCCGTAGGTGTCCCAGTACGCTGCGGACGTGCTCGGGTCCCCGGGTCTCCACGCTCAGCTCGATCTCCACTTCGCTGATGAGCGAGTTGCGTCCGTGTCGGGTATGCAGCACCTCGACGACATTGGCGTTGGCCTCCGAGATCAGTTCGGCAACCCGCGCGAGCTGTCCGGGGCGATCCGGGAGCATCATCCGGATCTTCAGGTAGCGCTCGGAGGCCACCAGCCCGCGCGAGATGATCCGCTCCATCACCATGGGGTCGATGTTGCCGCCGCTGAGCACCGCGACGGTGGTACCGAGGTCGCGCAATTGGCCCGTGAGGATCGCCGCGACCGCGACCGCGCCCGCCGGTTCCACGACGAGCTTCGCGCGCTCGAGCAGCACGAGCAGGGCGCGGGCGGTGTCGTCATCGGTCACCGTCACGATCTCGTCGACGGAGTCGCGGATGATGTCGAAATTGAGCACGCCCGGACGTGAGACCGCGATGCCGTCGGAGATGGTCGGCAGCATCGTGATCTCGGTCGGCACACCCTGCTCGAGCGACGGCGGGTACGCCGCGGCGTTGGCGGCCTGCACGCCGATGACACGCACCGTGCGCCCGTCGCGAGCGGCTCGCTGCTTGAGTGCGCTCGCGACGCCGGAGAGCAGTCCTCCACCACCGACGGGCACGATGACGCTGTCGAGGTCGTGCACCTGATCGAGCATCTCCAGGCCGAGCGTGCCTTGCCCTGCGACCACGTCGGGATGATCGAACGGCGGGATGAGCACGGCGCCGTTGACGCGGGCGAACTCGGCGGCGGCACGCAGCGGCTCGGCGACAGTGTGCCCGCGGAGGATGACATCGGCTCCGTAATTACGGGTCGCCTGCAGCTTCGGGAGAGCCACACCGACCGGCATGAAGATGGTTGCGGCGATCCCGAGTTCGCGGGCGGCGAAGGCCACTCCCTGTGCATGATTTCCGGCGGACGCCGCCACGACGCCACGGGCACGCTGCTCGGGAGACAACTGGGCGAGTCGGTTGTAGGCGCCCCGGATCTTGTACGACCCGGTGCGCTGCAGGTTCTCGCACTTGAGGTACACCGGTGAGCCGAGCACTTCCGCGAGGTAGCGGGAGCTCTCCATCGGAGTGACGTCCGCGACGCGGGCCACCAGCTCGCGCGCCCGCTCGATCTCGGCGAGCGTCGGACCGGGGATGCCGGCACCGACTGGAGCGGTCGGCGGCGAGGCGGCGACCTCGGGCAGCGTTGTGTCAGGCATTCAGTCGCAGGTCCCTTTCGTCTGGATCGGTGGTGATGCGCCACGCCCCGCTGACCATGTACTTGACGATCACGTTCACCGTAGCCACAACCGGCACGGCGAATAGCGCACCGGGGATCCCGGCGAGGAATCCTCCCGATGCGACGGCGACCACCACGGCGAGCGGGTGCACTTTGACCGCCGCGCCCATGATGAGCGGCTGCAGCACGTGTCCCTCGATCTGCTGCACGAGCAGCACGATTCCGAGCATCAGGAGCGCAGCGAGCGGGTTGAGGAAGATGAGCGCGATCACGACGGCGAGGGCGCCCGAGAGCACCGCTCCGACGACGGGCACGAACGACCCGAGGAAGACGGCGATCGCGATCGGGATCACCAGGGGGAAACCCCCGAAGAACAGCCCGAGGATCCAGGCGCCGAGGCCGATGCCGATCGCGTCGACGGCAGCGACGAAGATCTGCACGCGCACGAAGGTGGTGAGCGTGACCCAGCCGGCCGTCGCCGATCCGTCCACCGGCGGACGCGCCCGCCGCGGAAAGAGCCGCACGAACCAGTTCCAGATCCCTCGGCCGTCGATGAGCAGGAACAGCGTCGTGAACAGCGTGAGGAGCAGCCCCGCCGCCACATGGCCCGCAGTGGACCCCACCGAGACCACGCCGCTCACGATCGGGTTGCCGTTGGTCTCGAGCAGCGATCCTGCCTGGGCGATATAGCCGTCGAGATCGGACTCGGAGATCGCGAGGGGCGAATCGCGCAACAGGACCGTGAACTCTCGGTACGCGGTGACGGCCCGTTGCTGCAGGTCCGGGAGATCGGAGCGGATCTGCATGACCACCAGCGTGACGAGACCGGAGACGACGGCGATGAGTCCGACTTCCGCGAAGGCCACGGCGAGCCCCTTGGGCCACCGGTGCCGTTGCAGGAACTGCACGAGGGGCACGAGGAGAGCGGCGAGCAGGATCGAGATCATGATCGGGATGACGATGAGGCGCAGCTGGATGACCAGGAACACGAACACGGCGGCGACGGCGAGCAGTGCGAGCAGGCGCCACGCCCAGGCGCCGGCGATGCGCATGCCGAGCGGGATGTATTCGTCCATCGGATCCGGCACGGGCGGCGGAGCCACCTCGTCGACCGGCGGCCGGGCAGGCGCGGGACGCTTGCCGAAGATCATCGGGTCAGTCTAGGCGGGGGGACCTGCGGAGACCGCGTGCGCTGTAACCGCGACCCGGACACGCTCGCCGACGGCCGGGCGGAGTGCTGAACCATGCTGGACCGACACCGTCACCTCGGAGTCCAGTCGCACGATCGTGCGCCGGATCGAACCGAGGAAGCTGGTCGAGACGACCGTTCCTGGCGCTCCGTCCGCGGTGAGTGTGAGATCCTCCGGCCGCACCAGCGCGGTCACCGGTCCGTCGTCTCGAGCGGCCCCGACGAGGGCGACGGAGTGATCGAGAACCTGCACCCTCCCGCGATCCAGCCGGGCGGGAACGCGATTGCTGAGCCCGACGAACTCCGCCACGAAGTCGGTGGCCGGCCGCGCGTATAGGTCTTCGGGGGTGCCGATCTGGTCGATCCGGCCCTCCCGCATCACCCCGACCCGGTCGGCGATGGCGAGCGCCTCCTCCTGGTCGTGGGTGACGAAGACGGTCGTGATGGCCAACTCGGTCTGAAGGCGCCGGATCTCCTCTCGCAGCTGAACCCGCACTCTCGCGTCGAGGGCGGACAGCGGCTCGTCGAGCAGGAGCACCTGCGGTCGGGTGACCAGAGCTCGCGCGAGTGCGACTCGCTGCTGCTGGCCCCCCGAGAGCTGATGCGCGTAGCGGTCGGCCAGATGAGCGAGTCCGACCAGGTCGAGCGTGTCATCCGCACGCCGGCGACGCTCGGATGCGGGGACCTTCCGCATCCGCAGGCCGAACTCGACGTTCTCCCGGGCGCTCAGGTGAGGGAACAGCGAGTAGGACTGGAACACCATCCCGATATCCCGTCGGTTCGCCGGCAGCGCCTCGACGTCGCGGTCACCGATGCTGATGTGGCCGCCATCGATCCGCTCGAGACCGGCAAGGCACCGCAGAGCGGTCGTCTTCCCGCATCCGGACGGACCGAGCAGGGCGACGAGCTCCCCCGGTTCGAGGAGCAGGTCGACGCCGTGAAGTGCGCGCTGGGTCCCGTAGTCCTTGACCACCCCGCGCAGCTCGACCGCGACAGACGGATTCCGGTGCTCGATCATCGTCGGCTCCTGCGGGTGTCGGTGGTGAGACGCCCGATCACCAGCAGCAGCGCGAAGGCGAAGGCCAGCGCAAGCAGAGCGACGATGATCGCGACGTAGGCGTCGCTCTTGGATACCTGCAGAATCGCGGTCTGCAGGTTCGAGCGATTGAGTAGAGAGGCGATCGTGAACTCCCCGAGCACGACGGCCACCGAGATGAATGAGGCGGCGAGCATCCCTCGCCGGAGGTTCGGTACGAGCACGCGCCACATCGTGGTGGCCCACCCGGCTCCGAGCGAGCGGGCGGCTTCGCTCAGAGTGGTCAGGTCGACGGCGTCCAGATTCGACTGGATGGCCCGATGCGCGTACGGGAGCACGGTGATCCCGTAGGCGAAGGCCAGGGACCAGACGGATCCGCCCACGATCCGGACCACCACCGCGTAGACCGGGGCGAGACCGACCACCAACACGATCGCGGGAATGGTGATGGGGATGATGCAGACGAACTCCAGCGCACGCCGCAGGGACCGGAATCGTAGTTGCACCAGCACCATCGTGGGGAGGAGGAGCACGAGCACGATGGCGACGGTCACCAGTGCGAGCACGAGCGAATTGCCCGCCCCCACCAGGAGTTGCCGATACCGCGAGTTCTGCTCCGGGTCGGCGAGGCCCACCCAGTGGTCGAGCGTGTAGCCGCCGGCCAGCCCGTCGCGGAAGGTGAACTCGATCATCGCGACGATCGGGACGAGGAACACCACGATGACGGTCCCGAGGATGAGCCGGCGCGCGAGCGGGCCCGGTTCGGCCCCGAGTCTCGCGGCCGGCGTCACCGCTGCCACCGGCTCGTCCGGGCCTGGAGCACCGAGTAGCCCGTCATGACGAGCACCATCACCACGATCATCCCGAGCGCGAGGGCGCCTGCGACATTCGCGCGTCCCAGCACCGTCTCGCTGATGAGCGCGCCGCGGATCTGCAGTGGCACGATCTGGGCGCCCTGGCTGATCAGAGCGGCCGCGGTGGCGTAGGAGGAGAAGGCGTTGGCGAACAGGAGGAGCAGACTGCCGAAGAAAGCGGGCGCCAGTACCGGACCAGCCACACGCGTCCAATACGTCAGGCGGGTGCCGCCGAGGATGGCGTTCGCTTCGGCCCAGCTCGCCTTCAGTCCCTCGAGCGCCGGCATGAACGTGATCACCATGAGCGGCACCTGGAAGTAGAGGTACGGCAGCAGCAGACCGGGAACCTGGTAGAGCCACAGCTCCTGCGCGAAGATGTCGATACCGAGCGCGTCGCGGAGGAGGACCGTGACCAGCCCCTGCACCCCGATCGTCGCGATGAACGCGAAGGCGAGGATGACTCCTCCGAACTGGGCGAGCACCCCGCTGGCCGAATCGATGATCGTGCGCAGCCTGCTATGCGCGGAGGTGCCGAGAAGGGCGTAGCAGACGAGCGCCCCCACGACGGCGCCGACGACAGCGGTCACCGCGGACACCCAGATCGAGCTCGCGAAGGCGTCGAGGATCACCGGATCCGTGAGCGCGCCGAGATTGTCGAGAGTCGGAGCGCCGTCCGCATCGAGGAACCCGGTACCCACCGCGATGGCGGTCGGCACGACGAGGAACACGATCACGTACACGGCGAACGGCGCCAACCCGAGGTAGGGCAGAAGGCGTGCCGATCCGGGTTTTGGCCGCATATCCGGGTGCGGCGGGTCCTCCGGAGCCGCCGCACCGCCAATCGTCGTAGCGGCGACCACGGTCATCGGTGGCCGCCTAGCCGATCGCCGCGGCCCATCGCTCCGCAAGCAGGGCCGCAGCGGCTTCGCTCTCCTCGGTGCTGGGTGTCACGAGCTCCTCGGGGAGTTCGCCGACCGTCTCGAGCGCGTCCTGGTCGACGTCGCCGCTCTCGATCAGCGCCGGCAGCGTCACCGGGTAGGCACCGGCAGCGAGGTACAGGTTCTGCGCCGTCGGGCTGTAGATGAACTCCTGCCAGAGGCGGGCCGCGGCCGGGTGTGGAGCGTCGACATTGATCGCCTGGTTGTAGTAGCTGGTGTAGGCGACTCCCGGCAGGGTCGTGACCTGCCACCCGTCGACGTTCGCGGCGACGGCGAGGTTGTTGTAGCTCCAGTCGAAGACCACCGGGGTCTCCCCCGATGCGATGGTCGCTTCGGTCGGATCGAGCGGGAGGAAGTTGCCGACGTCATTGAGCTCTTCGAAGAAGTCGATCCCCGGTGTGAAGTCGCTGAGCTCGCCGCTCTCCTGTGCGGCGGCGAGACCTACTGCGGCGAAGCCGGCACCGGCCTGCGTCGGATCGCCGTTGATGGCCACCGCTCCGCGAAACTCCTCGGTGAGCAGATCGTCGAGGCTCTCAGGAGCGTCGACCTCGTTCGAGTTGTAGCCGATCGACATGCTTCCCGTGTAGTCGTTGACCCACAGGCCGGTCTCCTCCTTGTATTCGTCCGGGATGTCGTCCCAATTGGCGACCTGATAGGGCGCGAAGTAATCGAGGCTGTCGAGCGCGACGGCGGTACCGAGATCGAATACGTCTGGCGCGGTGTCCTGCCCGCGCAGATTGTCGGCCGCGGTGATCTCCTCGGCACTGGAGATGTCGGGGTCGGCCGAGTTCACCGTGATGCCGTACTCGTCCTGGAACGCCTGGATGATCTGACCGTAGTTCGCCCAGTTCTCCGGAAGCGCGATGACGTTGAGCTGACCCTCGGCCTTGGCCGCTTCGACGAGCGCATCCATCCCGCCGAGATCCTCCGCGCTGGTGGCGGTGGCGGCGTCGGTGGCAGATGCGGGTTCCGACTCTGGTGCTGCGCACCCGGTGAGCACGACGGCGCCGGCGAGCAGAGCGACGCCGGCGATGGAGCGGATGGTGATGGCCACGGGTTTCCTCCTGAATGTGCCGATAGCCCGTGCTGACGCGGGCGGAGTGATCTCGGTACGCAATCCGGACGCTAGGGATGGCACATGCCCGACGGGCATCCGAGGTCACAACAACGCGTGAACGGATGGTGGCTCGCCGGTGCCCTCATGGGCGCGGATGTGTCGGTGGATGCCGATATCGTTCTGGGCCATGACTGAATCCGTATCGGCCGCGCAGGCGCGACGGGTCGCGCTCGCCGCTCAGGGTTTCGCTCGTCCCGCGCCGGAGTCGATCGGTACACGACAGCTGAACACGACGATCGGGCGCCTCGGGCTCGTGCAGCTGGATTCGGTGAACGTCTTCGAGCGCAGTCACTACCTGCCGCTGTTCGCCCGGCTCGGCGCCTACGACAGAGCCATGCTCGACCGGCTGACCTTCTCCCGCGCCGACAGGTACATCGAGTTCTGGGCGCATGAGGCGGCGCTGATCCCCGTCACGTCCTGGCCGCTGTTCCGGTGGCGCATGCAGTACTACCGCGACAGGCAGCTGGCGAACTCGGAGCACTGGTCGCACGCGAACTCACGGATGCTCGATTGGCTGCTCGCTGAACTCGCGGCTAAGGGGCCGCTCTCGGCGCGATCGATCGAGCACGACGCGACCAAGCGCACCGGACCGTGGTGGGGGTGGTCCGACGTGAAGACCGGGCTCGAGGTGCTGTTCGAGCGTGGCGATGTCGTCAGCGCCGGTCGCACCCGTTTCGAGCGCACCTACGCCCTCCCCGAGCAGGTGCTGCCCGCCGAGATACTGGACCGCGAGGTGACGCGCGCCGACGCCCATCGCGATCTGGTCGCTCATGCCGCGCGAGCTCACGGCATCGGGACTGCATCCGATCTCGCCGACTACTTCCGGTTGCGGAAGGACGAGACGCTCGCCGCCATCCGTGACCTCGTCGACGCGGGCGAGCTGATTCCGGTCACCGTGCCGGGCTGGGGCCGCGAAGCGTGGCTGCATCGGGACGCCCGGATGCCCAGGCGTATCTCGACCGCCGCCCTGCTGTCACCCTTCGATCCGGTGGTGTGGGAGCGGCCGCGGGCGGAGCGGATGTTCGACTTCCACTACCGCATCGAGATCTACACGCCGGCGGCGAAGCGGGTCTACGGCTACTACTCGCTGCCGATCCTCCTCGACGAGGCGATCGTCGGTCGGATCGACCTGAAGAGCGACCGGCAGAACGGTGTGCTCCGGGTGCAGTCGGCGTGGGCCGAATCCCACGCGCCGACCGAGACACCCGCTCGACTCGCCCCGCTGCTGCGCGCCACAGCGGCGTGGCAGGGTCTCGACGACATCGAGGTGATGGACCGGGGCACGCTCGTCAGCGACCTGGCCGCCGAGTTGGGGGTTCCGGTGCGCCCGGCGCCGGACCGGTGACCTGAGCCGCGGCCGTATCGGTCGACCCGGCACCCGCTGCCAGCATCACTGCGAGTTCCCGCTCGACGCGCGCCTGCCGATGCTTGAGCCACAATCCGCCCGCGACAAGCACGATGAGTGCGATGTAGCAGACGGCGGCGAACGGTCGTGTGAACAGGGCGCTGAGATCGCCCTGGCTGAGTTGCAGGGCCCGCCGCAGCTGCGCCTCCGCCATCGGGCCAAGGATGAGTCCGATCACCAGAGGGGCGATCGGGTAGCCGAAGCGCCGGAGGAAGTAGCCGAGGACCCCGATTCCGAGGAGGATGCCGATGTCCACGACGGAGAAGTTGGTGGCGTAGGCGCCGAGAGCGGCGAAGGTCAGGATACCGGCGTACAGATACGGTCGCGGGATCTGAAGCAGCTTGACCCAGATGCCCACGAGCGGCAGGTTGAGCACCAGCAGCATCACGTTGCCGATGTACAGGCTCGCGATGAGCGCCCACACCAGCGGCGCTTGGTTCTCGAACAGCTGAGGACCCGGCTGGATGCCATAGGACTGGAAGGCGGAGATGATGATGGCCGCCGTTGCGGTCGTCGGGAGGCCCAGTGTCAGGAGGGGCACCAGCACTCCGGCGGCGGCGGCGTTGTTGGCAGCCTCCGGGCCGGCCACCCCCTCGATCGCGCCGCGGCCGAACTGGTCCTTGCGCTTGGAGAGCCTCTTCTCGGCCCCATAGGAGAGGAAGGTCGCGACGTCCGCTCCCCCCGCCGGGATCGTGCCGATCGGGAAGCCGATCGCGGTGCCGCGCAACCAGGGGCGCCATGACCTGCGCCAGTCGTCCCGGCTCATCCAGGTGCGCCACCCACGGGTGACGGGGATGAGATCGATGGTGCCGCTGCGCAGACGGGAAGCGACGTAGAAGGTCTCCCCCACGGCGAAGAGTCCGACAGCGACCAGCACCACGTCGATGCCATCGGCCAGGGGGAGCAGGCCGAAGGTGTACCGCTGCTGCCCGGAGAGGATCTCGGTGCCGACCAGCCCGCAGAACAAGCCGATGCCGAGCGAGGTGAGTCCGCGCGACACGGACGAGCCGAGGAGAGCGCCGACGGTGATGAAGGCAATGACGAGCAGGGCCACGTAGTCCGCCGGCGCGAGGTTCACCGCCCAGGCCGCGATGGTCGGGGCGAGGAGGGTCAGGAGGATGGTCGCCACGGTGCCCGCGATGAACGATCCGATCGCCGCGGTGGCCAGCGCGGCGGCGCCGCGACCGGCGCGCGCCATCTTGTTGCCCTCGAGCGCCGTGACGATCGAGGCGGACTCGCCAGGCGTGTTCAGCAGGATGCTGGTGGTCGAGCCGCCGTACATGCCGCCGTAATAGATGCCCGCGAAGGTGATCAGCGCCGCCGTCGGGTCGAGTGTGTAGGTGAGCGGCAGGAGCAGGGCCACGGTCATCGCCGGCCCGATCCCGGGCAGCACCCCGACCGCGGTTCCGACCAGCACGCCGAGGAAGGCGTAGATCAGGTACTCCCAGTTGAGCGCCGTCGAGAAGCCCTCGAGCAGCATGCCGAAGTTGTCCATCGGGGTTCCTTCGAATCAGAGGAGCGGTTCGAGCCAGGAGAGCAACGGGCCCAGTGGGAGCGAGAGGCCCAGCAGCACGCCGAACACCAGCTGGATGACCGCCCCGAGGGCGACGCCGACCAGCAGGGCGACCCACCAGCGCTTCGCTCCCAGCGACCACGCGACTCCGCCGAACAGCACCGCCGCGGCGAGCGGCCAGCCGATGAGCCCGATCAGCACGATATGTGCGACGACGAAGGCGGTGAGCTTGGCGAGCGTCATCCAGTCGGTACGGGCGTTCGGATCGATGTCCTCGCCCTCCTCCTGCGCGCCGAGCCGACCACGCAGCACGTCGACGAGCACCATGGCGGCCGCGGCGATGAGGATGCCGCTGACGAGGAAGGGGAACACGCGCGGACCCACGGCACTCGCGGTACCCGGCACCCGGATGGCGAAGGCACCCACGAGCACGAACACCCCGAGGGCGAGGGCGAGGGCGGCGAAGATCAACTCGCCGATCCGCCGCCCACGCTCGCGCCGATCCTCGGGGGTCGTCAGGATCGGTGCGCTCGACGACCCGGTGCTGCCGCTCACGCTCGGCTCACTCGACGAGGCCGATGTTCTGCAGCGTGACCTGCACCTCGGCGATGTTCGAGTCGAGGTAGTCGGTGAATTCCGTGCCGGTGAGGAACGCGTCGTTCCAGCCACGGGTCTCCATCTCCTGCTGCCAGGCGTCGGTGTCGTGCAGCTCCGTGACGAGGTCGGTGAGCGCCTGAGCATCCGCGTCGGAGATATCGGTCGGGGCGAGCAGCCCGCGCCAGTTGGTCAGCACCACGTCGTATCCGGATTCGGTGATGGTGGGCGTGTCCGGCAGGAGTTCGGAGGTCTCCTCCGACGACACGGCGAGCGCGCGCATCGACCCGTCCTCGATGTACTGCACGAACTCCCCGATACCGGAGATTCCCGCCGAGGCGTTGTTGCCGAGCAGGAGGCTCACGGCCTCCCCTCCGCCAGAGTTCGGGATGTAGTTGAGGCTCGTTGCGATCTCCTCGCCGGAGAGTCCGGCCTCCTCCAGCATGAGGCCGGCGAGGATGTGATCGGCTCCGCCTGCGGAACCGCCCGTCACCGTCACGTCCTGCCCGTTCTCGACGATGTCGTCGACCAGGTCCTCGAGCGTGTCGTAGTCGGATTCGGCGGGCACCACGACAACCAGGGGTTCATCGGTCAGGCGAGCGATGGGAGTGGTGTCCTCCATGCGGTTGGCGCCCTCGTTGGTCTCGACGGCCCCGACCATGACGAGGCCGGTGACCATCAGCGTGTGCGGGTCACTCTCGGTTGCGAGCGAGGCGAGGCCCACGTTGCCTCCCGCGCCAGGGACATTCGTCACGGGAGCGGAATCGACCAGTCCCTCGTCGGCCAGGATCTGCGCGAAGGCCCGACCCGTCTGGTCCCACCCGCCGCCAGGATCGGCCGGCACGACGATCTGGAGGTCGGTCACCTCGGATGCAGCGTCTTCCCCGGCGGATCCGCCTCCGGAATCGCCCCCGGAATCGATCGTGGTGCAGCCGGCGAGCGCGAGCACGACAGCTCCCGCGAGAAAGGTGGGTCCGAGCAATCGCATAATGTCTCCTCGTCGAGCGCCCGCGTCGGTGCGGACGATCATGCTGTGACCTCACCGTACGAACTGCCGCCGGTGAGGGGTAGCTCCGGCGGGCTTCCGTAACTATTGGCCGCTGGATCGGAGCGGAGCGGCGCGGTCCGTTGGTGCGCGACGGGCCCGGCCGGTGCACACTGATCAGGTGATCCACGCGATGTCGCTGCGAGTCCAGCTCCTGCTTCTGCAGGCACTGATCGTCGGCGTCACCGTGATCGGCACGGGTGTGGTCGCGGGCGCGCTGCAGGAGCGTCAGCTCCGCGAGGCCTACCTCGACCGGATGATCGGTGTCGCCCAGTCCGTGGCACGTCTCCCCGCGATCAGCGACGCGTTCGACGAGCCGGACCCGGCGAGCATCGTGCAGCCCATCGCCGAGGTCATCCGCGAGGCGTCGAATGTCACGTACGTCGTGGTCACCGACCGCGAGGGCATCCGCTACTCCCACCCGGACCCGTCGAGGATCGGCGAGCTGGTCTCGACCGACCCGTCGGTCCCGCTCTCCGGCGAGACCTACGTCGGTACGCAGACCGGCACGCTCGGCGAATCGTGGCGGGTGAAGGTGCCGGTCTTCGACGCCGACCGGGCGATCATCGGCACCGTCTCGGTCGGCATCCTCGAATCCGCGCTGCGCGAGGAGTTCCTCGGCGGCCTCGCCTGGCTGCTGCTGGCCCTGTGCGGCTCCGCCATCGTCGGCTTGTTCGGCTCGGCCTGGGTCACGTCGATCATCCGTCGGCGCATCTACCGCCTCGAGCCACGCGAGATCGCCTCACTCGTCGGATCGCGCGAGACCATGCTGCACGGCATGAGCGAGGGGGTCGTGAACGTCGACGAGGCGGGCCGGATCACGCTGGTCAACGACGCGGCGCTCGGTCTGCTCGGGCTCGACGCGGCAGACCTCGCGGGGAAGCCGGCCAGCGACGCGCTGGAGCCGTCCCTCATCGCCGTACTCGAACGCGGCGAGCCTGACGGACAGCTCGTGCTCTCGGGCGAGCGGATCCTGGTCGCCCGCAGCACCGGCCTCGAACTCGACCGGCGCAGAGTGGGAGCGACGTTGCTCATCCGCGACCACACCGAGCTCCACGCCCTCCTGCGGCAGATGGACGGAGCGCAATCCCTGACCGACGGGCTGCGCGCGCAAGCCCACGAGTTCGCCAACAAGCTCCACGTCGTATCCGGTCTGCTCGAGCTCGGTCACATCGACGACGCGCTCGGGTTCATCCGCTCCTCCGGCCATGGCGGCGCACTCGACGGCGCGGGCGAGGAGGCCGCGATCGACGATCCCGAACTGGCGGCACTCCTGATGGTCAAGGCGAGCCAGGCCCGTGAGCTCGGGATGACGTTGGAGATCACCGATTCGAAGGAGGCGGACGCGCACGTGATGACGTCGGATCGGATGAGGAGTGACGTCATCACGGTAGTGGGGAACCTGGTCGACAACGCGCTCGAGGCATGTGACGCGGGTGATCGCATCGTCATCGACTTCGCAGCCTCGACCGAGAGCCTCGTGATCACCGTCGACGACGATGGTCCGGGGATCCCCGCCGAGCAGCTGGACCGCATCTTCATCGAGGGAGTCAGTTCGAAGACGACGGATGATCCGACCGATCGTTCCCGGCGCACTCACCGACGCGGAATCGGGCTCGCTCTCGTGCGCCGGATCGTGCAGCGACACGGTGGCTCGGTCTCGGCATCCGACTCTGCGCTCGGCGGTGCGCGGCTCGTCGTTCAGGTGCCACTGCACGAGTCCGCGTCGTCGCGACTCGAGGCCGCGAGCAGATGACGGATGTGACGACTCTTCCCCCGCTCCGCACCGTCATCGTCGACGACGACACGGCGGTCGCCGCTCTGCACGAGCGCTTCGTCGCGGCCCACCCGGGTTTCGTCGCCGTCGCGACGGCGCACAGCGGTCCCGAGGCGGCGGAGGTCATCGCGGCGACCTGTCCGGATCTGGTGCTGCTCGACTTCTATCTTCCCGGGCTCTCGGGACTCGATCTGCTCAGAGGTCTCCGCGCACAGGACGGACGACAACCGGAGGTGATCGCCGTCACGGCCGCTCGTGACGTCGACAGCGTGCGCGAGGCGCGTGCCGCTGGAGTGCGTCACTACCTCGTGAAGCCCTTCACCGCCGCCGAACTCAGAGCGCGACTCGACGACATCCTGCGCGACCGTCGTCTGCTCGCCGGATCCGACGCGAGCCGCCTCGATCAGGACGCGATCGACTCCCTGAGGACCGGCACCGTCACGCGTCAGTCGCCCCTGCCGAAAGGACTCAGCGCGGAGACCCTCCGGTCGGTGACCCTGGCGCTCACGCAGGCGCCCGACTCGACGGCATCCGACCTCGGCACACTGGCCGGCATCTCGCGGGTGAGCTGCCGGCGCTATCTCGAGTACCTGGTCGCCGCTGGTCGAGCCACGCGCTCGCTCGACTACGCGACCGCCGGCCGCCCATCGAGCCGGTACCGCCCGCTCGCGCAGTCCTGAGTCGCGCTCAGAAGCCGCGGCTGCTCTCCTCGAGACGCCGGATCCGGTCCTGCAGGGGCGGGCCGTGTCGGATCGGAGATCCACATGTGCGCCATGGTCGAGTTCTGCCGCCGCATCGGAGTTCCGAATGCCCCGAGTTTCCCGAGGGCACTGGCGAGCGCGTCGGGATGCCGCGTGGTGAGCGCTCCGGTGGCATCCGCCAGGTACTCCCGCTGACGGGAGATCGCGGCCTGCACCACTCCGGCGACCAGCGGCGCAAGCACCAGGGCGACGAGCCCGAGAATCAGCACGACCGGGTTCTGGTTGCGGTTGCCACGGGAGAAGAACGTGATCCGCAGCAGGATGTCCGCGATGATCCCCACGGCGACCACGAGACCGAACACCATCGTCGTCACCCGGATGTCGTAGTTCTTCACGTGCCCGAGTTCGTGCGCCATGACGCCTTCGAGCTCCGCGTCGTCCATGATCCCGAGCAGCCCGGTGGTCGCTGCGACGACGGCGTGCTCAGGATCGCGACCGGTCGCGAACGCGTTCGGCGCTGGATCGTCGATCAGGTAGACCTTCGGCATCGGCATGCCCTCGGTGATTGCGAGGTTCTCGACGATGCGGTACAGCCGGGGGTTGTCGATCTTCTCGATCGGCTGGGCCCCACTCATGGCGATGGCCTGTCGGCTGGCGAAGAAGTACTGGATGACCGAGTAGATCGCCACTCCGATGAGGGTGCCGATGGTGATCGTCCAGTTGCCGGGGTCGATGAACACGCTGGCGACGTATCCGAGGCCCGTGATCAGCACGATGAACAGCAGGATGATGAGCACCGTGTTGCGCTTGTTGGCGGCTATGGCGCGGTACACGCGATCCGAGCTCTAGAACTGGACGCGTGGCGGCTCGGCGATCGCCGCGGCATCCGTCACCTCGAAGAAGTCCCGCTCCCCGAATCCGAGGCGCCGCGCGAACAGGGTGTTCGGGAACTGCTTGACCTTCGTGTTCAGCTCACGAACCCCGCCGTTGTAGAACCGCCTCGACGCCTGGATCTTGTCTTCGGTATCCACCAGCTCGCCCTGCAGCTGGAGGAAGTTCTGACTGGCCTGCAACTGCGGGTACGCCTCCGCGACGGCGAAGATGCTGCGGAGCGCGGATTGCATGTGATTCTCCGCAGCGGACGCGTCGCCCGGTCCCCGTGCCTGCAGAGTCTCCGCTCTCGCCTGGGTCACCGACTCGAAGACGTTCTTCTCGTGGGCGGCATACCCTTTGACCGCCTCGATGATGTTGGGAAGCAGGTCGGCTCGGCGCTTGAGCTGCACGGTGATGTCGCTCCATGCCTCATCCACTCGGACATTGAGAGCCACGAGCCCGTTGTAGGTCGCCCAGAGGTAGATGCCGATGACCACCGCCAGCAATACGATCACACCGACCACGATCAGGATCTCCATGCGCACACTATAACCACGGTGGTTTCCGGTCCCATGCGCGCTGTCCCCGAAGGTGGCGGCGAATCGTATGAGGCCTCGCCACGAGGTCGCGGGCCCCTGACGAAACACCCGCGACACACATGGGATGTTGACTCGTCAGCGAACCGACAGGTCGGAGAACGGGAGGACAGGATGGATCTCGCCACGGTCTCCACCGTGCGCTCGCCCGTGTCGCGAGACGACCTCCGACTCGGCGAGTCGGACGCGTTCCTCGGCGGGGGCTCTTGGTTGTACTCCGAGCCGCAGGTGCATCTCACCGGCCTGGTCGACCTGACCACGCTGGCCTGGCCGGCGCTCACCGTATCCGGTGACTCGCTGTCTGTGGCCGCGACGTGCACCTTCGCCGAGATCGCCGGCTTCCAGGCGCCGGACGAGTGGTTGTCGCTTCCGCTGTTCCGCCAGTGCTGCACCGCCCTGCTCGGGTCGTTCAAGGTGTGGTCGGTCGCGACGGTGGGCGGGAACATCTGCCTCGGTCTGCCGGCAGGACCCATGACGTCACTCGCGGTGGCTCTGGAGGCCGACGCGATCATCTGGAGCCCGGACGGAACGGATCGGCACGCGGATGTCGCCGACCTCGTCGTCGGTGTGCAGTCGACCTCGCTGCGGCACGGGGAGCTGCTCCGCTCGCTGGAGTTCCCGGCCCGCACTCTCCGTGCCCGCACCGGCTACCGTCAGATCGCGTTATCCCCGCTCGGGCGATCGGGGACGCTGGTGATCGCCCGGCTCGACGGCGATGGCACCTTCGTCGTCACCATCACCGCGGGCACCCCGCGGCCACACCGGCTGAAGTTCGGCGCCGTGCCGACGGCTGCCGAGCTCGAGGAGGCCGTGCGGTCCATCGGCGAGTGGTACGACGATGCCCACGGCGCACCGGATTGGCGCGAGGCGATGAGCGTGCTGCTCGCGGAGCAATTGCGGCAGGAGCTGACGCTGTGACCGAGTTCGACGTGAACGGGCATCGCGTCCACGCGCACCCCGCCCCAGGACAATGCCTCCGCACGCTGCTGCGCGACCACGACCACTTCGAGGTGAAAAAGGGGTGCGATGCCGGCGACTGTGGCGCGTGCTCCGTACTCGTCGACGGCGTGCCCGTGCACTCCTGCATCTACCCCGCGTCGCGAATCGACGGTCGCTCGGTGACCACCGCCGCCGGCCTCGGCGACGACGACGGCCTCCATCCCGTTCAGCAGGCGTTTGCGGATGCCGCAGGCTTCCAGTGCGGATTCTGCACCCCCGGAATGGTCGTCACCGCGTCCGCCCTGCCTCCCGAGGACATGACCGACCCGGCAGAGCTGGCACGGCTGATGAAGGGGAACCTGTGTCGGTGCACCGGGTACCGGTCGATCGGCGATGCCCTCTGCGGGCGGAGCAACGTGCAGCGGATGCTCGACGGCACAGCCGTCGGACGCTCAGCCCCGGCGCCCGCAGCCGAGCGGGTCGTTACCGGCCGCGAGCCGTTCACGCTCGACCTCGCCACGCCCGGGCTGCTCCATCTCAGCGTGCTGGGCAGCCCGCACTCGCACGCCCGCATCGTCTCCATCGACGCTGCGGCTGCATCCGCTCTTCCGGGAGTGCACGCGGTACTCACGTGCGCGGACTCCCCCGACGTTCTCTTCTCCACCGGCCGTCACCAAGACCGTGACGACGACCCCGACGACACCCGCGTGCTCGACACGGTGATGCGGTTCGCGGGCCAGCGGGTCGCGGCGGTAGTCGCCGACAGCGTGGCGGTCGCGGAGGCCGCATGCCGACTCATCGCCGTCGAGTACGAGGTACTTCCAGCGAACTTCGACCCGGAACTCGCGACCGTTCCCGGTACACCGCTCGTGCACGCCGACAAGGGCCCGGAGGCGAGGCTCGCCGACCCGTCCCGCAATCTGGTGGCGGAACTGCATGGCGAGCTCGGAGATGTGGATGCCGCGCTCGCGGCGTCGGCCGCGACCGTGCGCGGGGTCTACCGCACGCAGCGGGTCTCGCACGTCGCGCTCGAGACCCATGCGGCGCGCGGATGGGTGGACGAGAACGGGCGGCTCGTCATCCGCACCAGTTCGCAGGTGCCCTTCTTGGTGCGCGACGAGCTGTGCCACGTCTTCGGGCTCGAGCGCACCGGCATCCGGGTGATGACGGCCCGAGTAGGCGGCGGGTTCGGCGGCAAGCAGGAGCTCCTCACCGAAGACCTGGTCACCCTCGCGGTGCTGCGAACCGGTCGCCCCGTGCAGTACGAATTCACCCGGACCGACCAGTTCACGATCGCGCCGGTACGCCATCCGATGCGGGTCGGCGTGACGCTCGGGGCGACATCCGACGGCGTCCTCACGGCGATCGACGTCGACATGCTCGCCGACACAGGTGCCTACGGCAATCACGGGCCCGGAGTTATGTTCCACAGCTCCAACGAATCGCTCAGCGTGTACCGCTGCGCCAACACGCGGGTCAATACCCTCTCGGTGTACACGAACAACCTTCCATCGGGGGCGTTCCGCGGCTACGGGCTCGGGCAGATCGTCTTCGCCGTCGAATCGGCGCTGGACGATCTCGCTCGCGAACTCGGCATCGACCCGTTCGAGCTGCGCCGACGCAATGTGATCGTGCCGGGCGATCCGATGATCGTCACGGAGCCGGAAGCGAGCCACGACCTGCTCTACGGCAGCTACGGACTCGACCAGTGCCTCGATCTGGCCGAACGGGCCCTCAACTCGACGCCGGAGCACGCACTCGACGGACCGTCCTGGCGCACCGGCTCCGGGATGGCTCTGTCCATGATCGCGACTCTCCCGCCGCGCGGGCACTTCGCCGACGTGACCGTCGCCGTGGACGCGACGGGCACCTACACGGCCTCCGTCGGCACCGCGGAATTCGGCAACGGCACCGCGACCGCCCACGCTCAGCTCGTCGCGACGGCGCTGGCGACGACGGTCGAACGGGTCGTGATCCGCCAATCCGATACCGATCTCGTCGGCTACGACACCGGAGCGTTCGGGTCGGCCGGCACCGTCGTCGCCGGCAAAGCGCTCCTGCTCGCCGCCGCGCAATTGAAGGGGCGACTACTCGCGGCCGCGGCATCCCTGCGGGAGGACGGCGGGGTGCTGACGGCTACCGGCGTGCGCGTCGGCGACGACGACGTCCTCGACTTCGCGGACCTGCTCGCGACCTCGTCGGCGCCGTGGAGTGCGGCCGGACACGACGACGGCAGCCGGCGATCGGTCGCATTCAACGTGCACGCGTTCCGCGTGGCGGTGGACACCGCGACCGGTGAGGTGCGGATCCTCCGCTCGATCCAGGCGGCGGATGCGGGAGTGGTCGTCAATCCCGAGCAACTTCGTGGACAGGTGGAGGGCGGCACCGCACAGGCGATCGGCACGGCGCTATACGAAGAGATGCGCATGCGGGAGGGGCGGGTGCTCAACCCCGAGATCCGCAACTACCACGTGCCGCAGTTCGCCGATGTGCCGGTCACCGAGGTGCTGTTCGCCGACACCTACGACACGCTCGGGCCGCTCGGCGCCAAGTCGATGAGCGAAGCGCCATACAATCCGGTCGCGCCGGCGCTCGCGAACGCGATCCGCGATGCGATCGGGGTGCGCCCTCTCGAGCTACCGATGTCGCGGGATCGGATCTGGCGGATGCTGCAGGGCGACGACGCCGGTAGGACCGTCCTCTAGGCGGCGTCAGCGGTGGATCGGCCCCGACAGCCCCGACAGCGGTCTCGCCGAGGAATGCGATCGGGTCGCGAGCACCTCTCCCAGGATGGAGATCGCTGTCTCCTCCGGGGTGCGCGCCCCGAGGTCCAGTCCGATCGGCGAGCGGAGCCGACGGAGGTCGCACAGGCCGCGGCGCTCCAGTTCCGCGATGCGCGAGTCGTGCGTCGCCCGAGACCCCATCGCCCCGACGTAGCGCGCCGGGCTGGTCAGTGCCGCCTCGATGAGCTCGATGTCGAACCGGTCGTCGTGGCTGAGGATGCAGATCACGGTGCGCTCGTCGATCTCCGCTCCTGTCAGGTACTCCGGGGGCCACTGCACGACGACGCGATCGGCCGAGGGGAACCGCTCACGAGTCGCGAACGCCGATCTGGCATCGCACACCGTCACCCGGTAACCGACTGCGGCCGATGCCGCGCTCAGCGCGACGGAGAACTCGACGGCCCCGAAGATGATGAGATGCGCGGGCGGCTCGATCCGCTCGGTGAAGACGCGCCGCTCCGGGCGGAGGCGCGTGGGCTCGAGCGAGGTGGTTACGACCGCGGAACGGCCCGCGGCAGCCTCGCGGAGCTGCGTGACCGTGCTCTGCGACGCAACATCCGGCCCCAGCACGGTCGCGACGACCTCGATGCGCCCACCGCAGCTGAGACCGACCGCGAACGCGACTTCGTCGCTGAATCCGTACGACGCCACCTCCGACAGTCCGGTCTGCAGCACGCGTGCGCACAACTCGTGCACGGCTCCCTCGACGCATCCGCCCGAGATGCTGCCGATGACCGAGCCGTCCTCGGCGAGCGCCATGGAGGTGCCGACAGTACGCGGTGCGCTCCCCGTGATCGACACCGCCGTGGCGATGGCGACCCGCTGTCCCGCGTCGATGCGCGTCAGGAGTCGATCGGCGATCTCGAACATGCACCCTCCCCGGGCAGCTTGCCACAGGTGCTACACAGGACGCATGCTGACGATCACCGGAGCGACGACGATCATGGTGGACGAGACCACCCAGCGCACGGGCGACCTCCACATCGTGGATGGACGGATCGCCGGTTCCGATGCCGACGTCCACTCTCTCGGCCGCGCGGACGCCGGCGGTGAGACCCTCGACGTCGCCGAGTGCGTCGTGACGCCCGGGCTCGTCAATGCACATCACCATCTGCTTCAGACCGCGTTCCGCACCCTGCCGGGAACCCGCGGAGTTCCGATGTCGGCCTGGCTGCCGCGGATGGGCGAGGCCTACGTCGAGGTCGGTGTGGATGCCGAGCTGTGCCGTGCCGCCGCTCTCGCCGGTCTGGCGGAGAGCCTGCTCTGCGGGGTGACGACGGTGGCCGACCACCACCTCACCTGGCCAGCCGGTGCGGACACCGTCGCGATGGCCGAGGCGACCGCAAGCGCTGCGGCCGACCTCGGCGCCCGCCTCGTGTTCGTACGCGGCACGGCGCGAGACGATCCCCAAGAGGCGGCGGCATCCGTCGAGGCGATCGCGGCGGCGCTGGTACCCGGGGCGGTCGACGGGATCTCCTCGGACCGGATGCTGCAGCTCGCGACCGGGCCGGCCGGCGTGCACAGCGACCAGCCCGAGACCTTCCGCCTGCTCGGAGAAGTCGCGGCCCGGCTCGGGCTCCGCCGCCGCACCCAGTCGAACGAGCAGGTCGACGTCGCCGCTGCCGCCGAGCAGTACGGGCGTCGCCCGCTGGACCTGCTCGACGAGTGGGGGTGGCTCGCCCGCGACGTGACGCTCGCGCACCTCTGCGACGTCAGCGCCGACGAGATCGCGAGAGTGGCGGCATCCGGCTCATCGGCGACGCACGCTCCCGGATGCGACCTGCCGATGGGATGGGGCGTCGCCCCGGTGGCCGCGCTGAAAGCGGCCGGAGTGACGGTGGGTCTGGGCACGAGCGGGGGCGGAAGCAACGACGCGTCACACCTTCTCGCCGACGCACGCCTGGCGATGCAGGTGGCGCCGCTGGTGGGACCGCCGCTTCCCGCTGCGACCGTGCTGGGGATGGCGACGGAGGGTTCGGCGACCGGGCTGGGCCGACCCGAGCTCGGGCACCTCCGCGTCGGGGCTGCAGCCGACTTGTGCATCTGGGACGTCGGAGGGGTTGCCGATGCGGGCGTCGCCGACCCGATCGCGGGACTGCTCTGGGCATCTCCCGGACGCCGGCCTCGACATGTGATCGTCGGGGGGCGGGTCGTCGTGCGGGATGGCGAGCTGGTGGGCGTGCGCGAGCGGGCGGTCGCCGAAGGCCTGCGGACCCTGCTGTCGAGCCGCCTCCGGTGACGGGACGGTACCGGGCCCGCCGCGATATCCTGGGATAGTCGATCACCGAGCCGGGAGAACCATGCCTGAAGTCATTCTGGGAATCACCGTCGTCATCGGTGTCATCGGCGGCGTGCTCATCTGCGGCGCTCTCGTGGCGATGTCGAAGGACTACACCGGTCGCTGAAAAGGACCGCGCTGAGAACGAGCGGGCGCGGAGAACTTCAGAGATCGAGTACGAGTAGCGGGCCGGCCGCACGCGACACGCAGATCATCATGGCGTCGGCGGCGTCGCGCTCCCCCGGGGTCAGCACCGAATCCCGATGTTCGATCTCGCCCTCGACGACCGGCGTCTCGCAGGTGCCGCAGGTGCCCTTCCGACACGACGAGACGACGAGTACCCCCTGCTCCTCGACGACCTCGAGGATCGTGCGCTCGAGCGGCACCTCGACGGTGACCCCGGTCAGGGCGAGTTCCACCTCGAAGCTGTCCTGCCAGATCGGGTCGCCGTACTCTTTCGCCTCGAAGTGCTCGACGTGAAGCCGCTCGACTGGACGACCATGCCACGCCTCCTCGACGGCGGCGAGCAAGCGGATCGGGCCGCAGCAGTAGACACTCGCGTCGGCAGGCAGCGCGGCGATCTCGGCACGCAGATCGATGCGCTCCTCCTGGTCCGCGGGGAACGCACGCACCCGCGCACCGTGAGCGGCCTCGAGCTCTGCGAGGAACGCCATTGTCCGCCTGGTCCGCCCGACGTAGAGCAGCCAGTAGTCGGCCGCGTCCGCCAGGGCAGCGGCCGCCATGGAGAGAAACGGGGTGATGCCGATCCCGCCGGCGATGAACACGACCGGCGCCGCGGCATCCGCCTGGTACCCGAAATGGTTGCGGGGGCCGCGGATGCGCATCGCGTCACCTGGCTGGAGGTCGTCATGGATGAGAGCCGAACCGCCCCGACCGGCGTGCTCACGCAAGACGGCGACCCGATACCGGGTGCGATCGCCAGGATCCCCGCACAGGGAGTACTGGCGCTCCAGGCGGGCACCGGTCCGGTCGGTCAGCAGCAGGTCGACGTGGGAGCCGGGAGTCCACGCGGGCAGGTCTCGTCCATTGACCGCGGCGATGGTGATCGCGACGACACCGTCGGCGACCTCGTCCCGTGCCGTCACCCGGCACTCCCGCTCGACGTCGCTGAAGAAACTCACGGTCGGCCACCCATGAGGCACGACTATAAGCGGTCACCCTCGTGGCCCAGGACGTCCCAGCAGGACCACGCAGGCGTGTTTACCGGCCGGGAACGACGGCGACACACGGGCGAAACGCGCCGAGCCTAGATTCACGTCCAAGCGAAGATCCCAGCGTCACGTCGGCGCCTCCGCTGATCGGAACCCTCAGCCCGGACGAGCCTCGCTCACGGGAATCCTCAAAGGAAAACCGTGCACCTTCCCCGCCAGTTGTCGCTCTTGAGGAACGCGACGCTCGCGGACGGGCGAACGGGCGATATCGTGCTCGAGGGGAACACGGTAAGCGCGATAGTCGCTGCGGACACCGCGCCGCCGGTCGCCGATGAACTCGACCTCACCGGGTATCTCGTCGTCACGGCGCCGGCCGATCCTCACGCACACCTCGACAAGGCGCGCTCCTGGAACGCGATCCGGCCGCCGATGGGCGACTTGATCTCCGCGATCGACTCGTGGCGCACCTACACCCTGACGATGTCCGAGGACGACGTCGTCGACCGGGCGCGGGCGCAGGCTCTGGAGATGCTCCGCCACGGCACCACCGCCATCCGGTCCCACGTCGATCTGTTGAGCGGACCGGACCCGCTGCTCTGTGCGCGGGCTCTGGTGCGGGTGCGAGAGGAGCTCGCCGGGCTCCTCGACCTCGAGTTGGTGGTCCTCGCCGGACCGGATGCTCCGGACCGCGACATCCACGCGGCTCTCGATCTCGGCCTCGATCTCGTCGGCGGGGCACCCCACCTCTCGGACGACCCGAGCACAGATCTGCAGCGACTGCTCACCCTCGCCCTTCGCCGCGATGTCGGCGTCGATTTGCACACGGACGAGTCGCTGAGCGGCGCCGTCACACTGGGAGAGCTCGCGCGCACCGTCCGCACGTGGACCCGCAACGTCTCCGCAGGTCACTGCGTGCGGCTCGGAACCACCGAACGAGCAGATCGGGCGGAGATCATCGCCGACGTGGCATCGAGCGATGTCGGCATCATCGCCAACCCGATCACCAACCTCTACCTGCAGGGGTGGGAGCACGACACCTCCGTGCCGAGGGGCATCACCGCCGCCCGGGAGCTCCTCGACGCCGGAGTGCGATTCGCCGCCGGCGCAGACAACGTGCGGGACCCGTTCAACCCGCTCGGTCGATCCGACGCTCTCGAGACCGCGATGCTTCTGGTGACCGCGGCGCACCTCACCGTCGGCGAGGCGTACACGGCGGTCAGTTCCGGCGCGCGATCGGTGATGGGGCTTCCCGAAGCTGGAGTACGAGTCGGTGCGCGAGCCGAACTGCTCGCCATCCGGTCGACCGGACTCGAAGAGGCCGTCGCGACAGCATCCGAGGATCGCCATGTCATCCACGACGGTCGGCTGGTCGCCTCGACGACCGTCTCGTCCCACGTCGCACTACCGTCCGTTTCCCGCTCGCCGGCTCTTGTTCAGGAGATGACGTCATGACCATCAGTCCCACCATCGAGAGGCCGCACGTGGCCACCGTCCCCCTTCTCGACTTCCACGATGTCGCGATGCGGTTTCCCAACGGCACCGTCGCTCTCTCGGGGGTCGACCTCACCGTCAGTCGTGGCGAGTTCGTCACGGTGGTCGGACCGAGCGGATGCGGCAAGAGCACTCTCCTGCGCATCGCCTCGGGGCTCGAGACGGCGAGCGAAGGCACCACCTCGCTCGGTACCACGCGAATCGGTTACGTGTTCCAGGACGCGACGTTGCTGCCGTGGCGCACCGTGCAGGCGAACGTGGAACTGCTGGCCGAACTGAACAAGCAGTCCAAGCGGATGCGATCGGCCAAGGCGAAAGAGGCGATCGACCTCGTGGGCCTCACCGGATTCGAGCAGAACCTCCCCAAGGAGCTGTCGGGGGGCATGCGGATGCGCACCTCGCTGGCCCGGTCGCTGACCCTCGACCCGGAACTCTTCCTGTTCGACGAGCCGTTCGGAGCCCTCGACGAGATCACGCGCGAGCGCCTCGGCGACGAACTGCTCCGCATCTTCGCCGAGCAGCATTTTGCGGGTTTGTTCATCACCCACTCCGTAGCCGAGGCCGTGTACCTGTCCACCCGGGTCATCGTGATGAGCGGTCGCCCTGGTCGCATCGTCGACGAGTTCGAAGTGCCGTTCGATTACCCGCGCGACCCCGACATCCGATTCACCGCCGAATTCGCGGCTCTGAGCGGCAAGGTCTCGCACGCACTGAGGGAGGGCCACTCATGAGCAGCCGCATCGTCGAGTCCACGTCGGCCATGACGCGGCTACCGATCCGCAGCGCAGCGCGGCAGCGGAGCGGTCGTGTGATGCGCAACTGGGGTCCGCCGCTCGGCGTGTTCGCCGTGATCGTCGTCGGCTGGTACCTGCTCGCCACCTACCTGATCAGCGTCGACCGCCCCACCGTGCTGCCGACGCCGGAACGGATCATCACCGAGTCGTTCTTCGGTCGCGGCGAGCCGATCACGCAGGACCTCCTGCGGGCCATCGGGCTGTCACTGTCGGTCGCCCTGATCGGACTGCTCATCTCGATCGTCATCGGCGTCGTGTGGGCCATCGTGATGTCGCAGGCGCGGTGGGTGGAGCGATCGCTGTTCCCCTACGCCGTGATCCTCCAGTGCGTTCCGATCCTCGCCCTCGTTCCGCTGATCGGCACGACCATCGGCTACAGCTTCGAATCCCGGGTACTGGTGTGCGTGCTCATCTCGCTGTTCCCCATGGTGTCGAACACGCTGTTCGGGCTGCAGTCGGTCGAAAAGAGTCAGCGGGAGCTCTTCCAGCTGCAGAAGGCCAGCCGGTGGACCGTGCTCACCAAGCTGCAGTTCCCGAACGCGCTCCCCGCGATCTTCGCCGGGATGAGGATCTCCGCGGGACTGGCCGTAGTCGGCGCGATCGTCGGGGACTTCTTCTTCCGACGCGGCACTCCCGGACTCGGCATCCTCATCGCCAACTACGCCTCGCGAGTGCAGACACCCCAGTTGTTCGCGACCATCATCGTCACCGCCCTGCTCGGCGTCGCGATCTTCCTCGTCTTCGGCTGGATCGGCAAACTCGCCGTCGGCCGCTGGTACGAGCCGGCCTCCTGACTCCGCCCGATTCACAGCCAGCCCCACCAAGGAGAGAAATGCACAGCACAGCACGACGCAGTCTCGTCGCCATCGGAGCCGTCGCCTCGGTGATCGCCCTCACCGGCTGCGCCGGCGCGGACGCCGACGCAGGAGCGTCCGACGCGACAGCGAACCTCGAGGTCGGGCCGATCGATCTGTCCGAGGCGTGTCCATCGCCGGTGGTGATCCAAACGGACTGGAATCCGGAGTCCGAGCACGGCCACCTGTACGAGATGTTCGGCGAGGACGTCGAGGTCGACTCCGACCTCAAGTCGGTCTCCGGTCCCCTGTTCTCCAGCGGGGAATACACCGGCATCGACATCGAGGTGCGTTCGGGAGGTCCCGCGATCGGCTTCCAGACCGTCGCCGCGCAGATGTACCAGGACACTGCGATCACGATGGGTTACGCGGGCACAGACGGTCAGGTGCAGCAGTCCCAAGACCTGCCAGTCAAGGCGTTCATGGCGCCGTTGGACATCAATCCCCAGATGGTGATGTGGGACCCGGAGACCTATCCCGACGTGGAGACGATCGCCGACCTCGGCCAGAACCTCGAA
The DNA here is from genome assembly GCA_964244965.1 of uncultured Marisediminicola sp. GTDB lineage: Bacteria > Actinomycetota > Actinomycetes > Actinomycetales > Microbacteriaceae > Marisediminicola. The sequence goes on from CAXTLO010000001.1 coordinate 28,084, forward strand.
GACGGCGCTGTCGTGCGCTACTTCGGCGGCGCCGCCTACATGGAGTACCTCATCTCGGACGGGCAACTGGCGCTCGAGCAGGTCGACGGCGGCTACGACGGCACGCCTGCCAACTTCATCGCCGCACAGGGGCGCGACGCCCAGCAGGGATTCGCCAGCGCCGAGCCGTACATCTACGAGAACGAGGTGACCGACTGGGCCAAGCCGGTCGGCTTCGAGCTCATCGACGACGCCGGGTGGCGTGCGTACGCCGCCGCGATGTCGGTGCGCAGCGACGACTTCGAAGAACTCACGCCCTGCCTCGAGCTGATCACTCCGGTCCTGCAACAGGCCACTGTCGACTACTACGCCGACCCCGCCGAGGCGAACGCGCTCATCCTCGATCTCGTCGAGCAGTACGACACCGGTTGGGTGTACTCCGAAGGAGTCGCCGACTTCTCGGCGGAACAGCAGCTCGACCTGGGCCTCGTCAGCAACGGTGACAACGCGACCCTCGGTGATTTCGATCTCGACCGGGTGCAGGAGACCCTCGACCAGATGACGCCTATCGCGACGGAACTCGGCACACCGCCCGCGGATGGACTCACCGTCGACGACCTTGTCACCAACGAGTTCATCGACGATTCCATCGGACTGCCGTAACGCCGGACCATGCCCTGATGAAGGAGGCGACCACCATGTCGACCGAGACCAGCGATGTCGCGGAACTGTACGCCGAGCTCGTCGCGATGCTCGGCCCTCGGGGGGCGAGCATCGAGCTCCGCGCTCGGGAGAAAGCATCCGTCGACGGCGCGAAGATGTCACCGATCATCACGGAGCTGCTCCCCCTCGGGCTTGCCGACATCGTCGCCTTCCCGACGACCGCGGAGGAGGTCGCCGCGGTGGTCGCGGCAGCGGTCCGGCACGGCGTGGCAGTGACCCCGCGCGGCAAGGGAACCGGAAACTACGGGCAGGGCATCCCGCTGGAGGGCGGACTGGTGCTCGATCTCTCGAAAGCGCGCGCCGTCGTCTCGGTGGAGGACGGTTTGATCACCGCGGAGGCGGGAGCCCCGATGGTGGCCTTGGAGCAGGCCGCGAGGGAGACGGGGCAGGAGCTCTGGATGTACCCGTCGACCGCGCAGTCGAGCATCGGCGGGTTCCTCGCGGGTGGCTCGGGAGGCACAGGGTCGATCCTGCATGGGGCCAACCACCAGGGCTTCGTCGCCGCACTCGACGTCGTGCACGCGTTACCCGACGCCTCGCTCCTGCACGTCGAGGGCGACGACGCGCAGGCGTACGTGCACAACTACGGCACCGCGGGAATCATCGCCCGCGCGACGGTGAGGCTCGATCCCGTGCACGACTGGCAGGGGTTCTACGCGAGCTTCGACGCCTTCGACCAGGCCCTCACGATGGTCCGTGCCATGGGCGACCTCGAACCGACACCCCGGCTGGTCTCCGCCGACCTGCCCGAGATCGCGAACGCGCTGCCCGAGGATCCCGCAATTCCCGCGGATCGCGCCAGTCTTCGCGCGATCCTCGATGCGTCATCGATCGTCGCTGCGACGGCGCTCGTGGAGTCCGCGGGCGGCCGGGTGGAGGACGTGCGGGACGGTCCGCAAGCGTGCGTGAAGATCTCGACGCTGTCATACAACCACCCGATCGAGTGGCTGCAGAAGACGTCGCCGGGCACCTACTTCCACCTCGAGGTCGGCGGCGACGCTCTCGTGGACCGGATCGACGAGGTGCACGCGGTCTTCACCGGCGGGATGCTCCACATCGAGGCGCAGCACGGGCGTCCGATCGGCATGCTCGCGGGAGTGTACGAAAGCCCGGAGCAGGTGTACGCGGGGATCGACGCGCTGCGCGAACTCGGAGTCGGAGTACACAGCCCGCACCAGTGGTTCGTCGACTTCGAGGTGGCGCGCACCGCCGCCCTCGCTGCGACCACCGACCCACACGGGTTGCTGAATCCCGGCAAGCTCGTCCCCGACGCCGCGGCTCCCGGCGGGGGGAAGCTCACGTCGGCCGGCACCCTCGGGGTGCCCGCGTGACGCGCAAGCTCGCGGAGCTCTCGGGTCCCGCCGCCACCGCTGCGCTCTCGGCCGAGTCGGTGATCGTGCTGCCCACCGGCGCGATCGAACACCACGGACCGCACCTTCCGCTGACCACCGACGCCTTGCTGGCCGAGGCGCTCGCCACCGCCGCGGTAGAGCGCGGGGCCGCATCCGGTCTCGACCTATGGATCCTGCCGACGCTCAGCTACACCAAATCCGACGAGCACCACTGGGCGCCGGGCACCATGTGGCTGAGCTGGGAGACGTTCATGGCGACCCTGGTCGACATCGGCCGCTCCGTCGCGGCGACACCGGCCCGGAAGCTGGTGTTCATGAACGGGCACGGCGGCAACACCGCTGTGCTGCAGGTCGCGAACCGCGAGCTGCGCCGACGCTTCGGACTGTCGACCTTCAGCATGCCCGCCGGTATCCAACGGGCGGGAGCAGCACCGGATGCCGACGAGGTCGGACTCGGCATCCATGCTGGCCACGGCGAGACCTCGCTCGTGCTGCACGTCCGTCCAGACCTCGTCGACATGTCCCTCGCGGAACGCAACGTGCCGGCACACATCGCCGACTACGAGTACATCGGCTTCAACAACAGGCCGGTGTCCTTCGGCTGGCTGAGCGACGACTTCGGTCCGAGCGGGGTGATCGGCGATCCGACCCGAGCCACCGCGGCGGATGGGGCGGCGCTGTTCGAGGAGTCGGTGAGTCTTGCCGTCGACGCGCTCGCGGAGATCGCGCGATTCCGGCACCTCCCGTGACCGTCGATTCCGTCCCTGTCGATCCCGTCGCGCTCGCCCTCGGCTGGTTGCCCGACGACGAGGATCCGGCGCGACCCCAGATCACCCTGGCCACCAACGGGGGTGACGGATTCCCCTCGGCTCGGACGGTTCTTCTCACCTCGGCCAGTCGATCGGGCTTCGCCTTCCACACCGACGGGCGGTCGGCGAAGGCCGCCGAGATCGCCGCCGATCCCCGCGTCTGCCTCGTCGCCGTCTGGCCTGACTTCTACCGCCAGCTCGTAGTGCAGGGCACCGCAGAGCGACAATCGGATGTCGAGATCATCACCGCCTACGAGCGACGCTCCCCCTACCTCCGGCAGCTGGCCTGGCTCAATGACCACGACTTCGCCGCGCTTCCCCTCGAGGAACGCCGGTCGACATGGGCGACCGCGGTGGCCGAGCACCCGGATGGCCCGCCGACGCCTTCCACCACGTGGACCGGATACACCGTGCGACCGACGCGGCTCGTCTTCTGGGAGTCGGCACCCGATACCGCGAGCCGCCGCACCGAATACCGCCTGGTCGACGGACAGTGGACCATGCGCTATCTCGCCGGCTGATGCGGCATCCGGAGCACGAACGGCCCGTCATCCGCGTCGCAGCCGCCGTCATCGTGGACGACGCGGGGCGGCTGCTTCTCGTACGCAAGCGCGGCACGAAGATGTTCATGCAGCCGGGCGGAAAGCTCGAAGCGGGCGAGACCCCCGCCGTAGCCCTCGCCCGCGAGTTGGAGGAGGAGATCGGGGTGCGGCTGGACCCGCACCACTTCGAGTATCTCGGGCGGTACGACACGGATGCGGCGAACGAGAGCGGCCACGGACTCGACGCCGAGATGTTCCTCGTGCACATCCGCGAACCGGTCGCCGCGGCATCCGAGATCGAGGAGGTGATCTGGATCCATCCGCGCGACATGGTCGGGCTGCCGATCGCTCCGCTCGTACTCGATCACGTGCTATCGATCGTGCGAGGTCCTCACCCCGAGTGATCCTGCCGCGCGATCAGAACGGCATCGATCGCTGTGCCCCCGTCGACCACGCGGTCGACGAGTTCGCACCGCTCGATGTCCAGACTGCTCGCGCCGGCTCTGAGGTCGGCGATCCGGTGCAGGAGGGTGGGGTCTCGCGGGCCGCCGATGCCGTGCGCGAGGTTCTCGAGCGCGTGGCCCACGAGTACGAGCTTGCCAGCCGGAGCCAGGTAGGCGGATACGGCGGCGAGCGCCGCCCGCAGCGGTGCAGCTGGCAACTGGAGGTAGGCGACCACGACCAGATCGACGAGGCCCGGTGAGACCCACGTGGTGGCCTCAGCGAGCTCCCACGTCACCTCGACTCCCGCCGCGGCAGCCCGACGCCGGCCGGTCTCGAGTCCGACGGCGGAGAAGTCGACCGCGGTCACCTGCCAGCCCTGTCGAGCCAGCCAGATCGCGTTACGTCCTTCGCCGCACCCGAGGTCGACCGCCGTACCCGGCGTGGCACCGGTGAGTACCGAGGCGACGAAGCCGTTCGGCTCGCTCGACCATACGGTCTCGTCGGCGGCCGCGGCGTCGGCGTAGCGCGCGTCCCACAGCTCGCGACTCACGCGCGGATCCTCCCGCTGATCGTCGCGAGCCCGTCCGCGAGCGCGTGCTCCTCGCTGGCTGCTCCGCCACCGGACAGGTTGACCCCGGCCACGCCGTCCACCTCGAGCAGTCGCAGACCGAACTCGACTGCCGCGTCGATGCCCGCGCGCCGGACATCGTCGGCGGCGAGGATCCGATCGAAGTAGCGGTCGGGCAGCGCGAGGGAGGTGAACGAACGGATGAGCTCGGCGCCGGCCCGGTCGATCACCACCGGCACGCACGCCAGAAAAGCGACGTCGATCTCGAGCTGCTGCGCTTGACGCACGAAGGCCGCGACGGGAGGTATCCCTCCGGCGTGATTGACGAAACAGACCTCAGCGCCCGCAAGCACTTTCTCACGGAGACGGTCTGGACGCCGTTTTGCGGGAGGCGTCGCCGGAGATTCGCCCACCGACACCAGGTGACCGGCAGCCCGGGCGGTGGCGGCGAGCTCGGTGGAGTCCAGATCGAAGACCGGGAGTGCGTCGGGCCGTGACCCGGTGCGGGTGTGATCGCCGGTCACGCAGTGCACTGCCGCAGCCCCGGCGTGGGCGAGCCCGGCGAGTTCTCCTTCGAGGGCGACCCGGTTGCGGTCCCGGCAGTTGACCCCTGCCCACACGTCCAGACCCGCTTCTCGGATGAGGTGAGCACGGTAGGCAGGTGGGAACTGGACGCGCGATCGCCCGGAGTCGCCCGCCAGGACCGCGTCGACCCGGCCGGCGAGCACACTCGCGCAATCGGCGATGGATGCGGCATCCAGAGCTCGCGCGGGGAAGTCGGCGACGACCACCCGACCGGCGTGCATCCGTGCCCGCATCCTGTCTGCGGGAGTGTCCACCGGCACGCCACTCGACCCCTCACGCGACGTCGCGGATGCAGCGGTGCGCGCCGGTCCGGTGACGAGCGGAGCGGCGTCCGATCGCCAGCGCACCGTCGGCACGTCGAGGAACACGCACCGGTGTGCCGCGACCTCACACGAGCCGTCGGATTCGACTCCGCCGCACGGGCCGTAGGTCATACTCTTGGGGCAGGCGGCGGTCGACACGGCATCCCTTCGCTCGCGGGTGTGCTCAGGCTAGAGTCCTGATGTTTCCGACTGGTGTCGAACGCGCGCCAGACGCGACGTGCCGATCCGGTACATTCCGAGGGGCGGAATCACCCCGCACCGGAGTGAAGACGAGGCCACGATGCAACCGACGTTCGACCTCGTGATCCGCGCCGACCGTGCCCTCGTCGGAGGCGTCATCCGTTCGGCCGTCATCGGGGTTCGCGGTGGGGTGATCGCCGGCATCGTCAACCACGAGTCCGACGGCGAGCTGCGGGGCGTGACGGAGCTACGTCTGCGGCCAGACGAAGTGCTGCTTCCCGGACTCGTCGACACGCACGTGCACGTCAATGAGCCGGGGCGCACTCACTGGGAGGGGTTCGCGAGCGCGACCCGTGCCGCTGCGGCGGGCGGCGTTACCACGATCGTCGACATGCCCCTCAACAGCATCCCGCCCACCATCGATCCGACGGCTCTCGAGGTCAAGCAGTCGATCGCCCGGAACCAGGTGGCCGTCGACGTGGGATTCTGGGGAGGGGCAGTACCGTCCAACCTCGGGCGTCTGCGGGAACTTCACGAGCGCGGCGTCTTCGGGTTCAAATGCTTCCTCGCCCCCTCGGGGGTGGACGAATTCGAACACCTGGACACGGCCCACCTGAACCTCGCCCTCGACGAGGTGGCTCGACTCGGGTCGGTACTGATCGTGCACGCCGAGGACCCGGGCGTGCTCGCCGCGAGCGAGAACACCGGCGGCCGCGACTACGGGCGATTCGTCGCGTCGCGGCCCGAGGAGGCCGAACTCACCGCGATCGAGCACGTGATCGCCGGAGTGCGACGCTCCGGCGCACGGGCGCACATCCTGCACCTATCGGCCGCATCGGCGCTCGGCCCTCTTGCCGCAGCACGTGCGGAGAGTCTTCCGATCACGGTCGAGACATGCCCGCACTACCTCAGTTTCAGCGCCGAGCACATCGCCGACGGAGCCACCGAATTCAAGTGCTGCCCTCCCATCCGAGACGACCGCAACCGCGACGCGCTCTGGCAGGGCCTGTCCGACGGGGTGATCGACATCGTCGTATCCGACCATTCCCCTTCGACCCGCGAATTGAAGCTCGGTCACGATGGTGACTTCGGGGCGGCATGGGGGGGCATCGCCGGGCTCCAGCTCGGTCTGGCCGCGGTCTGGACCGAGGCCGGACGCCGCGGTATCCGGCTGGAGACGGTCGTCGATTGGATGTCCCGCGGTCCGGCGGATCTGGTCGGACTCACCGACCGCGGCCGCATCGAGTCCGGTGCATCCGCCGACTTCTGCGTCTTCGCTCCCGAGGAGGCCGTGACTGTCGACGTGCGGCGACTCCAGCACAAGAACCCGATCTCGGCGTATGACGGATTGACCCTGTCCGGTGCCGTGCGGTCGACCTGGCTGCGTGGACAGCAGCTCGACGCCCAGGAGGCGGCGCCGATGCCAACAGGACGACTCGTCCAGCGACACGGAACCTGAGCTGAGAGAATCCCTCGGCTGACCTCTACTCTCGGTGGATGACCGACACACCACGTCCCGGTTCCGGCATCAGACCGCTGTGGATATTCGCACTCGTGCTCGCCAGTGCCGGTCTGATGCTCACCATGGGTGTGCAGGCCGTGTATGCCGCCCAACTCATCGGCTTCGAAGGATCTGCCGACCAGTCGCTGTTGGTGGGCCTCGAGGTCGGACGGGCTATCGGGCCCAGCATCCTCACGGCGGGACTGATCTCCGCAGCTCTCGCGCTGGCTCTTCGAGCGGTCATGCACGTCATCGGGCCGCCCGCTCCGTCCGGCCCTCACGGACAGTCCGAGGTCGATCTTCAGGCACTCGACCCGAGCGACGTCATCCTGGGCACGTCCGACAACGACCGACGCAGTTCCTGAGTGCACACCGGTAACATCGCGGTCACACGACTTTGACATGATCTCGGCATGGCAATCGTGCTCGGGCCCAATCAATACGGCAAAGCGGAATCGCGTGTCGTCCGCTTCGTGCGAGACACCGCACGACACGAGATCCGCGACCTGAACGTGTCGACGAGTCTGCGCGGCAGCTTCACCGAAGCTCACCTCTACGGCGACCAGTCGCAGGTGCTCCCCACGGACACGCAGAAGAACACCGCGTACGCGTATGCCAAATCGGTCGGGGTGGCCTCGATCGAGCAGTACGCGCTCGCGCTGGCCCACCACTTCGTCCGCGATGTCGAGCCGGTGACCGGCGCGCGCGTCGAGGTCGAGGAGTACCTCTGGGATCGGGCGATCATCGACGGGGTCGAGCACGATCACACGTGGCTGCGCCGCGGACAGGAGGAGCGCACCGTCGCCGTCACGGTCGACGAGTTGGGGGTACGAGTGGTCGGCGGGCTCAGCGGACTCGTGCTGCTGAAGTCGACCGCATCCGAGTTCCACGGGTTCCTGACCGACGAGTACACGACCCTCGCCGAGACGGACGATCGGGTGCTCGCGACCTCCCTCACCGCACGGTGGAGGTTCGCCGACGAATCCGAGGGGCGCGATTGGGATGCCGTCTACGCCGACGTGAAACGCACCATCATCCACCGGTTCGCGACAGTGCGTTCGCTCGCACTGCAGCAGACGCTCTGGCACATGGGCGAGGCCGTGCTCAACGATCACCCCGAGATAGCCGAGATCCGCTTCTCGGCGCCGAACAAGCACCACTTCCTGGTCGATCTCGCCCCGTTCGGACTGGAGAATCCGGGCGAGGTCTTCGTCGCGGCCGACCGCCCCTACGGTCTGATCCAGGCGACCGTAACCCGCGACGACGCTCCCGATGCAGGCAACGCCTGGTCGACCGGATCGGGTCGAGCGTGACCGGCGACTCATCGATCTCCGACGACGAGCGCTGGCTCTCGCACGCCGTCGACCTCGCGGTAGCGAATGTCGCGGAAGGGGGCGGGCCGTTCGGTGCCGTCATCGTGCGGGATGCCGCGCCGCTCTCCATCGGACAGAACCGGGTGACGCGGGACCTCGACCCGACCGCCCATGCCGAGGTCGTCGCGATCCGGGCGGCGTGCGCGGCGGTCGGCGACTTCTCCCTCACTGGGGCCACGCTGTACACGTCGTGCGAGCCATGCCCGCTCTGCGTCTCGGCCGCGCTATGGGCGCGCCTCGATCGCGTCGTGTTCGCCGCCGACCGCTTCGACGCGGCGCGTGGCGGGTTCGACGACCTCGCGTTCTACGAGCTTCTCGCTCAGGATCGGGCGACCTGGCCCACCCCCATCCAGTCGTTGCGGCTTCCGGGAGCGGAGGCTCCGTTCGAGGCCTGGCTGACCGCCGACCGCCGCACCGAGTACTGAGCACCGGCCGGTCAGGACCCCCGGTACGTGGTGTAGCCGAACGGGCTCAGTAGAAGGGGTACGTGATAGTGCTCCGGCCCGGTGATCTCGAAGACGATCGAGACCTCGGGGAAGAACGCGCGCTCGCCGCGCTGCGCCTCGTAACCTCCGGTGTCGAAGACGATGCGGTAACGCCCCGCGTCGAGCGCCTCCTCACCGATCGACCCGACTCGACCGTCGGAGTCGGTCGTGGCGTCCGCGATCGTCCTCCAGGTGCCGTCGGCGTGCTGCTCGAGTACCACCGTCACCCCCTCCGCAGGCAGGCCCCGGGCGGTGTCGAGGACGTGCGTGCTGACCTGACTCACTCCGGATCCGACCGCAGGAGGCCGTCGAGTCGGAGGATCGCGATCTCGCGCAGCTGCTCGCCGACGATGGCGAACTCCGTCTCGTCGTCGAGGCTGATACGGCGGTTGAGCTCGGAGAGGATCTCGGCACGGGTGCGACCTGCGGCGCGGATCAGGAACACCCGATCGAAGCGGTGCTCGTAGGTCCGGTTGCCCTCGGCGATCGCATCCGCGAGAGCCGCGTCGTCAGCATCCGCCGATGCCTGCTCGGCTCGCGACAGCTCTTGGGATCGACCCTCCCCGACGGGCCGTTCACCGATCCTCGGGTGGTGCGCGAGCGCCTGGTCGATCTCACCCTGGCTGAGCGGTGTCGCGCTACGGGCGGCCTGGGCGAGGAGGTCGGCGAGTTCGGCGTACGGCGCACCTGCCGCGACCTCGTCTACCCAGCGCGGGACTGCGAGCGCCGCGAACAGTACCTCGCGCAACTCGGTCTCGGTGATCTCGCGCATGATGCTCCGTCCTGGTCGCTATAACTGTAACGATGACCTCGCCGCCGTTCGCCGCTACCGCCGCCCTCGTGCTCGCTGCCGGAGCCGGCACGCGGATGGGGGTACCGAAGGTCCTGGTGCCCGGATGGCTGGCGCACTCCGTGTCTGCTCTTCGTGCTGCAGCGTGCGATCCGGTCGTCGTCGTGCTCGGCGCCGCCGCCGAGGAGGCGCGGAACCTCGTTCCGCCGGGCGTTCGGGTGGTCGTGGCCGAGAACTGGGAGCAGGGCATGGCAGCATCGCTACGGGCCGGGCTGGGCGCGGTGGCGGACACGGACTCCCCCGCCGTCGTCATCACCCTCGTCGACCTACCGGGATTGCCGGCGGCCGCCGTACAGCGGGTCGCTACGAGCGGCGGTCGTGCGGGCGGCGGTGTCGCTGGCAGGGCGGCGCTGCGTCGCGCGACGTATGACGGGGAACCGGGGCATCCGGTGCTCGTCGGACGCGACCACTGGGCGCCGATGCTCGACACCCTCGACGGGGACTCCGGGGGCGCGCGCTACCTCGCCTCGGCGCGCGCCGAGCTGATCGAGTGCGGTGACCTGTGGGCCGGCGCCGACGTCGATCGGCGCTGACCGCCCCTGTCGGCGTGTGCTGATGCCAGCGGCAGCGGGTCAGCGCGCTATGGCGAGCGCCGTCGCCTCCCAGGCGAGCATCGCGCATCCGGCTCGTAACGGGAGACGACCGATGCCGGCGAAGGCGGCAGCCTCGCCGAGTGGATGATCCAGGTCGACGTCGCCCGGGGGCTGCGCGCGCAGCAATCGGCCGAACTCCTCGGTGCGCGCGGCGAACTCGTCGAGGCCGAGGCCCGGCGCGAGCCCCGCGAGAGCTGAGGCGGAGGCCATCGACACCGTGCACCCATGACCGCGCCAGCTGAGCGAGTGGATGACCGCACCGTCGTGATCGACGTCGATCGTCACCTCGTCACCGCAGGTGGGGCTCGTGAGCCTCACCGCGCTGTCGCCGACCGTCCCGAAGCCGGTTCGGCGGCGGTCGAGGTCGACGATCAGTTCGGCGCGCGGGTCTGTCATGCCGCGGAGGATTCGGCGAGCGCGAGCACGGCGCCCTCGAACGCGTCGAGAGCGGTGGTGACATCGGCCTCGGTCACCGACTCGTCGGGGTGGTGACTGACGCCGCCGGCGCAGCGGATGAAGAGCATCGCGAAGCCGGTGACATCGACGACCGCCATGCCGTCGTGGCCGGCCCTGCTGTAGAACTCGAGCGGGCTCGGGTCGCCGGTCG
>CAXTLO010000002.1:0-32863 GCA_964244965.1 uncultured Marisediminicola sp.
AGGACTGACGCGGCGCTGCAGATGGGCGACACCGCATCCGGCTGACGACCCGCGGCCGAGCCCGCCTAGGTTCGTGTCTCAGGCTGCGAGGAGCAGCGCGCCGTGGTCCCTGTCTGCCGAGGGCACGCGTGACTGCTCGTCCGTCGATTCCATGACGAGCACCTCACGATTCGGCGTCCGCAACTCGTCAGAGACGGCGTCGACGAGGTCGACGACATCCATGCCGAACACGCGGCAGATGGTGGCGAGAATCTCAGACGACGGCTCCTTGCGACCGCGTTCGATCTCCGACAGGTACGGCACCGACACCCGCGACCGGGCGGAGAGATCCCTCAGGGTGAGACCGTGCGTCAACCGGATGCGGCGAAGCGTCGCACCGACGACGTGTCTCAGGAGCATGCGATTCACGCTACCTCCGGGAGCCTCCGTCCGACGGTAGTTCGCCCACAGCAGAAGGAAGCGAGGGGCAATCTACGGCGCGATCGTGTCTGCGATGGGCGGATTCACGCCGGGCAGAACGGGGTCATACCGCATGCGATGCGGCGGCATCATGGCGGGATGATCAGCACTGAGATCCCCGTCGACCTGTCCACGATCCGACAACTCCATGAGTCCCGGATCCTCCTCCTCGGCAGCGAGGTGACGGATGCCGCGGCGGACGATCTGTGCGCGCAGCTCCTGCTGCTCGACGCGGTCGACTCCAAGCGCGACATTCAGCTGTACATCAACTCTCCCGGCGATCGCGACCGCTGGTTCACCGCCGAAGGTGCCCGTGAGTACGGATTCGTCGACCGGGTGATCACGACCCCGCAGGAGCTACGCGGCTGAGCCGGACGGCGAGTTGATCCGGCAGGTCGAGACCGTCGCGCTCAGCGCCGGTACTTCTCGTCGACCGGTTTCTCGATGGCGCGACCGAAGAGGGCGTCGAGTACCCAGGCGGCTCCGCGCCAGCCGAGAAGGAACATCCCCAGGGCGATGAACGTGATCACGATGAAGCGCGAGTCGGTCGATTCCCCGAGCAGCTCCCGAACCGGTAGGCCGATCGCGACGGTGCACACCCAGATCACGACACCCGACCACCGCACGGCACGAGGCTGTCGCCACGCCTTCGCGAGCGCCCAGCCGAGCGCCGTCCCGGCGAGGAACGGCAGGGCCTCGACGAACGTCCCGGAGAAGTCGGAGCCGCGGGTGTCCCGACCTGCGACGACGAACAAGAGCACGACGACGATGTCGACGACGAAGTATGCGGCCGCCCTGGCGCGACGCTGTCGTCTCGTGGCCATCAGGCCAGCGTAGATCGCTGCGGTGAGACCCGGGTCACCCGATGCCGAGGGCGAAGACGATGGGATAGATCGCGCCGGCGAAAGCTGTCACCAGCTCTGCCGCCCCCAGCGCGATGCCCGCCCCGGCGACGGCTCGTCCGGGTGTCCTGCGCAGCAGCGCCGCGACGCCGAAACCGATCGCGGTGAGCCCGAGAAGGGTACCCAGCAGCAACGAGATGGTGCTGCTGACACCGGTCAGCTCGAGCAACCCTCTGACCGATAGAACGGCTGCCACCAGCGTCGACAGCAGGCCGAGCAGGTGCGCGGCAGCACCGGCGGCGAGGGACACGATTCCGAGCGGGTCTCTCCGGCGCCGCTCATGATCCGGGTGCTGGCTGCTCATGCGGGTCTCCTCGTCGTCGCTCTCATCGTAGGTGGGCGGAGTCATCCGCCGTCGGCACGAGCCTGCGCACGCGGGCCGCCGGTGGTCACTTGCGCGAGCGGGGTGTGCCGCAACGCGACGCCAAGCGCCCAGGGCATGACGAGCATGACCGCGGCGATCACGGGTACGGGCAGGTCGGCCGGTCGCATCAGCCACTGGAGCAGCGGATGCACCAGCACGGCGCAGAGGCCGGCGAGCGACAGCGTCGTCGTGACCGCCGCCACCCGCGGCGACGCCCCCCGGTAGACCGCCTCCGCCGCGAGCACGAGACCGAGGGAGATGGCGCACGAGACGGCGACAGCGGCGACCGGCGTGCCGTAGTCACCCAGCTTGATGTCGACCGGACGCACCACCCCGAGGACTACGAGCAGCTCACCGAGCACGATCAACCCGACGCCGATTACGCCGCCTCCGACCGGCATCCGCTCGGATAGAGACTCGATGAACCGACGGGAGGCGCGGCCGATCACCACGAAGACGAGGCAGCACAGAGCCGATCCCACCGCGAGCGGAGTGGCCGCGAGCAGCGGTCCGATGGTCGCCCCCGCGACGACGCCGAGCGCCGCGGCGCTCCACAGCACCGGAGAGGGAAGCCCGTCGAGCAGGCGGAACAGCAATGCCACGAAGAACAGCGCCGACACGAACCAGAAGGTGGTGAACGGCTCTCGCGCGTTCGCACCGCCCAGGATCGGCCCGACCCAGTCGGAGACGGATGCGGCGGGCGCGAACCACCCCGAGAGTCCGAGCGGCAGATACAGCGTCGCGACGACCGCGAACCAGAACAGGTACGGCCAAGCGAGCGAGACCGTGCGAGCACGCAGTTCGCGGCGAAGCGGACGGCCGGGCTTGTGCAGGTATCCGCTCAGTACGAAGAACACCGGCACGTGCCAGGCGAACAGCAGCTGGCGGAACCCATCATCCGGGACGGCGTGCCCGACGATCACGGCGGCCACGCCGAGCACCCGTACCCCATCGAGCGCGGCCGACCGCTCGACGATGGTTGCGGGGCCCGGCGCGGGAGTCTCGCCGTGACCTGACATCGACTAAGTCGACTGGGCGCGGAGCAGCACCAGCTCACGGACTCGCGCTGCGTCCGCTTGACCCTTCATCGCCTTCATCACCGCACCGATCACCGCACCCGCGGCCTGCACCTTGCCGTCGCGGATCTTCGCCAGCACGTCGGGCTGTTCTGCCAGCGCATGATCGATCGCCGTGATCAGGGCACCGTCATCCGACACCACAGCGAGCCCACGAACCGCCACGACCTCGGCGGGCGTGCCCTCCCCGGCGATCACGCCTTCGAGTACCTGCCGCGCGAGGCGGTCGGTGAGTTCCCCGGAGTCGATCATGGCGATCAGCGCTGCCACCTGGTGCGGTGTGATCAGACTGCTCGCATCGACTCCGCGCTCGTTCGCGGTGCGACTGATCTCGCCCATCCACCACTTGCGGGCCGCCTGCGGACCGGCGCCCGCCTGCACGGTCTCGAGGAGTTCCACGAGCAGACCGGCGTTGACCACCGACCGGAAGTCGGGGTCGCTGAACGCCCAATCCGACTTCAACCGGCGGCGGAGGAGCACCGGCGACTCCGGCAGGGCCGCCTTGAGCTCGGCGATGAGTTCAGGGCTCGGCTCCACCGGCAGCAGGTCGGGCTCGGGGAAGTAGCGGTAGTCGTCAGCGTCGCTCTTGGGTCGTCCGGCGGAGGTCGCGCCCGTGTCCTCGTGCCAGTGCCGCGTCTCCTGGATGATCGTGCCGCCGTTGTCGAGGATCGCCGCCTGCCGCTGGATCTCATAACGGATGGCACGCTCGACGCTGCGCAACGAGTTCACGTTCTTCGTCTCGGTGCGGGTGCCGAGACGGCCGGAGCCGCGTGGAGAGAGCGAGATGTTGGCGTCGCACCGGAGGTTGCCGCGCTCCATCCGCGCCTCGGAGATGCCGAGGGAACGGACGATGTCGCGGATAGTGGAGACGTACGCTTTCGCGAGCGCGGGAGCGTCGTGCTCTGCCCCGGTGATCATCTTCGTCACGATCTCGACCAGGGGCACGCCCGCACGGTTGTAGTCGACAAGCGAGTACTCGGCGCCCTGGATGCGGCCTGTCGCCCCGCCGATGTGAGTGAGCTTGCCGGCATCCTCCTCCATGTGCGCGCGCTCGATCTCGACGCGGAAGGTGCGGCCGTCGTCGAGTTCGACCTCGACCTCTCCCTCGAAGGCGATCGGTTCGTCGTACTGGCTGATCTGATAGTTCTTCGCGAGGTCGGGGTAGAAGTAGTTCTTGCGTGAGAACCGGCTCGTGGGTGCGATCTCGCAACCGAGCGCGAGACCGAGGCTGATCGAGTACTTGACCGCCTGCTCGTTCACCACGGGGAGCGACCCGGGGAGTCCTAGATCGACCGGCGTGATGCTGGTGTTCGGCTCCCCCGACTGAGGCTCGCCGGACGCCGGGTTCGGCGCATCGGAGAACATCTTGCTCAAGGTGTTGAGCTCGACGTGCACCTCGAATCCGAGCACCGGCTCGTACAGCTCGATCGCGCGGTCGAAGTCCATCAATTCTGCAGTGGCCACCGCACGATTCTACGAGCCGCGAACGCGGAGGACAGTCACCGCTTCGGGTTGTGCGCCGCCGCACATGTAAAGGATCCTTGACACCATGTCGACCCTGCTATACCTTCGCCATGTACAAGATCTTTGACATAGGAGAGCAGATGTCGGCACAGGAGAAGTCCGCGTGGATCTACGGGGTGATCGCTGTCGTCGGGGACGGCGTGTACCTCGCGCTGATGCTCACGGCCGCCGATGCCGATCTGACCGTCGTCGATTACGTGCCGCTCATGCTCGGCACCGTCGGAGGAACGATCGTCGCGGCGATCGCCTTGAACATCGCCGCCGGGATCGCGTCTCCACGCACCGCGACGCTGGTCGATGAGCGCGATCGGCGCATCGGACGACTGGGCGACGTCGTCGGCAACTCCTTCGTCGTCATCGGCGCGGTCGGCGCGCTCGTGCTCGCGTTCGTCGAGGCCGATTACTTCTGGATCGCGAACACGATCTACCTCGGCTTCGTCCTCTCCGCCCTGCTGAGCGCGATCGCACGCGTCGTCTCCTACCGCGGCGGGCTCCGCGAATGGTGAAACCGACCAGGGTCACCAACTCCATCCGAGCGCTGCGATTCGCCCGCGACGAGATGACCCAGGCCGAGCTCGCGCAGCGAGTGGGCGTCACCCGCCAGACCATCATCGCCATCGAGCAGAGCCGCTATTCCCCGTCGCTCGAGATGGCGTTCCAGATCGCCCACGTCCTCGACGTCCCGCTCGACGACGTGTTCCAGTACCCGGCCGACCAAGGAGCCACCCGATGAGAGCCATGACCCAAGACGATTACGGCGACTCGCACGTCCTCCACCTGGAGGACGTGCGCACTCCCGTGCCCGCTGACGATCAAGTGCTCATCGCGGTGCGCGCCGCAGCGGTCGGACCCGACGTCTGGCATCTCATGACGGGGCTCCCCCTCATGGTGCGACCGGCGTTCGGCATTCGCGCGCCCAGGCAGCGCATCCGTGGATCAGACGTGGCAGGCACCGTCGTCGCGGTCGGCCCGGCGGTCACGCGGTTCTCGGCCGGCGACGCGGTGTTCGGCTTCGGCTCGGGTGCCTTCGCCGAGTTCGCCCTCGCCCGCGAGTCGAAGCTCGCACACCGGCCCGCCGCGCTCTCGCCCGAGCAGGCGGCGGCTCTGCCGATCTCCGGTACGACGGCACTCCAGGCGCTGAGGGACTCCGGTCGCGTGCGTGCGGGCCAGAGCGTCGCCGTACTCGGAGCCGGCGGCGGAGTGGGGCACATGGCCGTGCAGCTCGCGGTCGCGATGGGCGCCGAGGTCACCGGCGTCTGCAGCACGGACAAGCTCGAGTTCGTGCGCTCGCTCGGCGCCGCGCACGTCGTCGACTACACGACGACCGACATCACCGACGGATCCCGGCACTTCGATGTCATCGTCGACGCCGCCGGCAACCGCCCGCTCTCGGAGTTGCGGCGAGCCCTGACGCCGCGCGGAACGCTGGTCATCGTAGGCGGGGACGGCGCCTCGGGCCGCCTGATGCAGGGCTTCGACCGCTCCTTCCGGGCCATGGCTCTCTCGCCCCTCGTCGGTCAGCGGCTGGTCGCGCTCTTCGCGAGCGAGAACGGCGCCGACCTGGAGGTGCTCGCCGAGTACGTCGCCGACGGCCGGCTGCTGCCCACGGTCGGCGCGACATTCCCCCTGGAGCGCGCCGGCGACGCGGTGGATGCAGTGGGCTCGGGCCACTCGCGCGGCAAGGTCGTGGTGACCGTCGGCTAGACCGCGCCGGCGCGAGCCGCGAACATCTCCGTCGAGTGCAGATCGGGCGCCTGAGCGAGCAGCGGGCCGCCCCACTGCTGCTCGAGCAGTTGCTCCAGAGCGGCGCCGATCGTGTACAGCCGTGCGTCCTGCCTGGCCGGAGCCATGATCTGGATGCCGACCGGCAACCCGTCTTCAGGAGCGAGTCCGATCGGCAGCGCGATCCCCGGCACGCCCGCAAGGTTCGCGGGAATGGTGGTGATGTCGTTGAGGTACATCGCCAGCGGGTCGTCGAGCTTCTCGCCGAATCGGAATGCGGTCGTCGGCGCCGCAGGTGAGACGAGCACGTCCGCCTGCGCGAACGCGGCGTCGAAGTCACGCTGGATCAAGGTGCGCACCTTCTGCGCGCTGCCGTAGTAGGCGTCGTAGTACCCCGCAGAGAGGGCGTAGGTGCCGAGGATGATGCGACGCTTCACCTCGTCGCCGAATCCCGCCTGCCTGGTGGCGGCCATCACGTCCTCTACCGTGCCGCCGCCATCCGGTGTGACCCTCAGCCCGAAGCGCACGGAGTCGAATTTCGCCAGGTTGCTGGACGCCTCCGCAGGGAGGATCAGGTAGTAGGCAGCGATCGCGTAGGTGAAGCTCGGAGCGCTCACCTGGACGATCTCGGCACCGGCATCGGCCAGCATCGCGACCGTCTCGTGGAACCGCTGGCGCACTCCGGCTTGGAAACCCTCGCCGCCGTCACCGCCCTCGAGCTCGCGCACGATGCCGACGCGGAGCCCGGACAGGGCGCCATCGCGGCGCCCCGCGCGGGCGGCATCCGCGAAGCTCGGCCACTGGTCGGTGAGCGATGTGGAATCTCGCGGGTCGTGGCCGCCGATGACATCGTGGAGCATGGCCGCGTCGAGCACGCTGCGCGACACCGGGCCCACCTGGTCGAGCGACGACGCGAGCGCGATGGCGCCGTAGCGGGACACCCCGCCATAGGTCGGCTTCATGCCGACTGAGCCGGTCACCGCCGCCGGCTGGCGGATGGATCCGCCGGTGTCGCTGCCGAGAGCCAACGGGGTCTCGAACGCCGCGACCGCGGCGGCGCTCCCTCCGCCCGATCCGCCCGGGATGCGCTCGAGATCCCACGGGTTGCGGGTGGGACCGTACGCCGAGTGCTCGGTGGACGAACCCATCGCGAACTCGTCCATGTTGGTCTTGCCGAGCGGCACGAGGTGACCCTCCCGCAGCTTGCGCACGACCGTCGCGTCGTACGGCGGGATCCATCCCTCGAGCATCCGAGAGCCCGCGGTCGAGGGCATGTCGGTGGTGCACAGCACGTCCTTGATGGCCACCGGCACCCCGGCGAGGGGACCGAGCCGATCCCCGTCGAGTCGACGCGAGTCGACGTCCGCCGCGGTCGTCAATGCGTTGGCCGACAAGTGGAGGAACGCGTGCACATCGCCGTCGACCGCCGCGATCCGGTCCAGATGCGCCGAGGTGACCTCCACGCTGGAGATCTCCTTCGCCGCGAGCAGCCGGCCCAGGTCCGCGGCGGAGAGGCGGGTGAGGTCGCTGCCCCCGCTCACTGCTCCGTGCCCACTCAGCGAGCTGCCCCCGCTCACTGCTCCTCCCCCAGGATGGCGGAGACGCGGAAGCGGGATCCGTCGTGATCCGGAGCGCCGGCGAGGGCCTCGGACGGTGTGAGCGTGGGGCCCGGCACATCCGGACGGTAGACATTCACAAGGGGGATCGGGTGACTGGTCGCCGGCACATCGTCGCCGGCCACTTCCGAGACCTTCGCGATCGACTCGACGATGGTGACGAGTTCTCCCGTGAGCTTCTCGATCTCCTGCGGTGTGAGTGCGATCCTCGCCAGATTCGCGAGGTGCGCGACCTGCTCGGTGGTGATGCCCGCGGCGGGCTCGGTGGTGGGCTCGGACATACGTCTCCGTGGCTGGCTGATCTGGGCTGGCTGATGGTCCGCTGGCTGGACGGGGTCACCCGATCCTACCGACCGCCCTCCGAGTGCCCGGCCGGATATGGGCGGTAGACCCTACTGTCGGCGCATGCACCCTCAGCAACGTCCCGCAGCCGAGCCCGACCGATCAGTCGCCCTCGATCAATCGCCCTGGGCCAGCTGGGTCTCGGATGCGGACGACGACGCTCCCGTGACCAGGTCGCCGCGGTCGAGACCGATGAGCGCCACGTTGCGCATCGCCTCGGTTCCCGCATCGAAATAGCCCAGGTGACCGGATGCCGCGGCGAGAGTCTGCCCGGTGACCGGATCGTCCCCGCCGGCGACACTCATCTGAGACGCACCGAATCCGCTCGATCCCGGGTCGCTCCCGAAGAAGGCACTGTTGACGACCGGGTCCCACGCCGCCTCGCCGACGAACACCCGATCGGACGACATCCCGAGATCGTTCACGGACTGAGCGGATCCACCAGGCGATCCGATCATCACGAGGGCATCGACCGTGAGCCCGCCCCCCTGCAGGGCCATCAGGGTCGCGGTCGATCCGTACGAGTGGGTGACCAACGTCACGTACGGTTCGTCTTGCTCGCGTGTCTCCTGCACGCCTCCCACCGCGCTGCTGATGAACTTCGCACCATCCTCGGCCAGGTCCAGCGATACCACTTCTGCGATCCCGGGAGTCTGGTATCCGATCCACGACACGACCGCGATCGACTCGACGGCGCGCGTCGGGTCGGCGCGCGTCGGGGCCGCGCGCGTCGGGTCGGCGTGCATGGGGTCGCCGTGCCCGAGTCGCTGGACCCACTGCTCCTGCTCGTCGTACAGATCCTGCGAGATCACGGTCCAGTCGACCATCTGCCCGGTGACGGTGAAGAACATGCCCGGCACCATGTAGGTGACGTAGTCGGCCTTTTCGAGGTCGCCCACGACGACCGCGGCCCGCCCGGGCCACGCGGTGTCGACCGACAACAGGGAGCGCTGAGGCTGTCCCGGTTCTGCGATCAGGGATTCTTCGATCTCTTCGAGCATGATCAGTCGCTGCTCGGCATCGGCACGCTCCCCACGCCCGAGTCGGGAAAGGTCATCCTCGGCAGTTGCGATGCTCGCCTGGAGGAACGCCCGATTGGCAGCGTCACGCGCGGACGGGGTGATCCCGTCGAGGTTCCCGACGAGTTCAGGCGCGGCGGTGCGGAGCGACCGCTGAGTGTCCGTTCCGATGAGGGACCACCAGTCGGAGACGGCGTCGGCCGACGGCGGGTCGGCCAGGACGCGCGAGATCGCGTCTGGATGGTGGGACACGAACCGGTCGAGAGACCCTTCCGGGAGGAGTGAGAGCTGGTCGAGCAGGGCACGCCCCCCGAGCCGCGGGAGGAGGCTCGCATCCATCGCACGAGCAGTGGATCCGGCGAAGGTCGCCCCGTTGCCGCGGGATGGAGCGAGCTGGGCCGCGAGCGCGGCTGGGCCGCGAGCAGCGTCCACCCCGCGTGAGGGGCCGGCGGAAACGGTTCCGGTGGTGGGGGACGCTGCGGTCGGGGTGCCCGCGGGAGCCCGCGTGACAACCTCCTGCGTGATGGAGGCCGACGGTGCCGACGGTGACGTCGCGGGCGCAGCAGATACCCCGCTCACACCGGCGAGAGTGAGCGAGGTGAGGAGAACAGCTGTGACGTCCAACAGCAACTCGGGTGTACCCCTTTGTTCGCTACAACGACGGAACCAGACCGTCGGGGCGCTATACCATCCGTCCCCCATCGTAGGGGGCAACCATCCCGGGGACCCAGGAAGCGGTCAACACGTAACACGAACGCCTCCGAGCGTTCAGTGGGCGGACTCGTCCCCGTCCGCGGGCTCGATATGAGCCGCGGATCCGACGCCGGTATCCGGCTCCGCGTCGGCGAGCGCGGATGGCCCGTGTTCGATCAACAGCGCGAACTGCGCGGCGTCGATGATCCGGAGCCCGAGAGCTTCGGCTTTGGTCAACTTGGATCCCGCTCCGGGACCTGCGGCGACGAAGTCGGTCTTTTTGCTCACGCTCGACGCGGCCTTGCCTCCCGCGGCGATGATCGCTTCCAGAGCACCCTCACGGGAGAAGCCCTCGAGACTCCCCGTGGCGACCACGGTCACGCCATCGAGCACGCCGCCCTCGACAGCGGCGCCCGGTCCTGGGTGACCGGGTGTGCGCAGTTGAGCTCCGGCGTGAGTCCATCGATCGACGATCTCCACGTGCCAGTCGACGTCGAACCACTCGACGACGGCATCGGCGATGATCCCGCCGACCCCGTCGACCGCCGCGAGCTCGTCACGCGAGGCGGCCCTGATCGCGGGAATCGATCCGAACCAGTTGGCCAGAGCACGGGCCGCGACCGGTCCGACGTGCCGGATGCTGAGGGCGACGAGGAAACGCCACAGTTCCTTCGTACGCGCGCGCTCGAGATTGGCGATCAGCTCGAGGGCAGAACTGGAGGGCACCGATGTCTCGTCGCCCGAGAACTGCGGCTCTCCCGGCTCGAAGAGTCCGTCCTTCTTCTGCCGCTTGCGCCGGAACGGCGTCACCTCTTTCGGTGCGCCGTCGTCGGTGAGCCGCGGCATCCCGGTTTCCGCGTCACGCACGACGACGCGGATGGAGAACAGGTCGACGACCGTCAGCTCGAAGAGCCCCGCTTCCGTGACCAGCGGCGGTGTCTCGGGGAACACTGGCTGGGTGAGCGCCGCCGCTCCCACTTCGCCGAGGCCCTCGATGTCCAGCGCGCCGCGACTACCCACATGCTCGACCCTGCCGCGCACCTGCGCCGGGCAACTCCGGGAGTTGGGGCAGCGGAGGTCGACGTCGCCCTCCTTGGCCGGCCGAAGCGTCGTTCCACACTCCGGGCACTCGGTCGGCATGACGAACTCGCGCTCCGAACCGTCGCGTAGTTCCACGACGGGGCCGAGGACCTCAGGGATGACATCGCCCGCCTTGCGGAGCACGACGGTGTCACCGATCAGAACCCCCTTCGCCTTCACGACGTCCTGATTGTGCAACGTCGCCTGTCGCACCTCGCTGCCGGCGACGAGCGCCTTCTGCATCACGGCGAAGGGAGTGGCTCGACCGGTCCGCCCGATCGACACCACGATGTCCAACAGCTTGGTGTTGACTTCCTCCGGCGGGTACTTGAACGCCGTCGCCCATCGCGGCGCACGACTGGTCGACCCCAGCTCGAGGTGGAGGTCGAGGTCGTCGACCTTGACGACGATTCCATCGATCTGATGCTCGACACCGGCCCGCGCCGAGGCGAAGTCGCGGATGTACCCATGCACTTCGGAGATGTCGTCGAATACGCGGAAGTGTCGCGAGATCGGGAGGCCCCACTGCTCGAGCAGCCCGTAGACCTCTGACTGCGCGGTGAGCGGAGTCTCGTTCTCGATCGCCTGCACGGGCCAGGCGCCGATCCCGTGCACCAGCATGCGCAGCCGGCTCAGCCTGTCGGTCACCAGCGCGAGCTTCTCGCGCGACTTCCCCTCGATCTTCTGCCGCAAGGAACCGCTCGCGGCATTGCGGGGGTTGGCGAACACCCGCTCCCCCGCGGCCGCTTGCCGAGCGTTGAGCTCGTCGAACAGTGCGACCGGGAAGAAGATCTCGCCGCGCACCTCGACGAGGTCGGGATGCCCTGAGCCGGCGAGACGATCGGGGATCGAGCCCATTCCGAGCACGTTCTGGGTCACGTCCTCCCCCACCACACCATCTCCGCGGGTGGCCGCCGTGATGAGCCGGCCGTATTCGTAGCGGAGATTGATCGCGAGCCCATCGATCTTGAGCTCACTGAGGTATCGCACATCGCTCCGGCCCGCGTCGCGCTCGACCTTCGCGGCCCAGGCATCGAGTTCGGCCTCAGTGAAGACATTGTCGAGGCTGAGCATCCGCTCGGCGTGGGTGACCGGCGCGAACAGGGTGGTCTCAGCCCGCCCGCCGACGGTCTGAGTGGGGCTGTCCTGCGACTGCAGTTGCGGATGCGTGCGCTCGAGTTCGTCGAGCCTGCGCACCATCGCGTCGTACTCCTGGTCGGAGACAGTCGAGGCGTCGCTCTCGTAGTACTGGTCACGGAGCTCGAGAATCCGCGTGGTCAGCTCCTCGGCCTCCGCCTGAGCGTCGGCGAAGTCATCCGTCTCATCAGCCACGCGACCAGCTTAGGGACGACCACCGTCACCCGACGCGGGAAGCACTCGGGCCTGAAACGACCGGCTCAGCCGACGCGCACCGGTAGCGGTGCCGCGCTCACCGTGCGATCGATGGTGCACTGCCCGAGGACGCGGGAGCCGAGATACAGCACCGCCGACTGCCCGGGTGCGACGCCGTTCAGTGGTGCGTCGGGGGTGACTATGAGCTCGCCGTCGCGCACCACGGCGATGGCCGGTACGGGATCCGCGTGGGCACGGATCTGCACCTCGCACGCGAACGGCGTGCCTGCGTCATCCGGACCGCGGCCGGCCCAGCTGATCCGCGATCCCGCGATGACGGCGATGTCGAGCGCCTCGCGCGGCCCCACGACCACCTCGTTGGTCGCCGGCTTGACCTCGAGGACGAAGCGCGGGCGCCCATCGGCGGACGGGACGCCGATCGATAGACCCTTGCGCTGGCCGACAGTGAATGCATGCGCGCCGTCATGGGTTCCGACCGCGTCGCCCGAGCGGTCGCGGATGATGCCGGGCTCCGCGCCGACTCGATCGGCGAGCCACCCGCGGGTATCGCCGTCGGGGATGAAGCAGATGTCGTGGGAATCGGGCTTGGATGCGACACTGAGCCCACGCTCGGCAGCCTCAGCGCGCACCTCGGCCTTCGACGGTGTCGCGCCGAGTGGGAACATGCTGTGCGCGAGCTGCTCTGCCGTCAGCACTCCGAGCACGTACGACTGGTCCTTGGCCCAGGCCGCTGCGCGGTGGAGTTCACGTGAGCCGTCGTCAGTGGTGACGATGGTCGCGTAGTGACCGGTGGCGACGGCATCGAAGCCGAGGTCGAGAGCCTTCTCGAGCAACGCGGCGAACTTGATGCGTTCGTTGCAGCGGAGGCACGGGTTCGGGGTGCGGCCTGCCGCGTACTCTGCGACGAAGTCATCCACCACGTCGAGCTTGAAACGCTCGGAGAAGTCCCACACGTAGTAAGGGATGCCGATGACGTCCGCTGCACGCTGAGCGTCCATCGAGTCCTCGATGGTGCAGCATCCGCGACTGCCGGTGCGGAGCGTCCCGGGCATCCGGCTCAGCGCGAGGTGCACCCCCACCACGTCGTGTCCGGCATCGACGGCGCGTGCCGCTGCCACGGCGGAGTCCACCCCACCGCTCATCGCCGCCAGAACACGCATGGACTCAAGGGTAACCGCGGTTTCCCGGCCAGGGCTGACGCGGTGGCAACGCGACGGCAACAGCAACGCATCTACTCCTTCACAAGGCGTGTGCCGACGTGTCTCTACACAGAGAAAGGAAGCCGCGGGGTGACTTCGAGGCAGATCGGTTGTCCCGCATGGTGCGACTCCACGCTCACTGAGGTCGCGACGAGAACCCGATCAGGGCAGATCTGGGCTGGCGAGCTGAATCGACACGACGGACTGCCCTGGCTCCGCCCGGTCCGCTCCGATGACGAGGAACCACGCGCCCGACGCATCGGAGTCGCTGGTAAGAGCTACGAGGTACTGCTCCGGAGTGTCGGTGACGTCCTGCTCCGTCCATCCGCCGTCGACCAGTGCGGTGCGCAACGACTCCACCTGAGTGGTCGCATCCACCGACGCATCGAGCGTGAGAGTGTGCAGCACGCCGAAGTAGCTCGCTCCGGTGTCGTCGGCCGGCACCACTTGGGCGATCGCATCGTCGTTGACCACGTTGGGAACTCCCGATTCCGACGCATCGACGAAGTCGACCAGGAGGTCGCCGACCCGGTTGGCTTCGGCGGTCACCGTCTCGACGGAGAAGGATTCGGGGTTGCGAGGGAGGAGGGGGGACTCGTCCGCGCCCGGTGATGGAGCCGGTGACGCGGACGGCGGACCCGCCGATGCCGTCGGATCAGCCCCGAGCCCCTGTCCGGGCGCGGCAGCGAGCGAACCGATCACGAAGGACCCGGCCAGCGCGATCACAGCGAGCACCGCGACCGCGATGACGAGTGTGCGTCGAGACCGAGTCATCCGACCAGCCGATCGGCGTACCCCGCTCGTCGAGCGCGCTCGACGGCGTCGGGCAACGCTGCGAGGAAGGTGTCGACGTCGGCCGCGGTCGTGCCGTGTCCCACCGTGATTCGGAGGGCGCCGCGCGCTTCCGCTTCGGTCAGTCCCATGGCGAGGAGCACATGGGACGCCTCCGGGATGCCGGCGCGACAAGCCGACCCCGTCGATACCGACACCCCCGCGAGGTCGAGCATGAGCAGCAGCGAATCGCCCTCGCACCCTGGGAAGGTGAAGTGCGCGTTCGAATCGAGTCGATGCACGGGATCACCTCGAAGGACCGCGGTCGGAACGGCGGACCGCACGCCCTCCACGACGCGGTCACGCAGCGGGGACAAGTCGGTGGGCTCGCGAGCCGCCGCGACGCCGAAGGCGATGGCTGCCGGGGCGTCCTGGGTCCCCGACCGTACCTGCCGTTGCTGACCTCCGCCGTGGATGAGCGGTACGACATCCGCCGTCCGGGAGAGTACGAGCGCCCCGATCCCGAGCGGTCCGCCGATCTTGTGGGCCGAGATGCTGAGGGCGGCGAGACCCGAGCTGGCGAAATCGATCGGGAGGTGCCCGTAGGCGCTGATCGCGTCCGCATGCACGGGGACGCCATGCGCCGCCGCGAGCGCCACGACCTCGTCGACGGGCTGGACGGTGCCGACCTCGTTGTTGGCGGAGAGGACAGTCACGAGGGCGACATCCGCGGACAGCGCAGCCTCGATCGCGTCGAGTGACACGCGCCCGGATGAGTCGAGCGGGATCCACTCGACCACAGCGCCCTCGTGCTCCTCGAGCCACTGGACGGCGTCGATCGTCGCGTGATGCTCGCCGAGGGGCACGAGGATGCGGTTTCGGCCGGTCCGCCTGCGCGCCCAGAACAGCCCCTTGATCCCCAGGTTCACCGCCTCGGTGCCGCCCGACGTGAACACCACCTCGATCGGCTGCGCGCCGACCGACGCGGCCACGCGCTCTCGCGCCTCCTCGAGCATCCGCCTCGCGTTCTGACCCTGACTGTGGATCGACGAGGGATTTCCGACGACGCCGAGCGCCGCGGTATAGGCGTCGATGACGTCCGGCAGCATGGGCGTGGTGGCCGCGTGGTCGAGATAGACGGGCATGGTGGTTTCCGGTGGGACCGGCGACCGGCCTGGTGCCGGCCAGCCTGGCGCGCTCATTACTCTAGGACGGTGCCCCCCACAGATCCTCTGCGCGACCTGGGGGTACGGATCGTCGGGGACATCGGCGAAGTGCGGATCTGGTCGGCGAATGCCACCGAGATGCACGTGTGCGTGTTCGGGCAGCAAGACCCGGACTGGATTGCCGAGACTATCCGGCTCACTCGTGATGATCACGGCGTCTGGTCGGGTCGTTCCCCGTCGCTCCGCGTCGGTAGTCGGTACTCGGTGCGTGCCGGGGGACCCACAGGCCCGAATCACGCGTTCGACATGCGCCGTCACCTCCTCGATCCCTACTCGCGCGGGTTGGCCCGCGCGGGAAGCGGCGGGTGGCGCTCGTACGTGCAGGACGACACCTTCGACTGGGGCGACGCGACGAAGCCGGCTACGCCGCTCGACCACACCGTCGTCTACGAGGCCCACGCGAAGGGGCTGACGAAGACCAACCCGAACCTGCCCGAGAACCTCCGCGGCACCTACGCCGGGCTGGCTCACGAGAGCACGATCGCGTATCTGAAAGACCTCGGCATCACCGCGGTCGAGCTTCTACCGGTGCATCAGTTCGTCAGCGAACAGCGTCTCGTGCGGCAGGGCCTCCGCAACTACTGGGGCTACAACACCTTGAACTTCTTCACACCGCATTCGGCGTACGCGTCCAAGACGGCTCAACTCGGCGGCAGCGAAGCGGTCCTCCGAGAGTTCAAGGGCATGGTGAAGCTGCTGCACGAGGCAGGGCTGGAGGTGATCCTCGATGTGGTGTTCAACCACACCGCGGAGGAGGGCCCGGCCGGACCGACGACGAGCCTGCGCGGACTGGACAACGCCAACTACTACCGGCAGATGGCCGACGGCGATTACATCGACGTGACCGGATGCGGCAACACCGTGAACTTCGCGACCGGGGCGGCCCAGCGCCTGGTTCTGGACTCACTGCGCTACTGGGCGAATGAGGTGCAGATCGACGGCTTCCGATTCGACCTCGCCCCCGCGCTCGGCCGTAACGAGGACGTGGCTTTCGATCCGCAGCATCCGCTTCTCACCGCCATCGTCGACGACCCGGCCCTGCGGGGGGCGAAGATGATCGCCGAGCCCTGGGACGTCGGGATGGGTGGATGGCAGGTGGGGGCCTTCCCGACCGGGTGGATCGAATGGAATGACGGCTACCGGGATCGGATGCGGGACTTCTGGCTCACCGATATCGCGTCGGAGCGCGCGCACGGGGTCGCCGCGCAGGGGATCGGCGGCATGGCACGCCGTTTCGCCGGCTCCGCTCATGTGTATTCGCACGAGCGCGGGCCGCTCGCGTCACTGAACTTCGTCACGGCGCATGACGGCTTCACCACGGCCGACCTGACCGCATACAACCAGAAGCACAATCTCGGCAACGGCGAGAACAACCGCGACGGCACGGATGCCAATCACTCGTTCAATCACGGAATCGAGGGCCCGACCGACGACCAGGACGTGCTCGCGGCGCGATGCAAGGCCATGCGCAACCTGCTCGGCACGCTTCTGCTGTCGTCGGGGGTGCCGATGATCACGGCGGGCGACGAGTTCGGGCGATCGCAGCGCGGCAACAACAACGCCTACTGTCACGACAGTGAAGTGACCTGGCTGTCGTGGCACCGGGAGACGTGGCAGGACGAACTGCTGGCGGTGACGCGCACGCTGCTGCGGCTGAGGCGGGAGAACCCTGCGCTTCGTCCGGTGCGCTTCGGCATCGACGGAGAGCCGGTACCGTCGTCGTCGCGGATGGACTGGTACAACGCCGACGGCGCCACCATGTCGATCGAGAACTGGGACTCGCCCGCCGCCCGAACCCTTCAGTACGTCGCGTCCTCGACTCCGGAACTCGAGGAGCCGAATCGGATGCTCCTGATCGTGCACGGGCTCGAGACTCCGACCAGGGTCACGATGCCGCGCCACCGCGGTGTGACCTCGTACTCCCTGCTGTGGGATAGTGCGGATGATGGCGCCGAGCCGCTGCAACTGCGTCCCGGTCGCAAGCGGTCCGTCGCGGGCGCGTCGATGCAGCTGTTCCGCGCCGACTGAGTCAGCGCCGCCGCTTACGCACCCCCGCCACCACTCCCCCGGCGATCATGTACCCGGCGTAGCCGAGCAGCAGCACCGCCGCCGCCGGCACGATCCACGCGCGGGTGTCGCCGCCCATGGCGCTGTTGGCGTGGCCGATGAACGGCACCGAGTACCACAGCTCGCCCTGGATCTGTCCGGGCACGATGGGGTCGGGATCCGGGTCGCTGTTGTTGTCGCCCTTGAGCTCGAAGCTGCGTTCGCCGACCGTGCTCTCGCTGATCGCGATGATCCGGTGGGTGATCACCGTCGGCTCCCCCGACCGCAGCTGGTAGGTGACGACGTCGCCGACGGCGAGCTCCTCGGCGTCGACCGGACGCACCACGATGAGGGTGCCAGGAGGCAGACTCGGCTCCATCGAGCTCGTGAGGATCGTCAGCGGCGTCGCCCCGGTCACGCGTGGGACCACGATGACGATCACGGCGAGGGCGAGCACGATGAGCAGGAGCGCGCCGCTGAGCGCCAGGCCGATGTAGTGGGCGAGCCCCTTCGCCCTCGGTGCAGGTGCAGGCGTGAGCGCATGCGAGGACGCGGCCGGGGGCGCGGGCTCCGCATCCGTCGACTGCTCCGGGTCGGTCATCGCCCGCTGAAGACGGGGTGCTGGGGAGCGTATGTCGGTCTCACCGGGAAAGGATGACACGGGGGTGACGGCGATGTGCGATCGGAGGCATCAGTTGACGGCGAGGGTGAAGCTCTGCGCTGTAGTCATGTTGCAGGTGTACTGGAGTAGCGGCGTTCCTGCGACGGTCATGTTGTTCTGCACGTCGAGACACTTCGCGCTATTGCGATTGACGAACTTGTACACCCCGGGCGACTGTTGCACGACTCGCCACTGCTGATCGACGTTACCGGCATTGAATCGAACCAGAGCGCGAGCTCCGTCGGTCGCTCCTCCTCCGGAGGCGACGCTCCACACCCTCGTCGTCGCAATCTGCGCCGCGATGCTGTAGAAGCCG
Organism: uncultured Marisediminicola sp.; assembly: GCA_964244965.1. Lineage (GTDB taxonomy): Bacteria > Actinomycetota > Actinomycetes > Actinomycetales > Microbacteriaceae > Marisediminicola. The sequence continues at coordinate 18,370 of CAXTLO010000002.1, forward strand.
TCGGTCGTCGGGGTCAAGCGCCAGCCCTGGTTCGTTGAACCGACACATCCAGAGATGATCAGCTGCGCGCCGTCGGCGGACGCGGTACCACTGCCGTCGAGGCACATCCCGCTTCCCTGCCCCGTCACCCTGTAGAAGGTCGTGGGTGCCAGTGGCAGAGTCGTGACGGTGCCGGCGGTCGATACCGTCGAATAATTCGGCACGGCATCGAAGGCTTGCACGGTATAGCTGTAGGTCGCATTGCTGTCGAGCGTGGAGTCGGTATAGGTGGGCGAGGTCACGGTGGTCAGCAGCACTCCGTTGCGGAAGATGCGGTAGCCGGACACGGCTACGTTGTCGGTCGATGCCGGCCACGTCAACGTGGTCGAGTATCCGCTGGTATTGGTTCCCGCGGGCGCCGCGGGACGGGTCGGCGCGGTCGTATCCAGCACTCGCTGAGTGGCTATGGCGGCCGTCGCGGTCGTCCAGCTTCCGACGGTGGACGCCAGCGCCATCCTCGGCGTGACGCTCGTGCCGGCGAGCGAGGCAGCTTGAGCAGCGGTGACAGAGGTGCGGACGCAGTGATAGGAGCTCATCCCGCCCGCGAGGGTGCCTGCGATGACCGGCACGTCGGTCCAATTGCTCGACGTCGCCGCAGCGGGCAGAACCGACGCAGAGGTGCAGGGACTCGACGTCTCCCACGTCCGTACGGCAACGCTGGTGGCCAGGGCACCCGAGGGCGCGGTGATCGCCATCGAGAACGGCGCGGTGATCGTGCCCGTGTTCTGAACCCGCACCGACGCAGTGTCGGTCAGCACATTGGATGAGAACGAGGCGGCGACCTCCGCGAAGGAGTCCTGCGCGAAGGAGTGGGTACCGGAGGAGACGGTCGTCGACACGGTGATCTCCGAGGACCATAGAGCGCTGCTGGTGCCGGTCCCCGCGAGCACGAGGAATACCGCGCAAGCGACGGCGATCATCGACTTATTCCTCATATCAGCGGACCTGCCGTCCGGTAACGGTGAGTGTGAATCCCGTAGCGAGATTCTTGACGGATACCGGGGCGTCGAGGTCCATGGTGACCGTGAGGCAGACCGGGACCGACTGGCCGGACTCGATGATGATGGGCGCGGCCGTCGATGTGAAGGCGGCCAGTCGCCCGGTGGTGCCCCCCGTCATTCCGGGGGAGCAGTTTGCACTCGGTATGAGGGTGACCGAGAGCTCGGAGGCAAGCGTCGCGCTGCCGGTGACGGCCGTGGTGGCGACGGTGGTGGAGAGCTTCGTCGAACCGATGTTGGTCAGTCCGACCGGCGATGATGTCACGACGGTCTGGCCCGGGCCGAGCCGACTGAGGTCGAGCCCGGTGATGGTGGAAGCAGTGATGCCGGTGGTGCCTGAGACGACTGTACCGCCGGCGATGTCCGCCCGGCCGTTCCAGAGGGCGTAGCTCGTTCCGGTGCCGAGGAGCGCGGCGATGATCGCGACCACCAGCACACCGGCCGAAACGAGGAGGTTGCGAGAGACGCGGGAGCTCTTACTCGGAGCATGACGAGTAGCGGTCATGGCGTTCTCCTCAGGTCTCATTCCGATGGTGATTGCGGGTCCGGGCGTCGGGCGAAGCTAAGGGGGACGCGCCGCTTCGGGTGCGGCACGTCCCCCTGGTTCTCCTAGGCGCGGGCGTTCTGCTGGAGCTTGAAGGCCAGCGCGGAGAGGTCGATGTTCCCGCCCTGCGCGACGACGCCCGACGTACTTGCCGGGAGCTCGATGGTGATCTTCAGCACCACGGTGCTGGTAGTCGCGGCCGGTGCCACAGCGAAGGTGTTCGTGGTGCCGATGCGGGTCACGTTCGCGCCACCGCTGGCGTCGGCGACGAAGACCAGGGCCGACTTGAGCGCGGCGTTGGCCGTGCCGACCGCGGCGATGGTCGAGTCGTCGTAGCTGAGGGTCGCCGCGAGGTTGTTGCCCGTCGCGTTGATGGTCACCGACTGGGTGAGCTCGAGCTTGTCCCCCGGGACGATCTTGTAGCTGCTGATGCTGGGGATGACTGTTCCACCTGCGGGCGCGTCGGTCGAGATGTTCTTCCAGGCCGCGGTGCCGGTCTTGGCGAGGGTCAGGGTGCCCGAGGCGACGGATCCGGCAGCCACGGTCTCCGTCGAGTTCCAGAGCGCGAAGGTTCCGGCACCGCCGAGGAGGAGGGCCACGCCAGCTGCGCCGGCTACTGCACCCTTGATGAGCTTGTTCATGTTGATTCCCGTCTTGACATGGTGATTCGATGTGTCGCCGGTGCCTTCGGCCCCGACCCGGTCGACGTGATGGCACGACGTCCGCGAGTCTGTGTTCCCCCACCGGATTGCGATCCGGTTCGGAGTGTCTTCCTGCGGGCGACCCGATGTTCCGGCCCCCGGGATTTGCACCCTCGACATGACTATAGAGCGGACAGACAGAGCTTTCTATCCACCCCATGCCCCCAGAGCAGGGCACAATGGGGGGAAGGAGCCACGAGCGGATTCATGGCAGACCGACGCGCGATCTACGGAATCAGGGGCAGAGCGACGACACGGGTGCGAAATCCGTCGACAGCGCGTCGCGAAGGCGTACCCCGGCCGGGGTACGTGTCATTCAGCCAGCGACGGCGATCAATCCGAGTTCTGCAGAGCTCGCCAGAAGTGGATGCCGCGGCACGACCCGCACGTTGTAGCCGAAGCTGCCCGCCCGCGACAGAGGCACGGAACCGGAGAACTGGACGGGCGCATTCGACCCCGCCGTGACGGCGGTGAGGTCGGGCGAGAGCGCGACATGACCCGGGTTCTCGAGGTCGTCGCCCTCGCGGGCGCGGCCGTAGACCACTTCGACTGCGACGTCGTCCGCGGTGAGTCCGTCGAGGTGCACGTGGGCACGCACGTTGAGCACGTCGCCGACCTGCGGCACGGTGTCGACTCCGCCGGACTCCACGTGGGCTACCGACACCCGCGGCCACCCTTGGGCGACCTTGACCTTCCACGCGGCGAGGTCACGCGCCCCGGAGAAGCCGTCGGCACTGATCGCGCGTTCCGCCTCCGCCGCCGGCACATACAAGCGCGTGACGTACTCCTGCACCATCCGGTCGGCCGAAAGGAGGGGTGAGAGGGTCGCGAGGGTATGCCGGATGGACTGCACCCAGCGGCTGGGCACTCCGTCGTCGCCGCGGGTGTAGAAGCGTGGAGCGATCTGGTACTCGATGAGGTCGTAGAGGGCGTCGGCCTCCATCTTGTCCCGCTCGGCCGCATCTCCGGCGGCATCCGCGCTCGGGATGGCCCACCCGTTCTCCTCGTCGTAGAACTCCGCCCACCAGCCGTCGAGGATCGACAGGTTGAGCGAGCCGTTGAGCGCCGCCTTCATGCCCGACGTGCCGCATGCTTCGAGCGGGCGTAGCGGATTGTTGAGCCAGACATCCGTCCCCGGGTAGAGCAACTGCGCCATCGCGATGTCGTAGTTCTCGAGGAACACGATCCTGGTGCGCAGCTCGGGTGCGGAGGCAAACTGCACGAGCTTCTGGATGAGCCGCTTGCCCTCCTCATCGGCGGGGTGTGATTTACCGGCGATGACGATCTGCACTGGGCGCTCGGTCGACAGCAGTATCGAGCGGAGCCGCTCCTCATCGTGCAGCATCAGGGTCAGGCGCTTGTAGGTCGGCACACGACGCGCGAATCCGATGGTGAGCGCATCGGGGTCGAGCAGGTCCGACACCCACTTCGGAGTGAGCGATCCGGGGTTCTGCTCTGCGAGCGCCGCCGCCGTCCGACGACGGGCATCGCGCACGAGCTGCGCCCGCATCCCCTTGCGCGCCTCCCACAGGTCCCAGTCGCTGACGGCTCCGCTGGCCCAGTCGGCTCGGGTGGTGTCGGTGGTGCCGAGTTTCTCCGACGCGAGTGCCATGAGGGCGGGATCGGTCCAGGTGGGGGCGTGCACACCGTTCGTCACCGAGGTGATCGGAACGTCCGATGCATCGAACCCGGGCCAGAGGTGCCCGAACATCCCGCGACTGACCTCCCCGTGGAGCTTCGAGACGCCGTTGGCGCGTTGGCCGAGCCGTAGTCCCATCACCGCCATGTTGAACGTGTCCGGAGTGCCGCCCTCGTAGTCCTCCGCTCCCAGCGGGAGGACGTCGTCGGCGTTCACGGCCGGGAGCAGCTCTGTCGAGAAGTACTGGGCGATCAGTGCCGCGTCGAAACGATCGATACCGGCGGGCACAGGAGTGTGCGTCGTGAACACCGTGCCGGCCCGCACGACCTGAAGCGCCTCGGCGAAGCTCAGTCCGCCCGCGATCAGATCGTTGATGCGCTCCAGGCCGAGGAACCCCGCGTGGCCCTCGTTGGTGTGGAATACCTCGGGGGCTGCGGTGTCGGTCAGCTCGGCGAGGAGTTTGAGCGCGCGGACGCCGCCGATGCCGAGCAGGAGCTCTTGGAGGAGTCGGTGTTCTCCGCCGCCGCCGTACAGGCGATCGGTCACCGAGCGGAGGTCGTCGTCGTTCTCGGGAATGTCGGTGTCGAGCAGCAGCAGCTTGATGCGTCCGACTGCCACCTGCCAGACGCGCGCGTAGAGCGCCCGATCGCCGGGGAGCGAGAGAGCGACATGGGCGGCGGTGCCGTCGGGATGGCGCAGCACGCTCAGGGGCAAGCCGTCGGGGTCGAGCACAGGGTAGGACTCCTGCTGCCATCCGTCGGAGGAGATCGCCTGGGCGAAGTAACCCGACCGGTAGAAGAGGCCGACGCCGATGATGGGAACGCCGAGGTCCGACGCGCTCTTGAGGTGGTCGCCGGCGAGGATGCCCAAGCCTCCGGAGTACTGGGGCAGTGCGGCGGCGATGCCGAACTCTGGCGAGAAGTAACCGATAGCGCGGGGGGCGCCGGCAGGAAGCGACTGATACCAGCGGGGTTCATGGAGGTAGGAGTGGAGGTCGCTCAGCGTCTCCTCGACCCGGTGCACGTAGTCGCCGTCGCCGGCGAGTTCGGTCAGTCGCGCCGGCTCCACCTCGCCGAGTAGTCCGATCGGATCGTTGCCGGTCTGCGCCCAGAGCGCGGGCGACAGTTGGGCGAACAGTTGCCTGGTCGGCTCGTGCCACGACCACCGCAGGTTCGCCGCCAATTCCTCGAGTCCCGACAGTGGCTCGGGAAGCACGGTGCGGACGGTAAATCGCCGGATTGCTTTCACGAGCAGCCAGCTTAGAGGTTCGCGGTTCGCGGTTCAGGAGCATGAGGCAGCACCGCCTGCGCACCGCTGCTTGACGTAGCGGATGGCTTAGACCGCAATCACTTCACGCCGCAGCGCTGCCCCGTAAGGGGAGGTGTGGAACGCACGATCCTCAGCCATGCTGTGAATCTCGCTTGGCCACACTGGGGGCATCATGTTCAATCGGTCCACCGCCTGCCTCATTGTTTGCGCGATGTTGGTCGCCGTACCACAAGCCGCCTCGGCGGCCGGGGACTCCTGCGCCGACTATCTGATCATCGGAGCACGCGGAAGCGAGCAACCCTTCGAGCAGAGCACGGAGGGTATGGGACCGGACGTTTTCCAGTTCGCTGTCGCCATGGACGATCTGCTTACTTCGGAGGGGTCAACGGTCGATCGAGTGGGAGTGACGTACCCCGCGCTCGCGATCGGAGCCGGTGTCGCCATCGAATCGATCAGCGGCCTTCAGGGGGAGCGGCTCGCGTCCTACCGTGACTCGGTCGAAGAAGGTGCCGAGGAAGTGGATCGGCTGGTTCGAGAGACGATGTCGAGATGCCAAGGTGCAACGAAGTTCATCATGGCTGGATACTCTCAGGGATCGGATGCGATTCGTCGTGGACTCGACCAGCTTGGGTCGCCCTCCTCGCAGGGCATGGAGCTCGGACAAGTCGCGGGCGTGGCAGTGCTGGGCGACCCCTTCTTCAATCCGCGCGACCTCTCAGCAGCTGCCGGCTCGTACAACCCTTCCCGCACCGGCCTGCTCGGCCCGCTCGGGTTCTGGAGTGACAGTACGGACGCTCCGGTCGTATCGATGTGCCGCGAAGGCGACTTCTTCTGCCAGTACAGGAAATACAGCACTGTCACGGGCGACAGTGGGGACACTGCGCAAGTGCCCACCGGTGATGTCCAACCAGTTTTGACCTGGGCCGAGAAACGTCACGGGTGGAGCCCTCTCGAGCCCGTCACAGATGTGGCGAATCGGAGCAAGATCTTCTCGGAGCACGGCATGTACGGGGCTTCAGGGCAAGGGCGCGATGCCGCCTATCTGCTGGCCGACGAGATGGGGTTCTCTGACGCCGGACCCTTGGACTATGGGGCGGCTCCTGTCGATGTGGCGCTGTTGATCGATTCCACTGGTGCTGCCGACGGCGCGGTCGCTGAGCTTCAAAGGCGAGCCGAGGAGTTCGCCGCCGTCGTCCTCGATAACGCGCAGAACTCGAGAATCGCCGTCGTCGATTACAAGGCCGCCGCGATCACCGAGGCTAATCCGTATCGCGTGAAGGTCAGCGGGTTCAGCTCCGATCTCGACGACGCAGTGGACGCCATTACGTCAATCGAGCAAGGGGGCGGCGACCACGGCGTCATCTACTCCGCGGTGAAAGCCGTCAACGAGCTGCCGTGGAGGCCAGAGGCGCGGAAGGTGACGCTGACTCTGTCGGGGTCACGCGCGTGCCCCAGCCAATCGTGCGACTTCGACGAGGCCGGGGTCGCCTACCCCCAGTATCACGGTCCGAACGCGACTGGCATCCAGCCGACCAACCTCCGTCGTGCCGGCCTGTATACGCAGGACGACGAAAACTCCTCCGAGCGCACCGATTGGTCCGCGGCCATCGATGCTGCCTATACGTCGCTTCCCGGTGCGCACGGAATCACGCCCGAGCTGACGGTGGATGAGCTGAAGCGGATATTCGTGAACGCCCTCACCAGGGCGGATGATCCGATCGCTCACACCGAGACAGCGGTGACCTGGCAGACCGGGTACTTCAACGCTGGCTCGCTCGCTCCGTTCTACGCCTCGTCTGCGCCTCCGCGCTTCCAGTGGACGACGTCGTGGAGTCCGCTTCCGTCGGAGGATGCCGGCGGCATCACCCCCTCGGCGATGGCCGTACTCGGAGCCGATCCCGAACCGGAGTCGGAGTTCTCCGATGAAGGCGCGTTGTATGAGGTGCAGTTCGACCGTCCCGGTATCTACGAGGTGACCCTCACCGCGTTGGTCGACGGCGAGACCCGAGAGTGGACGACGAGTGTGCGGGTGGACGCGATCCCCACCGATGCGCCCGCGTCGCCGCTTCTGACCTCGTTCGTCGAGGATGGCACGCAGGTGCTGGCCTGGACGCCCGGTGCGGGCACTCCCGCTACGGCGTACGTGGTCGTGGACGCAGCGGGCGGGGTTGTGGACACAGTCATCCCTGTTGCCGATCACGGTCAGAACGGCGTGCTCGACTTCGAGTACCCGATCGAACTGAGAGACGACGAGGACTCCACCTACTCCGTCCGAGCGATGAATGCCTCATATGTGAATACGGCAACGCCGCTAGTCACCGCCAGCGAGGCGTCTTACGAGCATGCGAGTGCAATCGGTGGAATTCCGAGTGGCCGAACCCTTCGTCTGTCCGGCGACTCGACTCCGGACCTCGATGCGATCCGGGCGCGGTCAGCCTTGGGGCTGCCCGCTCCCTCGATATTCAATCGCTCCTTCGAGGTGCACTTCGTGTCACCGTCAGGCGCTCGATTCGATGTGGACCAGGCCCGGCTATCCGTGGATGCGCAGCTGGGCGAAGACGGCTGGACTCTGGAAATCCCCCTGGAGGATGCGATGGACACCAAGGGAACGCCAGCATGGGAGACGATGCGTGATGGATTCGCCGACGAGTTGCTCGCTGGAGGCTACGTCGAGCTGTTTGTCGACGGGTACGTCGTGCGAGTCCGAATCGATCCGACTGCGGAAACCGAGCAGCCGGGGCAGTACGTCATCGACGCCGATTCGCCACCCCCAGCCGGGGCCACAGTGACCGGTACATCGGCCATCCCCGGTGATGAGAGCCTCTCGCTCGAATACCGTGGAGAGATAGATCCTGGGCTGCTTCCGGCGCTGAGCGAAGTGGATGATCCTGACTACGACTGGTCGACCGCGTCCATCAGCGACGTTCACACCTGGATCGGGTCGTCCGAGGTGATGAACGACGCCGTGCTTGCCATTCAGTCCGGTAGCTTCGGGAACTCAGCCGCCGACGGGGACTTCGTACTCGAACTCACTGGCGCCGTAGCTGGTGGTGGCTACCAGGCCATGAGGAATTTCCTGCAAACGGGGACGATTTCCTTCAAAGTCAACGGAGGACTACCCAACACGCTCTCGCTGAGGGAGACGACGGAGTCAGCGACGAACGCCTTCCCGGCGCCATCGTCTCCGCCGACTTTCGTTGGCAGCGTCACCGCTCGGTTCACCCAGTACCGGGACGACGCGACCTGGAAGCCCGTCATCAACTGGGGCTCCGAGCTGCCGGGAACGATCTTCATCGACGGAGTACTCCCCCTCGGTCTGCGATCCGACTGGGAAACCGGCCGCATCGAAGGGACTCCGACCCAGCAAGGGTCTTTCCCACTGTCCATCACGGCCACCAGCGACGCCGGCCAGAGCACCCGGGAATACACTCTCGTGGTCGGTCCGAATGGGATCTACAACCAGTACGATCCTCCGACGTATGACACCCGGGTCGACCGCAATCCGGACGGCTCTCTGATCGTCTCCTTGAGGCGCACCGACTATCTCCGCTCCGACAACCTCAATCTGGGATCGACTCTTCCCCTGATCGAGCAGGCCGAGGCAGGGAGCGGGTACCTGGAAGATGTGGTGGACGACGTCGTGGCGGACCGCGGCGGGACTCGGATGTCGTTCACCGGAACCTTCACCGTCCGCCTGCAACGAGGTTCGGGCACCAGTCCAGACAGCTTCGAACTGTCCTCCTCGAATGCTGGCTTCGGGGACAACAGCTACGCGATCGTTCGAAATCTCCTGGGCGAAGGCACGTGGCTCACCTTCACCGACAGCTACGGCGGGATCAACACCGTAGCCATCGGCAAGTTCGATCTCCGCCTGACGGCAGAGGAGTTGTGATGGGCTGACTACGGATGATGGAGCGCTCGATGGCTCCGCTTCCGAGTGACTCATCACGCGAGTCGATGGCCGTTCCCCGGCCCGTACCATCCTGAGCGGAAAGACGCGCCCAAACCCGTAGCGGAACGGAACCGGGTACGGTCGGATGGTGGCCATGCCGACCAAACCCCCTGCCTTCCAGCCGAGAATCGGACGAATCCCCATCCGCGACCTCGCCCCACGACAGCCGGAGAATCTGTGGCCGCCGAAGGGGTACGTCGGCGAGGTGATCGGGTTCGGTGCGACCGTGTTCAAGGAGGGGCACGACGTCCTCGGCGTCGACGTGATGCTGACCGATCCGTCGGGCTCGGTCAGTCGCCATCCGCTGCATCCGGTCGGTGAGGGTCTGGACCGGTGGGGCACGGCTGTCGCGGTCGACAGTCAAGGGATGTGGACCTACCGTATCCGCGCCTACAACGACGACTGGGCGACCTGGCTGCACAATGCCGAGCTCAAGATCCCCGCCGGGGTCGACGTGTCACTGATGCTCACCATCGGCGCCGGGCTGCTCACCCGAGCATCGGCCGCCGACCCCACGTCGAAGGTCCTCAAGTCCGCGGCACGGACCATGGCGAATCAACGACTCTCCCCGACCGAGCGTTTCGCCGCGGCGGAGGATCCCAGGGTGAGCGAGGCGATAGCCCGGTCGCCGCTCGCCAGTCTCGAGACCTTCTCGGACTCGCAGCCCATCCGGGTCGAACGCGCCAGGGCCGGAGTGGGTAACTGGTACGAGTTCTTCCCCCGCTCAGAGGGCGCGAGGCAGAACGAGGACGGCAGCTGGACCAGCGGCACGTTCCGCACTGCAGCCAAGCGGCTCCCCGCGATCGCCGCGATGGGTTTCGACGTCGTCTACGTCCCGCCGATCCACCCCATCGGAACGACCAACCGCAAGGGACCCAACAACACCCTCGTAGCGGGTCCTCATGACCCGGGATCGCCGTATGGAATCGGGTCGGCCGAGGGGGGCCACGACGCCATCCACCCCGATCTCGGCACCGAGCAGGACTTGACCGACTTCGTGCGGGCGTGCGCGGAGAACGGTCTGGAGCTCGCGATCGACATCGCGCTGCAGGCATCGCCGGATCATCCGTGGGTGACCGAGCACCCCGAGTGGTTCACCACCCTCCCCGACGGGTCGATCGCGTTCGCGGAGAACCCGCCGAAGAAATACCAGGACATCTACCCGCTGAACTTCGACAACGATCCCGACGGCATCTATCAGGAGATGCTCCGGGTCTTCCGCCATTGGCTCGGGTTAGGCATCAAGATCTTCAGGGTCGACAATCCCCACACCAAGCCGCTGGCGTTCTGGGAGCGGCTGATCACCCAAGTGCTCGACGACGATCCGGACGTCATCTTCCTGTCGGAGGCCTTCACCCGTCCGGCGATGATGCGGTCACTCGCGCAGGTCGGATTCCAGCAGTCCTACACGTACTTCACCTGGCGCAATCGCAAAGACGAGCTCGCCGAGTACCTGATGGAGCTCTCGCACGAGACCAGCGAGTACCTGCGCCCCAACCTGTTCGTCAACACCCACGACATCCTGCCGCCATACCTGCAATTCGGCGGACCGGCGGCATACAAGATCCGCGCGGCGATCGCGGCGACCGCGTCGCCGACGTGGGGGGTGTACTCCGGGTACGAGCTGATCGAGAACGTCGCCAGACCGGGGTCGGAAGAGAACATCGACAACGAGAAGTACGAGTTCAAACCCAGGGACTTCGCGAAAGCTGAGACGCTTGGCACCTCGATCGCGCCGTACCTCACCCGACTCAACCAGATCAGGGCGGAGCATCCGTCCCTGCGGCAGCTGCGCAATCTGGACCTCCACTGGTGCGACGACGACTCGATCATCGTGTACAGCAAGTTCATCGACGAACAGTTCACCGACAGCGGACGACACGATGCGATCATCGTGGTCGCGAACCTCGATCCGCACTCGGTGCGCTCCTCGACCGTCTACCTCGACCCGGCTAAGTTCGGCATCGACCCGACCACGTACTTCGAGGTCACCGACCTCATCACTCAGGAGAAGTTCACCTGGGGTCTCGACAACTTCGTCCGACTCGACTCGTTCACCGAACCGGTGCACATCCTCCGCGTCGAATTCTGAGAAAGGCACCTGATGAGCGACACCACGAACGGCGTTACCGCGCCCACCTCCGACGGCGCGCGACAACTTCCCGCACTCCACCCCGGCCTGATCGCATCTATCGTCTCGGGGAGCCACCCCCGCCCGCATGACACTCTCGGCCAGCACGCGCTCGACGGAGGCTTCGTCGTGCGAGCACTCCGGCCCCTCGCCGCGTCGGTGACGGTCGTTCGCGCCGACGGCTCGTCGGTCGCGCTGGAGCACGTCACCGACGGACTCTGGCAGGGCTTCGCGCCCGGCTCGGGGCAGGCCTACACCCTCAGCACCGCGTACGAGGACGGACCGGATTGGGTAGCGGAGGATCCGTACCGCTTCGTGCCCACGGTCGGCGATATGGACCTGTTCCTGTTCGGGCAGGGCCGTCACGAGCAGATGTGGCAGACCTTCGGCGCCCACTTCCGACCCCACGAGGATGTCGCCGGCACCGCCTTCAGCGTGTGGGCACCGCACGCGAAGGCGGCACGGGTCATCGGCGACTTCAATGGCTGGTACGGGGTCGGTCACAGCATGCGTCGCCTCGATGACAACGGGATCTGGGAGCTCTTCGTGCCCGGCCTCGAACCCGGCACGAGCTACAAGTTCGAGCTGCTCACCGAGCACGACCGGTGGGTGCAGCGGGCGGACCCGATGGCGCGCTACACGGAGATCCCTCCGGCGACCGCCTCTAAGGTCGGGAAGACCCGCTACGAGTGGGAGGACGCCGCCTGGCTCGAGAAGCGCGCCACGACCGACCCCCACGACGCGGCGATGAGCGTCTACGAGCTGCACGTCGGCTCCTGGCGGCCGGGCACGAGCTACCGCGACCTGGCCGACCAACTGGTGGAGTACGTCACCTCACTCGGGTTCACCCACGTCGAGTTCATGCCGCTGGCCGAACATCCGTTCGGCGGCTCGTGGGGATACCAGGTCACGGGCTACTTCGCCCCCACCAGCCGCTTCGGGCATCCCGACGACCTGCGCTACCTCATCGACCGCCTGCATCAAGCGGGAGTCGGCGTGATCATGGATTGGGTCCCCGGGCACTTCCCGAAAGACGAGTGGGCGCTGGCGAACTTCGACGGTCGACCGCTCTACGAGCACTCGGACCCGCGGCTCGGTGAGCACCGGGACTGGGGCACCCTGATCTTCAACTTCGGCGACTCCCAGGTGCGCAACTTCCTCGTCTCGAACGCGCTCTACTGGCTCGAGGAGTTCCACATCGACGGCCTGCGCGTCGATGCGGTCGCGTCGATGCTCTACCTCGACTACTCGAGGGAGCCCGGCGAGTGGGTGCCGAACCAGTACGGCGGCCGCGAGAATCTCGAGGCGATCAGCTTCCTGCAGGAGGTCAACGCCACCGCCTACAAGCGCAATCCCGGCGTCATCATGATCGCCGAGGAGTCCACCGCGTGGCCGGGTGTCACCAAGCCCACCTCGGTCGGCGGGCTCGGCTTCGGGCTCAAGTGGAACATGGGGTGGATGCACGACAGCCTGTCGTACATGGCGACCGACCCGATGTACCGGTCGTATCACCACAACGAGATCATCTTCAGCATGGTGTACCAGTACACCGAGAACTTCATGCTGCCGATCAGCCACGACGAGGTGGTCTACGGCAAGGGCTCGTTGCTGCACAAGATGCCGGGCGACCAGTGGCAGAAGCTCGCGAACCTGCGCGCGTTCCTCGCCTTCATGTGGGCGCACCCCGGCAAGCAGTTGCTGTTCATGGGGCAGGAGTTCGGTCAGCCGTCGGAGTGGTCGGAAGAGCGCGGACTCGACTGGTGGATCCTCGACCAGCCCGTGCACCAGGGGCTGCACCGGCTCGTCGGTCAGCTCAATCGCGTGTACACCGCCGAGGCCGCGCTCTGGCAGCAGGACGGGTCTGAGAAGGGCTTCGAGTGGATCGACGGCGGAGCGGCGCAGGACAACGTCGTGTCGTTCCTTCGCTGGTCGGCTGACGGACAACCCATCGCCGTGGTGATGAACTTCTCGGGCGCGCCTGTCGGTCCGTACCGGGTGGGACTCCCGTTCGCGGGCACCTGGGACGAGTTGCTGAACACCGACGCCGAGGAGTTCGGCGGGTCGGGTGTCGGCAACTACGGCGTCGTGGTGGCCACCGAAGACGCATGGGGCGGGCGCCCGGCATCCGCGGAACTCACCCTCCCCCCGCTCGCCGGTCTCTGGCTCAAGCTGCGGCGGGAGTGAGAACTCCGCGCCGTCAGTACAGCAGGCCGGTGAGTCGCCGGCGCGCGGCTCCTACTCGAGGGTCCTCGTTGCCGGCGATCTCGAAGTAATCGAGAATCCGGGTTCGCACAGTCGCCTTGCCCTCCGCGTCGAGCGACGGGAACAGGGTCAGTAGACGGTCGAACGCGTCGTCGAGATGTCCTCCCGACACGTCGAGGTCGGCCACGGCGAGCTGCGCCTCCACGTCGTCGGGTGTGGATGCGGCCGCTGCTCGCACCTCGTCGGCCGTCGAACCGGCGAGTCGATGCAGTAGCGAGACCTGCGCGAGTCCGGCCACGGCCAGCTGGTCGCGCGGATCCTGCGCCATCGCCCTCCGGTACGCGTCGATAGCGGCGGGGTAGTCGCCCCGATCGATCGCATCGTAGGCCTCCTGGTGCAGGGGCGGCAGCGGGGGCTCGACCGGTTCCTCGGCGGCGGTGTCCGCGGCGTTCGTCGGCGATACCGTGCCGGTGACGCCGTTCTGCGCGGCGAGGGCGAGCAACTGCTCGAGCACCTGGCGGGCTTCGGCCTCCGGCAGCTCGCCCTCGTACAGGGCGATGGGGCGACCTCCGACCACCGCGGCGACCGTCGGCACCACCTGCGCCTGGAACGCCTGTTGCAACTGCGGGCTGGTGGACGCATCGACCGTGGCGAGAACGAGCTTGCCGCCGAAGCCGGTGACGAGGCGGACGAGCGACGCGGTCGGCTCCCCCGCGTAGAGCTCGACGACGACGGGAACGGTGCGGGAGAGGTCGAGGATGCCTGTGAAGCTCGCGTCGTCCGCTTCGACGACGAGGGACGGCACGCTGGCCGGTGCGCCGTCCGCCGCCGCCGGGGGCGCACCGGGCGCTTGGCCCGCCGGCGTCTTCGGCCGCACGAGCGACGAGAGATCGACGGCGCCGCGGAGATTCGCGGCGGACGGCGGGGGGACCTGACTCATGGGAGTTCCTTCGCGCTGACGAGGCCCTCGCTGAAGCCGAGGAGCACGATCTTGTCGGTCGAGCCGACCGGGGGGATGT
>CAXTLO010000003.1:0-19555 GCA_964244965.1 uncultured Marisediminicola sp.
AGTCCTGCTCGCCCAGCTGTTCGGGATCGACGACCTTGAGGATGCCCGTCATCGGGCGGATGCCGCTGAGGCGTTCGGGCGATAGCACCTGCAGCACCTCGTCACGCTCCATCAAACCGGCGGCGACCACGAGGTCGGCGATCGAGGCCTCGGTGGTCAATGCCGTGTGAGCGAGGGAAGCGGATGCGGCGTACCCGATGTAGGGCGTCAGAGCGGTGACGACCCCCACCGATGTCTCCACCTGCATGCTGAGCCGCGACAGGTTCGGAGTGATGCCGTCGATGCAGTTGATGCGGAGCGTGCGGCAGGCGTTGGTCATCCACGCGATCGACTGCAGCACACTGTGCGCGATCACGGGTTCGAAGGCGTTCAGTTGCAACTGGCCTGCTTCCGCGGCGGCGGTGACGGTCGCATCCGTTCCGATCACGCTGAAGGCGACCTGATTGACCACCTCCGGGATCACCGGGTTCACCTTGCCCGGCATGATCGACGATCCCGCCTGCCGAGCCGGCAGGTTGATCTCCCCGAGGCCTGCTTGCGGTCCGGATGACAGCAGCCTCAGGTCGTTGCAGATCTTCGAGAGCTTCACGGCGGCACGCTTGAGGGTGCCGCTGAGGGTCATGAAGATCCCGGCATCCGACGTCGCTTCGATGAGGTCGGGCGCGGTCTCCATCTCGATGCCGGTGATCTCGCTCAGCTCCCGGCGCACGGCCTCGGCGTAACGGGGATCGGCGGTGATCCCGGTGCCGATCGCGGTCGCGCCCATGTTGATCTCATTCAGCCAGGGGATCACCTCGCTGAGCCGGTCGTGATCCTCGTCGAGGGTGTGCGCGAAACCGCTGAACTCCTGCCCGAGGGTCATCGGCACCGCATCCTGCATCTGTGTGCGGCCGACCTTGAGGATGTCGGCGAACTCCCGGCCCTTGGCGGCGAACGATTGCGTGAGCAGTCGATGCTCCTCGAGCAGGCGCTGCACCCCGAACACCATGGCGAGCTTGATCGCGGTCGGGTAGACGTCGTTGGTGCTCTGGCTGCGGTTGACATCGTCGAGCGGATGCAGGTGCCGATAGTCGCCGAGGTCCTGTCCGAGCAGCTCGAGGCCCCGGTTGGCGATGACCTCATTGGTGTTCATGTTCGTCGAGGTGCCCGCCCCGCCCTGGATCACGCCGACGAGGAACTCGCGGTGCAGATGTCCATCGACGATCTCGAGGCAGACCCGCTCGATGAGGTCGGCTTTGGCCGCGTCGAGCACGCCGATGCTCTTATTCGCCCGCGCCGCCGCCTGCTTCACCCTGGCGAGCGCGCGGATCAGGTCGGGGTAGACCGAGATCGGCCGCCGGGTGATGGGAAAGTTCTCTAGCGCGCGAGCGGTGTGGATACCCCAGTAGGCGTGCGCAGGGATATCCATCGAGCCGAGGGAGTCACTCTCGGTGCGGACGGCCGATCCGTCAGCTGGCGCCAGCGAGCCCGCGTGCGGCGAGTGGTGTTCCGGCGTATCGGTGGTCGGCCCGAAGCCGGTGTCGGCGGGGAGGACGACGGGCGCGGTATCAGTCATGTCGGACAGCTCCAGTGCTCTCGGATGCCTCGCCACTTGTGGCGGCGGACGCGATCGACCTTACCGGTCCCTGGCCGCCGATCAGCGGCCGCCGGACACGGCCGAAAGCCCCGCCGTACCTTGGTCTGGGGGCAACCGACCCATGTCGCCGTGGTCATCCCATCCATACCATTGAAGTGGCCTCAGACCGGGCCGCCGCATCCGGGGGGATGCATCATGACGACATCCACGGGGACTGAAATCTCACTCGACGACCGGGCGGAGCACGGCTTCGACCGGCTCATCTCATCACCGACCACGGCGGTTGCCGGGCGGCTCACTACCGAGCCGGACGACGCGGTGACCCCGCGACCTCGCGGGCACTGGGGTGTGATCGTGACCGCCGTCCTCACTGCTGTTGTGATCGGCGGTATCGGCGTGCTCGCCCTCGCAAGCACCCGCGGCGAGGCCGCCGAACCGGCCACGTCGGTCGTCACCGCCGTCACCGGCATGGAAATCGCCGACCTCGTGCAGGCCGGGTGGTCCGATACCGAGGCAGCGGGTACCGCATCATGCCCGGATCCGACGACGCAGACCCCCGGCACCACCGTGCAGTGCACGGCGGAGTACGACGGAGCAGCCATCACCTTCACGGCCGTACTGGGCGACGTCACCGCGGGCGACGCGAGGATCTCGATCGAGTCCTGGACCAGCCAGACAGCTGGATGACCACGATCGCCGGCTGACCGCTGCCGGCGAGGACATAAGCAGGGCCACCGGCTAACGTCGAGGGATGAGTGATATCGACGAAGCCGCCGGAGATCCGTCGCCGCGGGATGATGCTGCGCACGATGCCGAGACCAGCGGCGGAACCCCGCACGAGGTAGCTACCGAAGCGGGCAGCCCTGGAGCGGGCACGGTCGATGACGAGGGAACCGCCGACGTTGTCGACGGTGTGCTCTCGCCCGGCAGCTCCGCGACGGGCAGTCCCACCGAGCCTGCCTGAACGCGCTGGATCCGCGAGAACCGATCGGGCGGCATTGTCCGAACTGCGGATGATGCTGAGCAACGATGACGCTGAGCAACGATGACGGTGGCTTCCGCCAGATGGTCATCGCCGTGCCGACACCCCCGCGTCGTCACGACCTGCCGTCGGCCACCGTCATCACCAGCCCCCCCGCTGGTTGCTTTCCTCAGACTAGGGACGCCCGTCGGTGGCCGCGGCCCCCAGACCGAGGGGCAGGACCCGCCGAGCGACTGCACTGGGCTGAAAGACCGCACTGGGCTGAAGGACAGGGCTGAAGGACAGGACCGCGCTGCGGCGGGGCTGACCGATCGGCACGGCCGTGCAGCTTGGACACCTCCGCACCGACGTAGGCTTTCAGTCATGGCGTCATCGACTTGCGGCACCGAGGTGATCGGGATCTGCAAGTGAGCCGCCGCGCGAGTCTCGAGCTGCTTCGCGCTGAAGCGCGTGACGAGCTGGATACGGTCGTTCTGGAACGATGCCGGAACGGCGAGGATCCGTGGGACTTCATGGAAGACCTCCCGACAGTGGACGAGCTCGTGGTGTCGCTGCTGCGGGCCGAGACGATCGTCGCCGACGATTCACGCTTGCCCGGTCCGGTTCGCGAGTACCGCATCCTCCGTCAGATCGGGCTTGATCATCCGGCCCTGATCACGACCGTGTGGCGGATGCTCGGACATATCGAGTTACCGGCTCGGGGAACGCGTTCCGCGTAGCGCAACACCTTGCGCCGCCAGCTGCCGCGACTGATGCTGGCCAGATGGACAAGTCACAGTACTCAGAAGATCCCTACCAGGACGGGACCGTTCCGGCCGACGCGGACATGGCGACATCCGGGGCAGACGGAGCATCTGCCGAAGATGAGTCGCCTCCGAGCGACACCGACTCGGAGGCACTGGTCGATGGCAACCGGGTCGCGACGGCGGAGGACATGGAGTAGTGACCTGGGGGTGACACATCGGGTGAGTGCGCAAGGGCTTCCGGGTCGGGCGCCGGTCCGCTTACGGTGAAGTCATGACCGATTCGAGCGACTCCACCGAAGCGACCGCAGACGACCCGAGCAGCGAGCCCGCCTACCAGCAACTGGGCGAGGACGGCAATCCGTTCTCGACTGACGGCGCAGGGGACACCGACGCCGTGCCCGGTAAGCAGGGTGGCGGCGAGCAGGGAGTCGCGGATGACGAGTCTCAGAATGCTCCCCTTCCGGACTGGGGCCCGACCGACGGCGAGCACGGGGTCGACACCCCCGCGCAGTAGTACCGCGCGGGCATGGGACTGTCCAAACGACTGCTCGAACTGATCGAGACGCCCGCGCCGGCTCTGGCGCGGGCTCTCGGCACACCGCCGGTACGCGGCAGTGTCGGTGAGCGCCACGGCGACAAAATGCTCTGGCGGTCATCAACCCCGCCGCGTGCGCTGGTCGTCTATCTCACCGGGTCGCCGGGCCTCAGCCGCTGGCTGGCTGGCTCGATCGCGAATCGGCTCAGCGCACTCGTGCTGGTCCGAGATCCAATGACGCATCGGCTGACCACCGCCGACATCGAGAACTGTCGGTTCAGCGGTGGCTCGAACCTGTCCGAGTCCGCTCCGACCGTCGTTGTCGGCGAGGCGGATGCCGCATCTGCGGCGATCGAGTTGAGCGTCGCCGTCCGCGCGATCCGCCTCGCGCTGCTGTACCCGACCGCCGTGAGGGATTTCCGGGCGGCATCCGAGTCGCTCGTTCCGACCACGCTCGTGCAGGCTGCGGCCACCGGAGATCATCGCGCCGACGTCGTCGCACTCGATTCCGCCTGGCGGCGTGCGGGCATCGCAGTGCGCGAGACCGAGTACAGCGACGTCGACGACGGATGGGCGCGTTATCCACGGGTCACCAAGGGCTCGGGACGAGCACTAGATGATCTCATCGGCTTCCTCGACCGCGGCATGGGCCAGGCCTCGACCTTCGACGTGATCCCCGGATGGGACCTGCGCTGAGCGCGTCGGCTTACTTCAGTGGGTCGTTTCCCCAGTTCATCAGCGAGTAACGCCAGCGGGAATGCTCGACATCCTGTGACGGGCCCTGAGCTCGGTGCCGGTGCACATAGCCCACTACCTTGTGCATCCACGCCACGTCGTCGTCGGTGAGATCGGCCTTCTTCGTGCGCAGGATGTCGACGATGCGACGGCCGGACTCGTGCCCGGTCGACTCGCCACCGCCGCTCTTGTCGCCGACCTCGTTCGAGTCGTCGGTCTTCAGCCACTTCTCCAATTCGCCGGCGGTCATGTTCACCGACTCGGTCCAGTCGTCCCAGACCTCATCGAGTCCCTCTGCGTTCTGTGTCATGCGCTCACCATTCCAGATACCCCCGACACGGCCGTATCGATCATCGCCGATGCCCGCGGAGAGTTCGAAGCGCGCGACGGTAGTCGTCGAGACACATCGCCGACGAGAGCCGCTCGAGTTCGTGCAGCACTCCGTAGTCGAAGGCGTTCCCGCTCCGATCCGCAGTCGCCCTGAGGTGCTCCTGCATGAGCAGGCTGTCGCGGTGCTCCCCTAGGAGGTTGTGCACGGCTTCGGCGGCACCGGCGACCGCGCGCACCTTCCGCCCGAAAACCGCGCCGTCGCCTTGACTCACGGCTTCGGCTGCGTAGCGGAGGCGCTTCGCGGCCTTGCGGGTGCTGTGCAGCGATTCGATCCGCTCGGACTCAGACTCCTGAGCCTCCGCCGCCTTCGCGGCGCGGAGCACGCGTCGCAGACTCCGGTCCAGAGCCGCCGGCACGACCTCCGCGGCCTGCCGGGTCGCGTCTGGCCCGAGCGGCGGCCGCTGCACCATGGCGTCGAGCGCGTCGAGGAGGCGGAAATACCGGTCGCCGTCGAACGCGACTCTCACGGCGCCGTACTCGCTTTCCCGCACGGCGTTCCAGTGCTCGGTGAGCTGATCGAGCACCGACCGCGAGACCTGGTCATGACCGTCGACGATCACTGTCGCCCGAGCCACCATGACCTCCGCATCACGAGCGGCGCTGAGCACGGATCCGATCCAGGCCAGCTCATCGTCGAGACCGGATGCCACCGATCGGTCGTACACGGAGGGATACGCCTTCAGCAGGCTCCTGACGCGGCGCACGCGCGTGCGGAATGCGTGCACCCCGTCCGGCGCGTCACGCCGCACTGCGGCGTCGGCGTGTTCGAGGTCGCGGACGAGCGCAGCGATCGCCGCACCGAGCACCTCGACCGTCGCGCTCGCGCGGGTGAGGTGACGGACGCCCGACGGCAGGCCGAGGGGGGTACGGCCGTCGAGAGAGGTTCGGCCCAGAGCCGTGGCGAGCTTCGACGCGCTCGCCGCATGGCGAGCCCCCGCCGTCCGTAAGCGCTTCTCCACCGCGTCCAGCAGTGCGGCGCGTCCGTCGGCGTCCTCGGGCGCACCCTCGAGCACCTCGACCTCCCACTCGCGCCAGATGCGTACTGAACCCGACGCGATGTCGCTCGCCGTGACCCGGTCGTCGGCGAACTCCACCATGGGAGAGCCGTCGTTCCCGAGCAGACGTGTCACGGTGCGGTGCGTGGTCACCCTCGCGATCAGGTCGAGCGGATGATCGCGCACCGCGCCGCGGATGGGCTCGCGTACCGCCGATGGCACGCCGGAGCCATCATCGGACCCGTCGTCGCCGGTGTCGATCGGCCAGTGCACCTCGGTGCGCCCCACTGCCGCCGGCAGCTTGACGTGCCAGCCCTCATCCGATCCGCCTCGCCGGCGCCGGAGTGTGATCCTCCTGGCGGCGAGAGCCCCGTCGGCGGTATCGAAGTACTCCGCGGCGAGCTCATACTCGATCGGAGGGGCCACGGATTCCACACCGACCGCGTCGAGGCCCGCGAGATCGGGTGCGGACGCGTCGTCGGTCACGTCGTACTTGCGCTCGATCTCCGCCTGCGTCGTCATCGTCATGGCATCTATTCACCCACATTCACCGCCCGCGCGTTCCCTCGACCGGCGGGTATCGCAACCTCACGAGGTTCGCCCTCGCCCGATGCAAGCCCTGTCGATCACGCGAGACCGGCACGTAGAAATGGTCGTATCCATACCCGCATCCGATCGGAGCGACGCATGAGCGACCACACCCCCGGCGAAACCCCCGGCGCGACATCGGACGATCTCACCACCATCGACCTGTGGTGGCGGGCGGCGAACTACCTCACAGTCGGCCAGATCTACCTCCTCGACAACCCGCTGCTACGTGAACCGCTGCAGGCCGAGCACATCAAACCTCGGCTGCTCGGGCACTGGGGCACCTCGCCCGCGCTGAACCTCGTCTGGGCTCATCTGAACCGGGTCATCCGTGAACGTGGAATCGAGACGCTGTTCGTCTGCGGACCGGGCCACGGCGGCCCGGCGATGGTCGCGAGCGCGTATCTCGACGGAACCTACAGCGAACTGTTCCCCGACGTCACGCTGGATCGAGACGGCATGCACGCGCTGATGCGCCAGTTCTCGTTCCCCGGCGGCATCCCGTCGCACGCCGCACCGGAGACACCGGGGTCGATCAACGAGGGCGGGGAGCTCGGCTACTCCCTCATGCATTCCTACGGGGCCGCCCTCGACAATCCGCGGCTCGTGGTCGCCTGCGTCATCGGCGATGGTGAGGCCGAGACCGGCCCGCTGGCGGCGAGCTGGCACGGCAACAAGCTCATCGACGCCGTGCATGACGGCGCGGTCTTGCCGATCCTCAATCTCAACGGCTACAAGATCGCGAATCCGACGATTCTGGCGCGCATCGGAGATGACGAGCTGACCTCGCTACTGCGCGGCTACGGCCACGACCCGATCATCGTGTCTGGCGGCTTCGACGGCGAGGATCCCGCGATCGTGCATCGGGCGATGTCCGACGCGCTCGACATCGCGTACGACCGCATCGAGTCGATCTGGCGCGCCGCCCGTGAGGGAGGCGACACGTCGCGGCCGCGGTGGCCGATGATCGTACTCCGCACCCCGAAAGGGTGGACCGGGCCGCGAGAGGTCGACGGAGTCGAGATCGAGGGCACGTTCCGCGCGCACCAGGTGCCGCTGAGCGGGACGAAAACGGATGCCGGGCACCGCCGGCTGCTCGAGGAATGGATGCGTTCCTACCACCCGGAGGAGCTGTTCGACGATGAGGGCCGCCCCGCGGATCGGATCGCTGCGCTCCGCCCGACCGGCCGACTCCGGATGAGTGCCACACCCCACGCCAATGGCGGTGAACTGCTGCATCCGCTGTCCCTCTCCGACTGGCGCCAGCACGCGATCGAAAGCGACGACCACACGACGGTCGCCCAGCCGACACGGCAGCTGGGGGCATGGCTCGCCGGCATCATCACCGACAACCCGACGTCGTTCCGGTTGTTCGGGCCAGACGAGACCGTGTCGAACCGCCTCGATGCGGTCTTCGACGTGACCGACCGGGTCTGGGCCGCCGACATCGTCGATACCGACGAGCACCTCGCACGTGAGGGGCGGGTGATCGAACTACTCAGTGAACACGTACTGCAGGGAATGCTCGAGGGCTATCTGCTCACCGGCCGGCATGGGCTGTTGAACACCTACGAGGCCTTCGTGCAGATCGTCGACTCGATGTTCAACCAGCATGCGAAGTGGTTGGAGTCCGCCTCCGGGGTCCCCTGGCGGCGGCCGATCGCATCGCTGAACTACCTGCTGTCGTCGCATGTCTGGCGCCAGGACCACAACGGATTCAGTCATCAGGATCCTGGATTCCTCAACGTGGTCGTGAACAAGCGAGCCGACCTGGTACGCATCTACCTCCCGCCGGACGCCAACACCCTGCTCGCCACCGCCGATCACGTCCTTCGCACGTCGAACCGTGTGAATGTCGTGGTCTGCGGCAAGCAGGAGCAGCCGACCTGGCTCTCACCCGATGAGGCGGCCGATCATACCGAGCGCGGCATCGGGGTCTGGGACTGGGCGGGCACCGAATCCGCGGCCCCGGGTGAGGAGGGCGCCGATCCCGATGTCGTACTCGCCTGCG
Organism: uncultured Marisediminicola sp.; assembly: GCA_964244965.1. Lineage (GTDB taxonomy): Bacteria > Actinomycetota > Actinomycetes > Actinomycetales > Microbacteriaceae > Marisediminicola. The sequence goes on from CAXTLO010000003.1 coordinate 8,559, forward strand.
CGGGCGATGTGCCCACGCTCGAGACCATCGCCGCAGCGCAGCTGCTTCGGGAGCGGATTCCGGAGCTCCGGATGAGGGTGGTGAACGTGCTGGACCTGATGCGGTTACAGGATGCCGATCAGCATCCGCACGGGCTGCCGCACCCCGACTTCGATGCCATCTTCACGGTGGATCGGCCCGTGGTCTTCGCCTTCCACGGCTATCCGTCCCTCGTGCACCAGCTCACCTACCGGCGTACCAACCACGGCAACATCCACGTGAGGGGCTTCGCCGAGAGAGGCACGACCACGACTCCGTTCGACATGGTGCACCTCAACGATCTCGACCGGTACCGGCTCGCGCTCGACGTGATCCACCGGGTGCCCGGCCTGTCGGAGAGGGCGACGGATGTCGCGGAGGGCCTCCACCGGGAACGCGATGAGGCACGCGCCTACGCCTACCGGTACGGCGAGGATCCGGAGCACATCACCGACTGGCGTTTCGCCCGATGAGGGGGCCGTACCCGACGGTCCCGACCGGTGCATCCGCCGCACATCCACCACACGGGATCGAGGCGGATACTGCGGTACGAGACCCGAACTGGGGTACGACAGAGTGTCACACCCCCATTAGATTCGACGCGCACCGCCGAGCCGGGATACGCCGTCGAACGAGACAGCCGTCGAACCAGACAAAAGGAGTAGCGGGATGACCATCGCCTTCGCGCTGCCGGCCCTCGAGGTCTGGCACGACGAGCTGTGGGACACCATCCTCGATCTGAGCGTGCTGCTGGACGACGGATCCTGGGTACTGGTCGGCGGACAGGTCGTCGTCGCGCACGCCCTCGCGCACCGGGACGACAACAGAGTTCCTCGTGACTCCGACTCGGTCGGGCGCATCGTGACGATCGCATCCTCATTGCAGAAGGTCACCCGCTCGCTGAGATATCTCGGCTTCGAGACCGACGGGGCACAACCTCCTGTCGGTTCACTGTTCCGCTACCGCCGCGACCCGGATTCCGCGGGATCCGGCCGGCAGCCGCAGCTGTGGACGGTGCACGTGGTCGGACTGACCGAGCTGCACGGCGGCGACCAGGCGCTCGCACGTCGGGTGCCCTACCTCGCGAGCAAGGGTCTCCGGTCCCCACGCGTCCCGGTGCCCGATCTGCTCGCCACAGTGATCTACGAGGCGAGCCAGTTCGCCATGGACACCAGCGACCCGTTCGCCCATGCGCGCGATGCCGCTTTCCTCGTGTCGCTGATCGACGACCCCGACCACGAGCGCGGGCGGTTGACCCCGACGGACCGGCGCGCTCTGCGAGTACTCGACGCCGCGGTCGGGGAAGGCGAGCACCACGTCTGGAGCGCCTTGCCGCCCGGACGCGACGCCTTCGCCCGCTGGCGTCGCCTGCTCGCCGTCTGAGCGCGTCGCCCACGTCGACCTGCGGGCGGTTCGGCTTTCAGGAACCCGTGGTGCAGGAGTGACGGATGCGGCGCACGAGGTCACGGGAGTCGACATCCGCCACAGGTGTTCCTGAAAGGCGAACAGGTGTGGGCGAGCGGAGGCCCCGGCGTGCCGAGGGGGCGGCGGTGCGCGATGCCGCGGGTACGGTGAAGTGATGAACTCCGATACGCCCGCGCCCGCCGCATCCATTCCGCAGGGGCCCCCCGTCGCGGACCGCCGTCCGACCGACCGGGTGCACCACGGGCACACCTTCGTCGACGAGTACGAGTGGTTGCGGGCGAAGGATGATCCGGCCGTGATCGCCCACCTCGAGGCTGAGAACGCCTGGACCGAGCAGCAGACCGCGCACCTCGCCCCGCTCCGCGACCGGATCTTCGAGGAGGTCAAGTCCCGCACCCAGGAGACCGACCTGAGCGTGCCGGTGCGCCGCGGGAACCACTGGTACTACACCCGCACCGTCGAGGGGAAGTCCTACGGCATCAGCTGCCGAGCGCCGATCGGCGCCGCCGACGACTGGACTCCGCCGACCATCGACGGGAAGGTCGCCGGGGAGCAGGTGCTCCTCGATTCGAACGCAGAGGCGGAGGGCCACGACTTCTTCTCGGTCGGCGGGTCGGATGTCTCGACCGACGGCACGGCGCTGGCCTGGTCCTCCGACGTGGTGGGCGACGAGCGCTACACCCTGCGCATCCGCGACCTCGCCACCGGGGCCGACAGCGCAGTGGACGTCGTCGAGAAGATGTCCGGCGGAGCCGTGTTCTCGCCCGACGGGCGCTTCGTGTTCTACAGCACGGTGGACGAGTCATGGCGCCCCGACACCGTCTGGCGGCATGAGGTCGGCACGGCATCGAGCGACGACGTGAAGGTGTTCACCGAGACGGACGACCGGTACTGGGTGGGCGTCGGACTCACCCGCAGCCGGCGCTACCTGGTCATCGCCCTCGGCTCGAAGATCACCAGCGAGGTGCACCTCCTCGAGGCGGATGACCCGACCGGCGACTTCGCTGTGGTGTGGCCGCGTGTGGACGGAGTGGAGTACGACGTGGAGCACGCGGTCGTCGCCGGAAGCGATCGCCTCCTGATCGTGCACAACCGGAACGCTCCGAACTTCGAGCTCATCGACGTCGCCGCCTCCGACCCGCTCGGCGAGCACGCCACGATCGTGGCCGCCTCCGACGAGTCCAGGCTCGAGAGTGTCGACGCGTTCGCGACGCATCTGGTCGTCTCGTACCGCCGAGACGTGCTGACCCGCGTAGGCATCATCCCGTTGATCGCCGATGCGGGGACCGGGACCGTCGGTTCACGAGGCGTGCTCGGAAGCATCGGTCTCGGCAGCAGCCATCTCGGCAGCATGGGGGGGTACGGTGCGCTCACCGAGCTGGAGTTCGACGAGCCCTTGTTCTCCGTCGGCCCGTCGTCGAATCCGGAGTGGACGCAGCCCGCCGTGCGTCTCGGTCTCAGTTCATTCGTGACGCCCGCGACCGTGCTCGACTACGACGTCGCCACCGGGGACCGCCGCGTGCTCAAGCGGCAGCCGGTGCTCGGCGGGTACCGGTCGGAGTCGTACGAGCAGGCCAGGGAATGGGCTGTCGCGTCGGACGGCCGACGAGTGCCGATCTCGCTGGTGTGGCGCAGGGATATGGTCGAACAGGGGTCGCCCGCGCCGATGGAGTTGTACGGCTACGGGTCATACGAGGCCAGCATGGACCCTGGCTTCTCGATCCCCCGCCTCTCGCTGCTCGACCGCGGGGTCGTCTTCGCGATCGCCCATGTGCGCGGTGGGGGCGAGCTCGGCAGGGGCTGGTACGACGACGGGAAGATGCTCGCCAAGCGCAATACGTTCACGGATTTCGTCGCCGCGGCGGAGCACCTCGTCGACACCGGGTGGACGGCGCCCGACCGGCTCGTCGCCGAAGGGGGCAGCGCCGGGGGTCTGCTCGTGGGCGCCGTCGCCAATCTCGCACCGGACCTGTTCAGCGGCATCCTCGCCGTCGTCCCCTTCGTGGATGCGCTCACCAGCATCCTCGACCCCGACCTCCCGCTCACGGTGATCGAGTGGGACGAGTGGGGCGATCCGCTGCACGATGCCGCGGTCTACGACTACATGCGCGGCTACTCGCCCTACGAGAACGTGCGGGCCGATGCCGCGTATCCGCCGATCCTGGCGGTCACCAGCCTCAACGACACCCGCGTGCTCTACGTGGAGCCGGCGAAGTGGGTGGCACGGCTCCGCCAGGTCGGCGCGCCGGTACTGCTCAAGACCGAATTGACCGCTGGGCACGGCGGCGTCAGCGGACGCTATGCGGCGTGGCGCGAGCGGGCGTTCCAGACCGCGTGGGTCCTCGACCGGCTCGGCGTCGCGGCGGTCGAACCGCGCGGATAGGCTCGGACGATGCGCGAGACCGGTGTGCCCGACGACCTGTCCACCTGGATCCAAGGTCAGCGATGGTTCGCCGGCAAGAGCCGCGCACCGCAGTGGGAACGGATCGGCGGTTTCGACCTGGTGTCGGCGGATGCTGCGGCGCGCGTCACCGTGCACCTGCTGCTCGATCACGCCGAACCGCCGATCCTGTACCAGGTGCCGCTCACCTCGCGGGTCACTCCGCTCGAGGGTCAGGAGATCGCGCTCGTCGGCCGCGACGGCGGACGGTTCGTCTACGACGGAACCCGGGACCCGGCCGGCGCCGCTGCGATCCTGCGCCTCATCCTCGACGAAGGCACCGCCCGCCCCGATGCGGGAGAGCCGGGACTGGCCGCCCGCGGTCACAGCGCCCCCCGCACCCCCGCGCTCGAGGTCGTTAGCTCGCGAGTGCTGTCAGGCGAGCAGTCGAACACCTCGATCATCTTCGACGTCGTCGGGCTCGACGGTCATTCCGAGGCCCCCGTCATCTGCAAGATCTTCCGTTCGCTGCATCACGGGGAGAACCCGGACGTGACGCTGACCGGCGCGATCTCCGCGGGGGGCTCCTCGGTAGTACCCCGGTCGGTCGGACACATCACCGGGCAGTGGCGTGACACCGGCGAGCCGGCCGGGTTCGCGCACGGGCACCTAGCTTTCGCGCAGGAGTTCCTGCCGGGGGTCGACGACGCCTGGCGGGTCGCCCTGGCCGCAGCGACGGAGGGCCGCGATTTCACCGGCGAAGCCCGGACGCTCGGCGAGGCCACCGCCGACATCCATCTCACGCTCGCATCGGCCTTGCCGACCCACGCCGCCTCAGCGGACGACACCGCTGCGGTGATCGCGAGCATGCGCCAGCGGTTCGCGGCGGCCGTCGGCGTGGTTCCGGCGCTCGCCGAACTGACCGACGACCTCGACAGGGTCTACTCGCGGCTCGCGACGCTGCCATGGCCAGCGCTGCAGCGAATCCATGGCGACTACCACCTCGGCCAGGTGCTGTCGGTACCCGATCGGGGATGGGTCGCGCTCGACTTCGAGGGCGAACCGCTCCGACCGATGGCCGAGCGCGCCGTGAACGATTCCCCCCTGCGAGATGTCGCCGGGATGCTGCGGTCGTTCGACTATGTGGCTGGATCGGTCACCCGATCCCATCCGGAAGCCGCCGATCGTGCAGCCGGATGGGCCTCCGCCGCACGGGAGGCGTTCCTCGACGGATACGCAGTACGCTCGGGCGTCGATCTGGAGGGCGATCGAGCGCTCCTCGACGCCTTCGAGATCGACAAGGCGCTCTACGAAGCGGTCTACGAGGCCCGTAATCGTCCAGACTGGCTCGAGATCCCCACGTCCGCGATCGGTCGCCTGGTGCACGAGGCCGTCGCCTGACCCGCTCACAAAGGGTGACGAGCGCGCGTCCGACCAGCGCGCTACCTCCCGAGGGCGCCCGTCAGCAGGTGCACGAGGGCGTCGAGCTGCAGGCTCGACTCCGCGGCGACAACCGAGTCGTCGCCGTCCAGCGCCCGCGCCGCGAGCCCGGCCTTACTGTCGATGAGCTCGGCGATCTTCGCGTCGATCGTCTGCGCCGCGATGATGCGCCACGCCGTCACCGGCACCGACTGGCCGATGCGATGCACACGGTCGATCGCCTGCGTCTGCTCGGCGCTGGTCCAGCTGAGCTCGGCGAGCACCACATTCGACGCAGCCTGCAGGTTGAGCCCGACGCCCGCCGCGGTCAGTGATGCGACCACCACCGCGACCTCCGGGTCGTTGTCGAACGCGTCCACCTGCGACTGGCGGAACGCGGCGGTCTGGTCGCCGCGGATCGACACGGTCTTGAGCCCGCGCTTGGCGAAGGTCTCCTCCGCCGCATCCATCACGTCGATGTGCTTGGCGAAGAACACGACCTTGCCGACGGACCGCGCGAGCTGGGCGGTGTAATCGGCGGCGAGGACCGCCTTCGCCTGACCGATCTTGCGCACCATGGTGAAGACGTTCTCGCCCGACTTCTGCGCCTTCGACTCTTCGAGCTCGGCCTGCGCAACCAGCCGGATGAGGGCGACGGTGTCGAGGTCGGGGTTCTTCGACATCGTGACCGCCCGCGTGTAGCGGTCGAGAAGCCGCCGCGACAGCGCGGCCTCCGCCTCGCGGATGGAGCGCCCCTGCTCGTCGTCGAGCTCGACCGGCAGATCGGCGATGCGCTTGGACGGCAGATCCGCGGCAACGTCGATCTTCTTGCGGCGCACGATGCCCATGTCGATGACGGTCTGTCGTGCCTCGGCGAAGAACCCGAAGTCGGCCGGGGTGAGTCCGTTGTCCTCGAGCTGCGACATCAGTTCAGCAGTCGGCTTGTCCCCGTCGATCCAGCCGAGGAACTGCCAGATAGCACGGAAGTCATCGATCGTGTTGATGAGGGGGGTGCCGGTGAGCGCGACCATCAGGGCCCGGGGGGAGCGCGCGCGGATGCTGGCGGCGAGCGACAGCACGTGCTTCGAACGCTGTGACTCGCGGTTCTTGATGAAGTGCGCCTCGTCGACGACCATCCCCTTGAAGCCCAGGGTGCGCAGCCAGCCGATGTGGCGGTCGAGCACGTCGTAGTTGACGATCACCACATCCGCGAAGGCGTCGAGGTTCTCCCCGGAACCGTGGATGACCGTGGACGAACGGTTGGGCGTCCATAGGTCGACCTCGCGAGCCCAGTTCGTCTTCACGACGTTGGGTGCGACGACCAGCAGAGGATAGGAGTTGGATGCCGATGCCGCGAGCAACGCCTGGGCGGTCTTGCCGAGCCCCGGCTCGTCGGCGAGCAGAAAGGTGCGGTGCCCTTCACGTACGCTCGCGACGAACTCGGCCTGGTGGGTGAACAACTCGAGCCCGTCTGGAGCACGACGGTCGGCCGCGGTGGGCTCCGGCAGCTCCATGCTGGCGACATTGCCGCCGGAACCGTACTCGAAGGCGCGGAACAGCGGCTCGAGCAGCTCCCAGTTCGACAGCCGGCCTCCGGTGGGTTTCGCCTTGACAGGCTGGCTGAAGTCGGGCGCGAGGAACGGATTCGACAGCTGACGAGCAACGACGGATTGCGGCACCACCTGCTTCTCCATCGCCGCCGGAACCGGCTCGGGCTCCGTGGCGATGATCAATTCGTCCGGGCTCAGTTCGACGCCGGATGCCATCAGCATCTCGCGACGCAGGCGACGAGCGGCGTCGGACACCGGCGCGTCCTCGGCGAGCAGCTGGATGAGGGAGGTGTCCCTCGCCGCCGTCTTCGCCAGTATGGTGGCCACTCCGTCGAGCCGCTTGAGCACCTCGGCGCGCTCGGAGTCGCCGAGGTCGGTGTCGGCTTTTGCGCGCGCACGTTCCTCCCGCATGAGCAGCGCGGTGATCTGGAACTTCGCTCGGCCGGTGGGGCCGACTTTGCCCCGTTCGGCGGCGCCTTCGATCTCGCGCACGGCCCGAGCGAGCACCGGGATGACTCCGGCCTCGTCTCCTGGACGCGAGCGCCGTTGACCGGACCTGCCTGACGACTTCTTCGAAGACCCTCGCTGAGACGTCTTCGACTGGCTGGAGCGTGCCATGTTCCTCCTGGACTACGGGCACTGGGATGGTGGTGATGTCGCGCACAGCTCGTCGACTGCGGACGGCCGGATGGCTGTCGACGTCGAGGCGGCTTCCGAAGAGACCGGCGTACTCGATGACGGATGACTCAGCCGATGGCGGGTCACGACGATGTCGAGAAGCGACGGGCACCCGATGCGACAGGCCCGTCTCGCGCTACATCCGATTTTATGCCGTCGGACGGCCGGATTACCACTCCGACGCCCCACGCGCCGTCCGATCACGTGGATGTGCCCTGCTCTGGGGGTGTTTCGGTGTCCTACCAGTACCGCACCGGCCGCCTGTCGTTCACCTCCGGGACAGGTATGGATGGTGTCATGGACGCATGTCCGGTTACAGGGCCCAGTACCCACGCCCCGACCACTTCATCTTGCATCTCAGCGACACCCACCTCCTGGCGGGTGATCGCCCCCTCTACGGCTCGGTCGACAGCGAAGCCCGGCTCCGTCAGCTGTTCGCCGGACTGGAAGCGTCAGGGGCGCGGCCGGAGGCGATCGTGTTCACCGGCGACCTCGCCGACAAGGGTGAATCCGGCGCGTACGCGAAGCTCCGCGCGATCATCGACCCTGCAGCGGCACGCCTCGGGGCCGAAGTCATCTGGGTGATGGGCAATCACGATGATCGCGCTACATTCCGTCGCGAACTCCTCGGCCAGTTGCCCACCGCCAACCCGGTCGACCGGGTCTTCGACGTCAACGGTCTGCGCATCATCGCCCTCGATTCGACAGTGCCGGGGTGTCACCACGGCGAGGTGTCTGGCGAGCAACTCGACTGGCTCGCTGAGGAACTCGCTACGCCCGCCCCGCACGGGACGATTCTCGCCATGCATCATCCGCCGGTCCCGAGCGTGCTCGACCTCGCCGTACTGGTCGAGTTGCGCGAGCAGGACGAGTTCGCCGAGGTGCTGCGCGGCTCCGACGTGCGCAGCATCATCGCGGGACACCTGCACTACTCGACGACCGCCACGTTCGCGGGCATCCCGGTATCGGTCGCCTCCGCCACCTGCTACACCCAGGACCTCAACGTGCCCGTCGGCGGCTCCCGGGGTCGCGACGGCGCCCAGTCGTTCAACCTCATCCATGTCTACGACCAGACCGTGCTGCACTCGGTGGTTCCGGTCGGGGCCTTCCCCGCCGTCTCGACCTGGGTCGATGCGGAGGAGACCGCGGCGATCCTCTCCGATCACGACATCGTGATCGACCCGCCGGTCAACCCGCACGTGGCGGCGGAACCGCCGATGACCATGCCGCTGCCCGTCATCGCCTGATCGGGCGGGATTCGCCTCCGATTCAACCTGCGGCGGATCCGCTGCGGCGCGCCGCTTCGACCTGCTCGGCCTCCCAGGGGGCGGCGATCGGGAAATAGTCCTCGAGGAACGAGACGACCGCTGTGGCACGCTCCGCGGCGTCCACCTCGGGGAAGCTTCCGTCGTTCAGGCAGAAGAAGTCGACGGCGCGTCGCTTGAGCAGACGCCGGAGCTCTCGGAGCCCCTCGCGCATGGTGGTGTCGACATAGAGCACCTTCGCAGTGGTCTGAACCACGGCGCGCCCCGTCATCAGGGCGAAGTAGTGGTACAGCGAGTTGGTCACCGAGATATCGGTAGCGGACCGGAACGGACTCGCGCTCGTGCGTCGGAAATCCTCCGCGAACTCGCGCTCCATCTCGAGCAGAACCGACTTGCGCAGTGGAACGGCCGTGTGCTCGAGATGGCGCGTGGTCACCTTGCCGAAACGGTCCTGAAGCAGGGCGCGATTGACTCTCGCCGCGTTCTCGAACCCGCTCCTCGTGGGGTTGCTCGACCCGAGCCCGATCCGTGTCGGTGCCTCGATGAACTTGGTGAGCCCACCGGGCGAGAAGAACATGTCCGGCGTCACCGGCCGTCCGAAGAACATGTCGTCGTTCGAGTAGAGGAAGTGCTCACTGAGGCCCGGGATGTGCTGCAACTGCGACTCGATCGCGTGCGAATTGTGAGTGGGGAGCACCGAGGGGTCGACGAAGAAGTCCTCGCTGCGCATGATCTTCACCCGTGGATGATCGCCGAGCCACGCCGGCACGGGTGAATCGGTGACGATGTAGATGTCGCGGATCCACGGCGCGAACAGGTGCACCGACCGCAAGGCGTATTTCAACTCGTCGATCTGGCGGAAGCGGGCCTCGGCGGTGTCCCCCTCCCCCACGACATAGCTCTCCATCCGCTTCGCTCTGAGGCGCTGCCATTCGACCGAGGCACCGTCGACCCAGGAGAACACGATGTCGATGTCGAACGCGATGTCGGAAGCGTGCTCGGCGAACATCCCGTCGAGCGTCGGCCAGGTCACGCCGTACATCTCGGTCTGACCCTCGACCGCCTCGTCGGCGGGGAGCACGTCGCGCATCAGCGCGTTGTCCGACGGCGCGATGATCTCGTCGCCGGTCCACTGCCATAGCTCGACCCGCACGCCACTGCCCGCGCCGTAGCGGAGCCTGCCCTGCGGCTCGATCCGTGGACGGAACAGTGTGAACGCCCTCGATTTCGCGTCGGTGGACAGCCTGCCCTCGGCGATCAGAACCGGATTCGTGCGTCCGCGCCCATCAGCACGCGAGTAGAACGGCTCGTTCGCACACGCCTCCGCGAGAGCTGCGCGCAGTCGCTTGCGCTCCCGCCAGTCGACCGCCAGCACCGGACGGTCGTCGTTGCCTCGAATCAAGAAGTAACGGATGCTCGCGGCATCCAACACCTCTCTGATGAACAGGAGATCCTCGACCATCGACTCACGTGGGGTGAGATGACCGTTCACGAGCGTGAGCAGTCCCTTGCGCACCACGACGTCCGGCCGCTGGATGACCACCGGTGCGGACAGTGACGGCACGACGACGGGGGTGAAGTTCTCTGCGATGGGTGTCCCGATCTGGTTGGGCGCCCAGGGATCGGACGCTCTGCTCATTATGACTCCCAGCGAGCGTGGGCCATGTGCTCAGGAGCGGCGAGCGTTCCGGTCCTCTGGATTGCGGATCTTCACGCGGATGCCGACCACGAGGAACCCGAGGGCCGCGACGAATTGTGCGGCCTGCCAGATCGTGCCGTCGAACGGAAGCGGAATGACGGGATTCCACGCGATCGCGATGGGCACGAGCACGCCGAGCCACCATGGCTGGCGCGCCTGTACGGCGAAGACGCACACGATGATCGCGAGGATGCTTATCGCGTACGAGATCCAGACGAACTCGTCCATCCCGATGAGCACGGACCCTGCGACGAGCACGATCGCCGCGATGATTCCGGGTGCGAGCGCGGGTCTGGTGAACGGCGGGGTCGGGTAGCTGGTCATCCGTCGCTGACCGCGATCGGCGTCACGCGCCGGGAGGCCGCGAGTACTGGTCGGTGCGCACGATCTGGATCGGCGTCGTCATGGGAGGCAGCTCCCGGAGCCGGAGGAGTGCGGGGCCGAGCTCGGCGGTCCATGCCTGGTAGCCCGCTTCGTTCAGATGGAGTCGATCGTCGGTGAAGGCAGGATTGAGCTCGCCGTCTTCGAGTGCGAGAGCCGGCCAGAGATCGAGGAACTGCGCC
>CAXTLO010000003.1:19565-29118 GCA_964244965.1 uncultured Marisediminicola sp.
GTCGAGGAGAACTGCCGGAGATGGATGTTCGCCTCCTTGATGCGCTGGGCGAACTCGCGTCCGCGCGGCAGGATCGAGGTGAGCAGCATCCGGGAGCCGGGGAGGTCGCGGCGCAACTGTACGCAGGCCGTCTCGACGTTGCGCACGAGGTGCTCGACGGTCTGCCGTGTGCCGAGGTCGTTGGTGCCGATGAGGAGCACGATCTCGTCGGGGTCCGTCGCGACGACCTCGTCGAGTCTGGCGAGCAGGTCGTCGCTCGTGTCACCTCCGCGCCCAAGGTTGCGGACGTCGAGATCGGGGAACCAGTCGGCCCATGAGCCGTCCTGCGTGAGGCTGTCGCCGACGAAAGCGACGGTGTGGCGTGGGTGGTCTTGACCGTTCGCGGAGGCGGACGCGTCAACTGCGTCGTGCTGATCGCTCATGCGAGGGACCTTCCTGTCGGGGGACGTGAGGAGCGGCGCATGATGCGGCGCCTGGTCGCGGCTCACCGCCATTGTGGTGGAGGCCGCTGGGAATCACCAACCCGCGCGGACTGCTCGGCGGTCTGAGCGATCTTCGCCGCCATGCCGGTGAAGATCACGCCATGGAAGGGGAGGATCGCGAACCAGTACAGGCGCCCGCCGAGACCCTGGGGAAAGAAGATGGCCCGCTGCAGGTACCGCGAACCTCCTGCGGGGTCGGGTTCGACCGTCATCTCGAGCCAGGCGCGCCCCGGCAGCTTCATCTCGGCGCGCAGTCGGAGGAACCGCCCGTGCTCGATCTGCTCGACCCTCCACCAGTCCAAAGCGTCCCCGGTGCTGAGGTGCTCGGCGTTTCGGCGTCCGCGCCGCAGACCCACGCCGCCCACCATTTTGTCCATGACCCCCCGTGCCGCCCACGCGACGGGCAGCGAGTACCAGCCGTTCTCCCCGCCGATCCCCTCCACGACCTTCCAGAGCTGTTCGACCGGGGCGTCGGCGTGGGCGTGTTGCACATCCGTGAAGACGGTGTGTCCGGTCCAGTCCGGATCGCTGGGTAGGAGATTCGCAGGTGCTCCCTCGACGGACGCGTTCTGCCAACTTGTCTCCACCTCACCCAGGCGCATCCGGTCGAGGGCGAGCCGCACCGCGGTGCGATACCCGGTGAGGCCGCCGTCGGGCTCGGCGATGTACTGGCCGATGTCGTGCTCGGCGATCACGCAGTCGTACTGGAGCGAGGCGATGATCGGGACCGCGAGCGACCGCGGGATCGGGGTGACGAGGTTCACCCACTGCGATGCGAGCCACGGCGTGAGCACGGGCAGCGCGGCGATGGGCCGCTGCTTCAGGCCGGCCTCGAGCGCGTAGCCGTTCATCATCTGCCCGTAGCGGAGCACGTCGGGGCCGCCGATGTCGAAAGTGCGGTTGACGTCATCCGGTAGGTCCGCCGCCTCGACCAGGTAGTAGAGCACGTCTCGCACCGCGATGGGCTGGATGAAGTTGCGCACCCACTTCGGCGCGGGCATGTAGGGCAGCACATCGGTGAGGTGGCGGATCATCTCGAAGGACGCCGACCCCGAGCCGATGACGACACCCGCTTGCAGCGCCGCCGTCGGTACCCCGGATCCCATCAGGATGCGGCCGACCTCGGCCCGGGAGCGGAGATGCGGCGACAGGGTGCCTTCGGGATGCAGGCCACCGAGATAGACGATGCGGGCGACGTGCGCGGTCTGCGCAGCTCGCGCGAAGTTCTCGGCCGCGGTCTTCTCCGCGCGCTCGAAATCGCCGCCCGCGCCCATGGCGTGCGCAAGATAGTAGGCGACCCGCACGCCCCTCATCGCTGGTGGGAGGGCGGCAGGGTCGGCGAGGTCTCCGACCACCACCTCCACCGACTCCACCCACGGCACATCCGTCATGCGGGCGGGGGAACGGACGAGCACCCGGACTGCGAAGCCTGCTTCGAGCAGTTTCGGAACCAGGCGTCCCCCGATGTACCCGGTGGCGCCGGTCACCAGCGCGACAGGGACACCATCGGTGGAGGTCATCCGGCCAGCCTAGGCACCCGTCCTCGCCAGCCGCCGGGAAGAGACACTCGCGCCGGCCCTGACAGCTGTTTATCGTGCTATCAGAAGCGTGCGACGAGGAGACGAAATGGCACGAGGGGCGAAGAAAGCGGCGGAAGCGCCGCATGCGCTGATCGAACGGGTGAGGCGCGCGCTCGAGGACACCGGGAAGCCGGTGCGCGAAGTACGCATGTTCGGCGGGTTGTCATTCATGGTCGCGGACAAGCTGACGGTCTCGGTCGGCCGGGACGACGACCTACTTGTGCGAGTCGATCCCGACAGACACCAGGAACTCATCGAACATGCGGGCGCGGAGACCGCTGAGATGGGCGGCCGCACCATGGGCCCGGGCTGGGTGCACGTGACGGGGAGCGCCCTGACTTCCGACGCCGAACTCGGCGTCTGGCTCGAGGTCGCTCTGGCCCACCACGCGCGTCTGACCCGCGCGCAGAAGTAGTGAGCTCAGCACGCCGCCGGCTGAGAAGAAAGGTCATGGAGTCTCGAACGAGCTCCTTGTGCTACTCGACCGGATCGGATGACGACGCCCGCGCTGGCGGCGCTCGACCGGAGCCCAATCACCTGGATGAATGAGGAAACCGGTTAGAGCAGACCCTTGGTGTGCCAGACCGTCTTGGTCTCGGTGAAGAAGGTGATGCGTTCGAGAGATCGCGCGGGCACCCCCGGCTCCGGCGGGAGTACGCGTTTCAGCGTCTCTGCTGCCGCGACCTGCAGGTCGACCCACTCGAGCGATCCCGCTCCGGTGAGATCGAGTGCGTTCACATCGGCGTGGCTCGCGAGCCACGGGGCGATCTCGGCGGGCGAGCCCGTGAGCACGTTCACGACGCCGCCGGGAACATCGCTCGTCGCCAGCACCTCGCTGAGACTGATGGCGGCGAGCGGCGACTGCTGATCGGCGATCACGACGACGGCGTTGCCCGCCACGAGCGCGGGCGCGACGACGGATACGAGACCGAGCAGCGAGTCGCCGGACTGCGGGGCCACGAGCGCGACGACGCCGGTGGGTTCGGGGACGGAGATGTTGAAGAAGGGACCGGATACGGCGTTCGCGTTGCCCGCGACCTGCACGTATTTATCCGCCCAGCCCGCGTACCAGACCCAGGTGTCGATCGCCTCGTCGACCTGCACGGCAGCGGCGGCCGGAGAGGCCCCCTCGGAGTGCACGATCTCATCGATGAACTGTGCTCGGCGCCCCTCGAGCAGTTCGGCGATGCGATAGAGCACCTGCCCGCGGTTGTATGCCGTGGCGCCTGCCCAGCCGGGTTGCGCCTTGCGCGCGGCGACGACCGCATCGCGTGCGTCCTTCCGCGAGGCTTGGGCGACGTTGGCGAGGAAGTCGCCCTCACGCGTCGCAACCGCATACACGCGGCCGGACTCGCTCCGGGGGAACTTGCCCCCGATGTACAGCTTGTAGGTCTTCGGGATCGTGAGACGGCTCATTCGATCACCCCTTCCGTTGACGGATCCAGCGGCGGGGACTCGGACGACGGCGACTGCTCGGCGCGACGGCGCGGCTTCAGGTACGCGGCGATCCCGTGGCGGCCGCCCTCGCGCCCGTACCCCGACTCCTTGTACCCGCCGAACGGGCTTGCCGGGTCGAAGCGGTTGAACGTGTTGGCCCAGATGACGCCGGCACGAAGCTCGTCCGCGACCGCCAGTACCCTGCTGCCCTTGTCGCTCCAGATCCCGGCCGACAGCCCGTACGGGGTGTTGTTCGCCTTCGCGATCGCCTCCGCCGGTGTGCGGAAGGTGAGCACCGACAGCACCGGCCCGAAGATCTCGTCGCGAGCGATCCGGTTGCTGGTGGAGACGTTGGTGAAGATGGTGGGGGCGAACCAGAATCCCTGTGCGGGGATGACGCAGTCCGCCGTCCACCGCTGCGCGCCCTCCTGCTCACCGATGTCGGATAATTCACGCACCCGCTGCAGCTGCTCGGCGCTGTTGATAGCGCCGATATCGGTGTTCTTGTCGAGCGGGTCTCCCAGTCGCAGGGTCGAGAGGCGCTCTTTGAGCCGATCGACCACGTCGTCGTGCACGCTCTCCTGCACGAGCAATCGGCTGCCCGCGCAGCAGACGTGACCCTGGTTGAAGAAGATCCCGTTGACGATCCCCTCGATCGCCGCATCGATGGGCGCGTCGTCGAAGACGATGTTCGCCGCCTTGCCGCCGAGTTCGAGAGTGAGCTTCTTATCGGTGCCGGCGACGGATCGCGCGATGGCTCGTCCGACGGCGGTGGAGCCGGTGAAGGCGACCTTGTTCACGTCGGGATGCTCGACGAGCGCCTGACCGGTGCCACCGGCACCGGTGATGATGTTCACCACCCCCGCCGGGAGGTCGGCCTGCTGCACGATCTCGGCGAAGAGCATCGCCGTCAGCGACGTGGTCTCCGCCGGTTTGAGCACGACCGTGTTGCCTGCGGCGAGCGCGGGAGCGATCTTCCACGCCAGCATCATCAGGGGGAAGTTCCAGGGGATGACCTGTGCCGCGACGCCGAGCGATGCCGGGTCGGGGCCGGCGCCGGCGTAGTCGAGCTTGTCGGCCCAGCCGGCGTAGTAGAAGAACCAGGCGGCGACCAGCGGGACGTCGACGTCCCGGCTCTCCCTGATCGGCTTGCCGTTGTCGAGGCTCTCAGCGACCGCGAGTTCCCGAGCGCGCTCCTGGACGAGCCTCGCGATGCGGAACAGGTACTTGCCGCGGTCGCTGCCGGACAGCGTCGACCAGCTGCGCTCATAGGCGTGGCGTGCAGCGGCCACCGCCCGGTCGACGTCGTGCGCGTCAGCAGTGGCGATGGTCGCGATGTGCTTCTCGGTGGCGGGCGAGACCGTAGAGAAGGGGGCGCCGTGCCCGTCGGTGAACTCTCCGTCGATGAAGAGTCCGTATTCCGATCTCAGCTGCAGGATCGCCTGCGATTCCGGCGCCGGAGCGTAGTCGAGAAAGCTCATGGGAATCCGTTCTCAGTCGATCGTCACGTAGTCGGGACCGGAGTAATGACCGGTAGTCATCTTCTGTCGCTGGAGCAGCACGTCGTTGAGCAGACTCGAGGCGCCGAAACGGAACAGGTGCGGCTGGAGCCACTCCTCCCCCACGGTCTCGGCGACGGCGACGAGGTGCTTGATCGCGTCCTTCGACGAGCGGATGCCGCCCGCCGGCTTCACCCCGATCCGCTGGCCGGTCAGCTTGTACCAGTCCCGCACCGCCTCGAGCATGGACAGGGTGACAGGCAGGGTCGCCGCGGGTGCGACCTTGCCCGTGGAGGTCTTGATGAAGTCGCCACCGGCGAGGATCGCGAGCCAGGACGCGCGGCGCACGTTGTCGTAGGTGTTGAGTTCGCCGGTCTCGAGGATGACCTTGAGGTGCGCCGACGAGCCGTCCTGCCGGACGCACGCGTCTTTGACGGCGACGATCTCGTCGAACACCTGGCCGTACCTCCCGGCGAGGAATGCTCCGCGGTCGATCACCATGTCGATCTCGTCGGCGCCTGCGGCAACCGCATCCGCGGTGTCGGAGAGCTTGACCTCGAGGGATGCCCGTCCGCTCGGGAACGCCGTGGCGACCGCCGCCACGTTGACCCCGTCGTCGCGGCCTGCGGAGTGCGCGGCGCCCAGAGCAGCGACCGCATGGGGAACCATGTCGCCGTAGACGCACACCGCTGCGACCCGCGGACATCCGGGGTCGCTGGAATCCGGGGTGAGCGCCTTCGCGACGAGGGAGCGCACTTTACCCGGGGTGTCCGACCCCTCGAGCGTGGTCAGATCGATCAGCCGGATGATCGTGTCCAGCGCGAGCTTCTTGGAGGTCGTCTTGATCGATCGGGTGCCGAGATTGGCCGAGCGCTGCTCGAGGCCGACGGCGTCGATACCGGGGATGCCGTGCAGGTATCGGCGCAGACTGGTGTCGGTCGCCTCGCCGCCGAGGAGGGCGACCGCATGGGTCTCGCGTTGCACTCCACTGATGGTCATCGCCCGTCCTCCCTGCTCGCGTAGTGTCGCGGGCGCCGCATCAAGGGTATGCCGCTCACGCGAGTCACGCGGAGCCGGCGTCGCGTACCGGGTTCGGCGAGCGGCGACCGACACTCCAGTCCGTCGGATGACCTCGGAGCACTTCGTCCAGCTGCCCGAGCGCCAGCTGCCAGCGGTCCCGGAGATCGGCCACGCGGTCCGCCTCGCCCGTATCGATCGTGATCCTCAGCCGGGTCCAGGTGCCCCTCAGTCCGCCGGGTTCCTCCTCGAGCACGAACTCGATCGTGCCATGACGCCCGACGGCGAGGACGAGTCGCTCGCTCGGCGAGCACACATCGATGCGGCCGTCGAAGCCCGGATACCCGGGCCGCCCGAGCCAGGCCACCGCATACCGCCCGTCGGTGACCGCATCGATAAGCGCGTTCCCCATCCAGCCGCTCACCAGCTCCTGATCGGTCAACGCGGCCCAGGCGATCGCCGGGGGCGTGTCGAGGTCGTGCTCGACGACGAGCTCACGGGGGGCCATGTGAGAACTGTATGCCGCCCCACCGACCTCCGTCCGTGAACGATCCGCCACCCAGCGATAGGGTCTCGGGATGCGTGTCGCCCTCGTCTCCGCCTTGGCCGCCCTCGGTACCGACGAAGACGAGGGACTCCTCCTCGCCGCCCTCGACGCCGTCGGTGTGGATGCCTCGGTCCAGGCCTGGGACGACCGGCAGGTGCCGTGGGCGGACTTCGACCTCGCCGTCATCCGATCGGCCTGGGATTATCACCTGCGACATGCCGAGTTCCTCACCTGGGCCGACGCGACGGCACGACAGGTGCAGCTGCGCAACTCGCCCGACGTGCTGCGATGGAACACCGACAAGTCCTATCTGGCGCAACTGGGTGCGGCCGGGGTGCCCATCGTGCCGACGACCGTGATCCGCCCCGGCGATCCGGTGCGCCTTCCGGACGGCGAGGTCGTCGTGAAGCCGGCCGTCTCCGCCGGCAGCGTCGACACGGTGAGATACCCGTCGACCATGCGGGAGGAGGCCGAGCGCCATGTGCACCGGCTCACCGGAGCCGGACGTGACGTGCTCGTGCAGCCGTTCCAGTCGAGCGTGGACTCCCGCGGGGAGACTGCCGTGCTGTTCGTGGGGGGCGAGTACAGCCACGCCGCGAACAAGGGACCGCTGCTGCCTCCGAGCGGTGTCAGTGGCGTCGCCGACGGCGAGCTGTACGCGCGCGAGGTGCTCACCTCGGCGCGCCCGACGGCGCGCGAGCGTGACGTGGCGGAGCAGGTGATGGACGCCGCGCCCTTCGAACGCCGGGAGCTGCTATACGCCCGCGTCGATCTGCTGCAGTCCGACGCGGGCGAGCCGGTGCTCCTCGAACTCGAGCTGGCGGAGCCGTCGCTGTTCCTCACCCACGCACCGGCGGACGTCGTCGATCGCTTCGCCCGCGCGATCCTGGGGAGTGCTCGCGAATGATTATGCTCATCGAATGACCCTGACGCCGTCCGCCGAGTCGTCGGCGTCACCCTCCGCGCTCGCCCTCGCCGTCGACCTCGGGGGCACGAAAGTCGAAGCCGCTCTGGTCGACGGTGAGGGCACCGTCGTGCCGGGGAGCCGGTTCCGGAGCCCCACGGGCCCGCAGCTCACCTCCGACGCCCTTGCCGACTCGGTGCGCAACGCGGTGCGCAACACCATGTCGACCCTGACTGCCGACCGGGGAGTCGTCGGCGTCGGCGTCGGCAGCGCGGGTCCGATCACCGAGGCACTCGGGCTTGTCTCACCGCTGAACCTTCCCGCGTGGCGGAACTTCCCGCTGCGCACTCTCATCGAGGAGACCGTCCCAGAGGTACCCGTGACGCTCCGCATGGACGGCATCTGCATCGCCCTCGCCGAGCACTGGGTCGGCGCGGCGCGCGGATATGACAACGTCATGGGGATGATCGTGTCTACCGGCATCGGCGGCGGACTGATCCTGCACGGCAACACCGTGTCCGGCCCCACCGGCAACGCCGGTCACATCGGGCACGTCGAGGTCGCCGGCTTCGACGACCCGTGCAAGTGCGGCGGCATCGGATGCGTCGAAGCGATCGCCTCCGGACCCAATACGGTCGCTTGGGCGAGGTCGCATGGATGGACGGGGGCGACCGGCGAGGATCTCGCGGTCAGCCACCGGGACGGCGATCCGGTAGCCGTCGCCGCCGTCGAACGGAGCGGGCGCGCGATCGGGCAGGCCATCGCATCTGCGACCGCACTCGTCGACCTCGAGATCGTGGCCATCGGCGGCGGCTTCTCACTGGTGTCGACCGCGCTGTTCGATCACATCCGCGCTGCCATCGCCACCCGAGTGCAGTTCGGCTTCGTGACGAAGGTGAAGGTGGTGCCGAGCGGACTCTCGAGCGCGGGGCCGCTGATCGGCGCCGGAGCGCTCGTCCATCACGCGGAGCGGGTCGGCTGACCGGGAGTCAGCGGATGACCGCCTCGTCCTCGACGAAAGCCGGTCGCCTCAGCGCGAAGCCCGCAGCAGTCGCCGCGACCGCGGTGGCGAGGAAGACGACGATCGGCACGGTCCATCCGTCGGTCGCCTCGTGCAGTACCCCGATCAGCAGTGGCCCGAGCGCACCGCCCGTGTAGCCGACGCCCTGAGTGAAGGCGCTCAACGCGATCGATCCGTGCTCGCTGCGCGTGCGTAGGTTGATCAGGACCAGCGCCGCGGGGAACAGCAGCGGACCGAGCCCGGCAAGCGCCACCCAGAGCCAAGGCGCTGCGGCCGGAGCGAGCAGCAGGCCGAGGAAACCGGTGATGATGGCTGCGGCCGCGCTCCATACCACCCAGCCGACGTCGGAGATCCGAGCCACGAGTCCCGGCACGATGAGAGCGGACGGGAGGCCGACGAGGCTGTAGACCGCCAGCAGCACGCCGGCATCCGCCTGACTGACCCCGGCGGTGTCGACGAGCAACTGAGGCAGCCAGGAGAAGCACGCGTAGGCGTTGAATGACGACACGGCGAAGATCACGGTGATCGCCCAGGCCGTTCGCGACCGGATGATGCGTCCGGGCATCCGCGTCGGCTCGGGCATGCCCGGCTCCTCACTGCGGAGCGTCGCGCGACGCTCCTGGCGGTGACGTGCGGCGACGATGATCCACGGCAGCAACCCGATTACGGCCAGCGCCGACCACATGCCCACCGAGACGCGCCAGCCGACGGTGTCGGCGATGGGCACTGCGAGGGCGGAGGGGACAGCGGTGCCGATCGCCATCATCCCGACGTACACCGCGGTGAGGAGTCCGACCCGGTCGGGGAAGTAGCGCTTGACCAACGGCGGCAGGAGGATGTTCGCGATCCCGATGCCCGCGAAGGTCACGACGCTCCCGGCGAGCAGCACCGCGTAGGAAGGCGCGGCGCCCCGCAGCACCTGACCGACGATGATCGCCACGATGCAGAGCACGGTGAGCAACTCGAGGCCGAGCCTGCGCGCCAGCGCCGCGCCGATCAACCCCGAAACCGCGAACGCGACCGGGGGGATCGCGCCGATCAGTCCCAGACCGACATCGTCGAGGTC
>CAXTLO010000003.1:29128-32197 GCA_964244965.1 uncultured Marisediminicola sp.
CGGCGATCGGAGAGATGGCGGCGACGGCGGTCCTCAGATTCACCGCGGCGAGCACGATGCCGAGAAGCGCCATTCCACGTCCCGCCCAGAGGGGCACCGGTCGGGGTTCAGGCATTACCCTCGAGTGTACGACCGCACGGGAGGACGTAACTGGCGCAGCGATGAGCGACCTCGGCAGATACCTCCCGCTCAGTCAGCGCCCCGGCGATGACGAGGGCGACGTGAGCGGCGATTGGCGTCCGCTCATCGCGACCAGCACCTCCGCGCTCGCGGATCTGGTGTCCGGGCTCACCGCAGAGCAGTGGACACATACCTCGCAGGACGGCAGGCGCACGGTGAGGGACGTCGTCGGCGCGACCGTCCAGCGACTCACGGCGACGACGACTCAACTGGTGCGGCTGAGAGCCGGAATCATCCTCGGGCAGGATGAGGAACCGGGCGGACCGGTGGACGCCGCAGCGATCACGACGCGCCTTCGGCTGCTGGCCGCGGACCGCGCCGCCGGCCGGGGTCGCAGGGGTGTCGGCGACCTCGCGGAGGTCGTGGTGAGCGGGTACGACATCGCGGAGACGACCGGGGGCGCCATCGTCCTCCCTGCCCGAGCGACGGGGGCCGTTGCACTCGCCCGGATGGCCGCGGCTCCCGCCCCCATCCGTTCTATCGTCGCGCACCGCACTCTGCACGCGACCGATGCGGGCTGGACGATCGGACGGGGCAAGGAGCTGGCCGCGCCGGCGTGCGCGCTCGTGCTCTTCCTCTACGGTCGCACGTCCACGGTGCCCGGCGGCTGATCCCCCGCGGAGCTCACGGGGAACGCGGCGCGAGACGTCGCTTCGCGAGGACGTGTCCGCGCGGGGTGCTCAGTCGCACCCAGGGGCCCGCTTCGAAGACCTGGACGTCGTCGCGCATGGGAGCGTCCACCGCTCCCACGCCGAGGAAGCCGAGCGAGAGCGCCGCGAACGCTCCGCCGGCGGGGACATGCGGGAGGCCGTCGATCGGTCGGCCCCAGACCTCGGAGCGCACGCGATGCACGATCTGCTCGCCGGTGCCTGTGGGCACCGCGGCGGCCACCTCGTCGATACCGCGCTGCGCAGTATCCCTCAGCAGGCTCGAGCCGGTCGCGGCGAGCGCCGACCAACCGCTACGGGGAGGCGAGATAGCGGCCCATCCCGCGATCGCCGTCTCCTGGGGAACGACGACGACGATCGGCGCCGAGTCATCCGGGATCTCATCCATCAGGCGCCCTACCCGGTCGAGGAATGGTCCCACCGGCACGGTCATGTCGAAGGTGGTCGACTGGTCGAGCGCCATCGTCCGCAGCCCGAGCACGGTGGGTGTGGCGTCGAGCAGACCAGCCGGGTACAGCACGGCGACGTAGACGGCGAGTACCTTGCCACCCGCGATCAACCGCACCGCGCCGTCGTCGACCCGGGCGGCACGTGCGAGGAATACCCGGAGATCGCCGAGGGCGGCACGGTCGGGGAGTGTGAAATGGTGGCTCATCTGCTGACTAAAGTACTCTCCGGCAGCAGCACTGTGCCGCCCGCAGCTCGAGGAGGACCATGACCGAACGCGACCCCGGCCGACCGGAACCGATCAGCGGATTGCTGGCGGCGCTGGACCTCACCGACACCGGAGCGCGGACGAACGAGGACATCTACACCGGTCCGAGCCAGTGGATGCCGCTTGGCCGGGTGTTCGGAGGACAGGTGCTCGCGCAGTCCCTGACCGCCGCGATGCGGACCACGCCGGACGACCGGGTCGTGCACTCGATGCACGGGTACTTCCTCCGCCCGGGCGACGTCACCCAGCCGATCACGTTCTCGGTCGATCGCATCCACGACGGGCGCTCGTTCTCCACTCGCCGCACGCAGGCCTACCAGGAGGGGCAGCCGATCCTCTCGATGATCGCGTCGTTCCAGGATCAAGACGAGGGACTCGAGCATCAGCTCGATATGCCGGAGGATCTCCCCGCCCCGGAGTCGCTTCCGAGCGCGGCTGACGCTCTGGGCCAAGTGGATCACCCGGTGGCGCGGTACTGGGCCCACGAGCGACCGTTCGACATGCGGCACATCCCATCTCCGCTGTTCCTCGGCGTCGAGGGACCGCACGTCGCCCATCAGGCGGTGTGGATCAAGGCGGTCGGCGTGCTCCCGGACGATCCCGACCTGCACCGCGCGGCGCTGGCCTACGCAAGCGACTATTCGATCCTCGAATCCATCTTCCGGCGGCACGGGCTCGCCTGGGCGACGCCGGGGCTCAAAGCGGCCAGTCTCGACCACGCGATGTGGTGGCACCGCTTCGGCCGGGTAGACGAGTGGATGCTGTACGTGCAGGAATCGCCGAACGCGATCGGCGGGCGCGGTCTGTCCACCGGACGCATCTACGACCGCTCGGGGCGGCTGCTCGCGAGCGTGGCCCAGGAGGGCATGGTGCGCGTCCCCTCGGCGGACGGCTGAGCTCAGACGCGCTTGGTGAACCTCACTGGGTCCTCCACGTAGGGCGCGAAGATCTCGCGGAGGTCGTCCGGGATCCGCTGCGGGGTGCCGGTGGCCGCGGCGACCATCACGAGAGTCGTCGCCGCACGGGTGAACAGGACGCGCGGCGTCACCCCGATGGGCGAGTACAACTCGTAGCAGATCTCGAGACTGGCGCCGCCGATGCGCCCGATCCACATCTCGATGTCGATGGGCGCCCTCATGTACGGAATGGGTGCGGCGTACTCGATCTCCTGTCGCGCGATGAGGCTGATGACCTCCGCGCCGGGTCGCGCGTCGAGTACCGCCGTCGCCGACGCCGTCGCCTCCTGCCCGGCATCCGGTCTCCAGAACGCCTGGATACGCGCCTCCTCGAGCAGCCGCAGCATCTCGGCGTTGTTGACGTGGGCGTACGCGTCGAAGTCCGACCAGCGGAGCGGGATCTCGATATTGAGTCGTGCCACGGGGAGCGCTCAGTCCCGGGTGAGCTTGCGGTAGGTGGAGCGATGCGGCTTGGCGGCGTCTGGGCCGAGCCGCTCGATCTTGTTCTGCTCGTAGGCTTCGAAGTTGCCCTCGAACCAGTACCAGTTCG
>CAXTLO010000004.1:0-3373 GCA_964244965.1 uncultured Marisediminicola sp.
GCCACTGTGCAGTGGTGTCCCCCATCGCCCGAGCCATCGACTCGCTCGGCGGAATCGCGACGCGGAGACAGCTGCTGCTCCGCGGGTTCAGCGGAAGGAGCATGACCTCTGCTGTCCTCGCCGAGTCCATCCGGCGAGTGCGGAAGGGCTGGTACGCGTCGGATGCCGCCACTCCTGCGCAGCTCGTCGCCGTGCGGGTGGGCGGGCGGATCTCACACCTCACGGCGGCGAGCAGCCTTGAACTCTGGTCGGGCACCGACCCGCGAATTCATATCGCTCTCGTGCGCGGGCAATCGCGCCTGCGCCCACCGGAGCTGCCACCGGAGTTCACCGTGCCCGGAGATCTTGAGATCGTTCTGCACTGGACGGAATCGGGACGTGTAGACCGGTCGTCGTCCCTCACCTGGCGCGTGTCGCTGGACTCCTGCCTTCGAGGCGTCGTACGGTCGTGTGACGACGAGACCGCGGTCGCCTGCCTCGAGACCGCCATCACGAGGTTCGGACTCTCCCGAGAACGCCTCGACCGGATGTTCGCTACCGAACCTGTGGCATCCCGTATCGTCGCCCGACGAGCGCGTCGCGGCAGCGATTCCGGTATCGAGTCGATCTTCTGCCATCGCTTCCGATCGCTCGGCTTCACGGTGCGGCAACAGGTCGTGTTTGCCGGGATCCGTCCCGTGGATGCTCTCATCGGACGCAGGGTCATCGTCGAGCTCGATGGTCGCGAGTTCCATGACCGGTCGAAGGCGTTTCACCGGGATCGCCTTGGTGACGCGAAGCTCGTCGCACTCGGCTACGTCGTCCTCCGCTTCACCTACTACCAGGTGCTCTTCGACTGGCCGTTCGTCGAGCGGACCGTGCTGGCCGCCCTCGCCGCGCACCCATGATCCGAGTGGCGGAACCCTCCGCGGCATCCCGTGCCTGTTCGCGATTCAGGAACTCTTGGTGCCGGTGCAGCGTCAAGTTGCCGAAGTGATCACATCCGTCACATCGGTCACGAAGGTTCCTGAATCGCGAACGAGGCGGGCGCCGAACGAGGCGGGACGCTGAACGAGGCGGGGCGCTGAACGAGGGCGGGGTCAGGCGCGGTCGACGATCACGATCGGGATGTCGCGATCCGTCTTGGTCTGATAGTCGGCGTAGTCGGGGTAGATCTCCACCATCTTCTTCCACAGCGGGGGCTTCTCTGCGGCGGTCGCCGTGCGGGCGATCCCGTCGATGATCTCTGCGCCGACTTGCAGGCGCACCCGCGGATTCCGCTCCAGGTTGACGTACCAGGACGGATGCTTCGGCGCTCCTCCGAGAGAGGCGACGATCAAGTACCGCCCCTCGTCCTCGCCGTAGATGAGGCAGGTGCGGCGCCACAGCCCCGACTTCCCGCCCTGGGTGGTGAGCAGCAGCAACGGCGAGCCGTGCCGGAACACCGGGCGTTCGCCGTCGGTGGCCAGGTACTCGTCGATCTGCTCCTTCACCCACTGGGTGTCGTTGTCGATGGGGACGTCGGGGGTGCTTCCGGGATCGGTCATCCCGCCACGCTACGCACAGCACGGGGGTCCGACGCAACCTTGACGGCCGCGCAGAACCGTGTCGCCGCCGCACGTTACGGTTGTCGCTGACCTACGTACTGAGGAGTCGCATGGAGACCTGGCCCGGATCCGCCTACCCGCTGGGTGCCACGTTCGATGGCAGCGGCACCAACTTCGCGCTGTTCAGCGAGGCGGCCGAGCGGGTCGAACTGTGCCTGTTCGACGAAGCCGGCACCGAGACCCGTGTGCAAGTCCATGAAGTGGACGCCTACGTATGGCACTGCTACCTTCCGCAGATCCAGCCGGGGCAGCGTTACGGCTACCGAGTGCACGGCGTGAACGACCCGAAGAGCGGTAAGCGGGCCAATCCGAACAAGCTCCTCCTCGACCCGTACGCGAAGGCCACCTGCGGCGAATTCGACTGGGACAACTCCCTCTTCGGCTACAACTTCGGCGAGCCCGACTCCGTGAACAACGAGGATTCGGCCGGGCACATGATGCTCGGCGTCGTCGTGAACCCGTTCTTCGACTGGGCAGGCGACCGGCATCCGCGGATCCCCTACGCCGAGACGGTCATCTACGAAGCACACGTGAAGGGGCTCACCTCGTTGCACCCCGAGGTGCCGGAGGAGCAACGCGGAACGTACGCGGGACTCGCGCACCCCGCGGTGATCGAGCACCTCCAGCGCGTCGGCGTCACGGCGATCGAGCTGATGCCGGTGCATCAGTTCGTGCAGGACTCCACGCTGCTCGAGAAGGGTCTGCGTAACTACTGGGGCTACAACACGATCGGCTTCTTCGCACCGCACAACAGCTACTCCTCTACCGGCGACCTGGGTCAGCAGGTGCAGGAGTTCAAGGGGATGGTGCGCGCGTTCCACGACGTCGGCATCGAGGTCATCCTCGACGTGGTCTACAACCACACCGCCGAAGGCAATCACCTCGGCCCCACGCTCAGCTTCAAAGGCATCGACAACGAGGCGTACTACCGCCTCGTGGAAGACAACCCGCAGTTCTACATGGACTACACCGGCACTGGCAACTCGCTCAACGTGCGTCACCCGCACTCGCTGCAGCTGATCATGGACTCGCTGCGCTACTGGGTCACGGAGATGCACGTCGACGGCTTCCGGTTCGACCTCGCCTCCACCCTCGCCCGCGAGTTCTACGACGTCGACAAGCTCTCCACCTTCTTCGAGCTCGTGCAGCAAGACCCGATCGTGTCGCAGGTGAAGCTGATCGCCGAGCCGTGGGATGTCGGGCCGGGCGGCTATCAAGTGGGCAATTTCCCGCCGCAGTGGACGGAGTGGAATGGGAAGTACCGCGACACGGTGCGCGACTTCTGGCGCGGCGAGCCGTCGACGCTCGGCGAGTTCGCCTCGCGATTCACCGGATCGGCCGACCTGTACGAACAGGACGGCCGCCGCCCCGTCGCGTCGATCAACTTCGTCACCGCTCACGACGGATTCACCATCGCCGACCTCGTCAGCTACAACGAGAAGCACAACGACGCCAACGGGGAGGACAACAACGACGGGGAGTCGCACAACCGCTCCTCGAACAACGGCGCCGAGGGTCCGACAGACGACCCGCGCATCCAGACCATCCGGGCGCGTCAGCAGCGCAACTTCCTCGCGACGATGCTGCTGTCGCAGGGCGTGCCGATGATCCTGCACGGCGATGAGCTCGGGCGCACCCAGAACGGCAACAACAACACCTACGCGCAGGACAGCGAGATCTCGTGGGTGCACTGGGATCAGGTCGATGAAACGTTGCTCGAGTTCACCGCCGCCGTCATCCGGTTGCGGGCCGAGGCGAAGGGGGCCGGGTCGGAGCGCGGCTCCGCG
>CAXTLO010000004.1:3383-29488 GCA_964244965.1 uncultured Marisediminicola sp.
GCGCAGGACAGCGAGATCTCGTGGGTGCACTGGGATCGAGCGGATGCCCCGCTGACTGAGTTCGTGGCGGCGCTTGTGAGGCTCCGCCGCGAGCATCCGACCTTCCGCCGCGCCCGATTCTTCGACGGGCGGCCCGTGCGTCGCGGTGAGGGTGAGCCGCTGCCGGACATCGTCTGGCTCACCCCCGGCGGCGTCGAGATGGCGCCCGAGGACTGGGACTCCGGGTTCGGCCGGTCTATCGGGGTGTTCCTCAACGGAAACGGCATCCGCGGCCGTGACGCCCGCGGCGAGCGCATCGTCGACAAGAACTTCATCGTGTACTTCAACGCGCACGACGACATCGTCGAGTTCCAGCTCCCGCACGACGAATACGCCGGCCAGTGGGAGACTGTCGTCGATACCGCCGGAGCCGGGGCCGACAGCGCTCCGCTCGACGCGGGGGCCGTCATCCCGATCGGCGCGAAGTCGCTGGTGGTGCTGCGCGCCTTCACAACTCCGGAGGTCGAGCCGGATCACTCCGTCGCCGCATCGCTGGCGTCGCTTGCCACGTCGAGCATCCCCGTCATCAACGCCAGTTCCGGCACGAAGGTCTCCTGATGCGTCTACCCGTTTCCACCTACCGACTGCAGATCCGTGAGTCGTTCGACCTGCACAAGGCGGCGGGTCTGGTCGACTACATCCATGACCTCGGCGCGGACTGGGTCTACCTGTCACCACTGCTCAAGGCGGAGGAGGGGTCGGATCACGGTTATGACGTGACCGACCACTCGCTGGTCGATCCGGCGAGAGGGGGCCGGGACGGACTGGATGCCGCGGCCGGCGCCGCGCATCAGCGCGGGCTCGGCGTTCTGATCGACATCGTGCCCAACCATGTCGGGGTCGCGACGCCGGTGCAGAGCGTCTGGTGGTGGGATCTGCTCACCCACGGACGCGCGTCACGGTACGCCGAGGCGTTCGACGTCGACTGGGACTTCGGGCACGGGAAGGTACGCATTCCCGTGCTCGGAGATGGAGCGGGCGAGCTCGACGCGCTCGAGATCGTCGACGGCGAATTGCGCTACTACGACAACCGCTTCCCGATCGCACCCGGCACCGCCGACGGCGCGGCCTCGCCCGCCGAGGTGCACGCGCGTCAGAACTACGAGCTGATGAACTGGCGCCGCGCGGACGCCGAACTCAACTACCGGCGGTTCTTCGCCGTGAACACCCTCGCCGGCATCAGGGTCGAGGTGCCGTGGGTATTCGACGAGTCGCACGTCGAGATCGTGCGCTGGGTCTCCGAGGGTCTCGCCGACGGGCTCCGCGTCGACCACCCCGACGGGCTCGCCGATCCCGGCGGCTACCTCGACAGCCTTGCCGCGGCGACCGGCGGCGCGTATGTCCTCGTCGAGAAGATCCTCGAGGGCGGCGAGCAGCTGCCAGGGTCGTGGGCGACGGCGGGAACCACAGGGTACGACGCCCTCGCCGAGATCGACCGGGTGCTCGTCGACCCCGCCGGACGCGAGGCGCTCGACTCCCTCGACTCCCGGCTGCGCGGCAGCGACGAGCGCGTCTCATGGAGCGCGCTCATCCACGACACCAAGCGCGGCATCGCCGATGGCATCCTCCGTTCAGAGGTGCTGCGCATCGAACGCGATCTCGGTGCTTCCGTGCCCCAGATCGAGGCAGATGAAGGCGCCGCGATCTCGCGCACCGCAGACGCGATCGCGGAGCTGCTCGCCTGCTTCCCGGTGTACCGCTCCTACCTGCCGCTCGGAGCGGAGCACCTGGATCACGCGGCTGCCCTGGCCGTCAAGCACCGGCCCGACCTCGCAGAGACGGTGGCGCTCCTGGTCGCGGTACTCGAGGATCCGACCCATCCGGCGGCCATCCGCTTCCAGCAGACCTCCGGGATGGTCATGGCCAAGGGCGTGGAAGACACCGCGTTCTACCGGTACAGCCGCCTCGGATCCCTCACCGAGGTCGGGGCCGACCCGGCGGAGTTCTCGATCGACGTCGACGAGTTCCACCGACGACAGCAGCTGCGTCACGCGAGCTTCCCAGCGTCGTTGACCACGCTCTCCACCCACGACACGAAGCGCGGCGAGGACGTTCGCGCGCGGATCAGCGTGCTCGCCGAGATACCCGACGAGTGGGCATCGGCGCTCGGCCGACTGCGCGAGTTCGCAGCACTGGGAGACGGGCCCCTCGAGCAGCTGCTCTGGGAGTCCATCCTCGGCGCATGGCCGGCGTCGCGCGAGCGGCTGCACGCCTACGCGGAGAAAGCCTCCCGCGAAGCCGGGAACTCGACCACCTGGACGGCGCCGTCGGCGGACTTCGAGACGCGGATGCACGCGCTGGTCGACAGCGCCTTCGACGACGACCGCGTGCGCAGCGTGATCGACGAGGTGCTGGCTCGCACCCGCATCGCCGGGTGGAGCAACTCGCTCACCGCCAAGCTCATCCAACTCACCGCACCGGGGGTGCCTGACGTCTACCAGGGGAGCGAGCTGTGGGAGACGTCGCTCGTCGACCCCGACAACCGCCGCCCGATCGACTTCGACCTGCGTCGGTTGTACCTCGCGGCCGTCGACGGCGGCGAACTGCCTCCGGTCGACGAGACCGGGGCGTCCAAGCTGCTGGTGACCTCCCGGGCGCTCCGACTGCGCCGGGATCATCCGGAGCTGTTCAGCCGGTACACCTCCGTGCCGGCATACGGCGCCGCGGCGCATCACGTGGTCGCCTTCGACCGGGGCGACGCCATCACCGTGGCCACCAGGTTGCCGCTCGGTCTCGCGGCAGCTGGAGGGTGGTCCGACACGTCGATCGTGGTCGCCGGACGCACCCTCGTCGACGTCATCACCGGCCGCACCATCGAGGGAGGAACCGTGACACTGTCCGATCTGCTCAACCGCTATCCCGTGGCCCTGTTGGCCCCGCTCGAAATGCTTGATCGATGAGCGAGACGAGTGCGGCCACTTCGGTCTGGGCGCCGCTGCCCGGACGAGTCACCCTCGTGATCGACGGCACGCGGCATCCGATGTCGCGCTCGGCCGACGGTTGGTGGACGAGCGAGGCGACGGTGCCGGTCGACGCGGAATACGGCTTCCTACTCGATGACGACGAAACCCCGGTGCCTGACCCCCGCTCACGGCGTCAGCCACGCGGGGTGCACGAGCTGTCGCAGGCGTTCGACCCGAACCGGTTCGACTGGACGGACGACACCTGGACCGGCCGGCAACTCGCGGGTGGCATGATCTACGAACTCCACCTCGGTACATTCACCCCCGAGGGCACCCTCGACTCGGCCATCGACCGGCTCGACCACCTCGTGCAGCTCGGGGTCGACTTCGTCGAACTGCTGCCCGTGAACGGGGTCAACGGCACGCATAACTGGGGCTACGACGGCGTGCTCTGGTACACCGTCACCGAGAACTACGGAGGTCCTGCGGCGTACCAGCGCTTCGTCGACGCCTGCCACGCGCGCGGCCTCGCCGTCATCCAGGACGTCGTCTACAACCACCTCGGCCCGAGCGGCAACTACCTGCCGCGGCTCGCCCCGGTCATGCACGTCGAGAGCGCGAACACCTGGGGTGCGTCGATCAACCTCGACCTGCCGGAGGTGCGCCGGTTCATTCTCGACAATGCCGCCATGTGGATGCGGGACTACCACGTCGACGGGCTGCGTCTCGACGCCGTGCACGCGCTCGTCGACACCTCGCCGAAGCACATCCTGCAGGAGATGGCGGAGGAGACCGACGCTCTCTCCGCGTTCGTCGGCCGGCCGCTGTCGCTCATTGCCGAATCGGACCTGAACGACCCCGTGATGATCCGCCCCCGCGAAGCGTCGGGATACGGGCTCGCCGGGCAGTGGAGTGACGACTTCCACCACGCCGTGCACGTCGCGCTCACCGGCGAGACGACGGGCTACTACGCCGACTTCGAGCACCTCGAGGCGCTGGGCAAGGTCATGACCCGGGGTTTCTACCACGACGGGACGTACTCGTCGTTCCGGGAGCGCGACCATGGAGCTCCGATCGACACCGCTCACACGAACACGTGGCGGCTCGTCGTGGCGAACCAGAATCACGACCAGATCGGCAATCGCGCGATCGGCGACCGACTGACCGCCACGCTCGATGAGGGTCAGCTCGCGATTGCCGCCGTGCTGACCCTGGCCGGACCGTACA
Organism: uncultured Marisediminicola sp.; assembly: GCA_964244965.1. Taxonomy (GTDB): domain Bacteria; phylum Actinomycetota; class Actinomycetes; order Actinomycetales; family Microbacteriaceae; genus Marisediminicola. The sequence goes on from CAXTLO010000004.1 coordinate 7,553, forward strand.
CCCCGATGCTGTTCATGGGCGAGGAGTGGGGCGCGTCCTCCCCGTGGCAGTTCTTCACCTCGCATCCGGAACCCGAACTGGGGAAGGCGACAGCCGAAGGTCGGATCAAGGAGTTCGAGAAGATGGGCTGGGATCCCGCCGTGGTTCCCGACCCCCAGCATCCGTCGACATTCTCGAACTCGAAACTCGACTGGTCCGAACTGGACTCTCCCGCGCACGCCCGCCTGCTCGCGCTCTACCGCCGGCTGGGCGAGCTCCGCCGGACCGTACCCGCCCTCACCGACCCGCGCTTCTTCCACATCACGTGCGACTACCGCGAGGACGGATCGCAGCGCTGGTTCGTGCTGCACCGCGGCGACACCGCCATTGCGATCAACTTCGCGGCGTCGGAGCTGTCCCTGACGACGGCGATGCTCACAGCCCCGGTCGGTTCGACCGTGCTGGTGGCGACGGATGACGCGGTGTCGGTCACTGCAGAGACGCTGACGCTGCCGGGGCACAGCGCGGTGATCCTGCGCCGGTAACACCGAGCCCCGCTGGTCGCGCCACCTACGCTGGTCGAGCTTGCCGAGACCTCCCTCTGCGGATCTCGACGGGCTCGATCAGCGGGCAGCTCGACCATGCTCGCCTACTCCGGGTCCTCCCTCCGCTGCCGGGCGTCTCCCAGACGTCCCCGCTGCACGAGGTGGTTCGCCGGGCCGAGCAGCGACGCCGGACGCAGCGCCGCGCGACCGAATCTCTCAGCCACCCCGTCGATCACCCGCTCGGTCTCGCGCCAGTCCTCATCCGCATCCCACAGGCCCGCGGTCTGGTCGCCTGCCGGGGTGAGTTGCTCCATCCGCACGCCGATCAGGCGCACCTTCGGGTGCGCGCCGACCGCGTCGTACACGCCCCGCACCTCCTCGTAGATGCGTCGGCCGAGGTCTGTGGGTTCGGCGATGGTGCGTGAGCGGGTGATGGTGGTGAAATCCGAGTACCGCAGTTTGAGCACGACGGTGCGCCCCACCCAACCGCCGCGACGGAGACGCACGGCGACCGCATCCGCTTGCCGTAGCAACTCGCGACGCAGGATCTCGGCGTCGGTGATGTCGACTTCGAAGGTGACCTCGTGGCCGACGCTCTTCTCCGCCGGAAGCGGGAGCACCTTGCGCGAGTCCCTCCCGTTGGCGAGCGCGATGAGCTTGGCACCTGCGGCCACACCCACCGCCTTCTGCAGCGAGGCCAGCGGAGTGACCGCCAGCTCGCCGATGGTGTGGATCCCGCGCCGGATCAGCGCCTCCTGCGTCGTGGCGCCCACCCCCCAGAGCGCGCCGACGGGGAGGGGATGCAGGAAGTCGAGTGTCGCTTCCTCCGGTACGACGAGTAGACCGTCGGGTTTAGCTCGCGCCGAGGCCATCTTTGCGATGTACTTGCGTGCGGCCGCGCCGACGGAGCAGGTCAGCCGGGTCTCCTCCTGCACCCGCCGCCGGATCAACGCGCCGATCTCGGCCGGGGTGCCGAGCAGGGTCCGCGCACCCGCGACATCGAGGAACGCCTCGTCGATTCCGATCCGCTCCACCATCGGGGTGATGTCGTCGAATATCGACATCACCTTCTTCGAGTAGTAGGTGTATTTCTCACGGTGCGGCTCGAGCACCACCGCGCCAGGGCACAGTCGTAGCGCTTGGGAGAGGGGGATCGCCGACCGCACCCCGTACTTGCGGGCCGGGTAGTTTGCGGCAGTCACCACGGACCGCATCGATCGCCCGGCGACGACGACCGGACGGTGCGCCAGGTCGGGGCGGTCGAGCAACTCCACGGACGCGAAGAACGCGTCGAGATCGACGTGCAGGATCGTCGCAGTGGTGCTGTCGACCGAGGAGTCGCTGACCTGCCGGTCGCTGCCGTCCTGCCTGCTCATCGCCTCGCCCTTCCGGCTCGCCCTCACCAGCGGCACGATCGAGTGTACGGACGACCACCGACTCCGCAGCGGGTGCCGGTCAGGCGTCGGCGGCGGCGAGCCCCTCGAGACGGGCCAGGCGGGCGCGCGCGGCATCTTCTGACGCGGAGGAGCGCCCGAGGACGGTGCGCACTCCCCACAGCACCACCCGGGTAGCCGAGATGACGGGAAGAGGTGAGCGGCGGAGCCCCAGCATCCGGCGATACTCGACCGGGATCGACGCGACGGCACCGGCGAACAGCACCCGGTACGCCGGCATCATGGCGCGGCCCAGCGGTGGCCGGCGGATGAAGCGCACCGCCTCCGCCACGCGTTCGTCGCTCTTGAGCACCCCGGCCTCCCGGAAGGCGTCGAGGCGGGCGCGCAACTCCCCGTCATTCCGGGGCGGGTCGATGACGCCGATGAGCTCGCCGGCGGTCGCCCACTCCCGCACGTATCCGTCGGCGCCACCCGGGATGTCGCCCTCCCACAGCTGGTGCGAACGCAGGAACGCATCGGTGAACACGACGTGCACCCAGGACAGCAGTTCGGGATCGCCGGCGGAGTATGGCCGCTCCTGGCCGCGCGCATCGAGATAGGTGCCGACGACGCGCTCGTGGAAGCGTCCGACCCGAGCCGACTCCACCTGGGCGAGCGCGGTGTCGGCGAAAGTCACCGTGACCAACCACTGGATGGTGCCCGACAACCGGCCGAGGGGATCCTCGCGGTACCGGGACCAGTCGTGCACGCCCGCCATCGCACCCGGATGCAGGGTCTGCATGAGCAACGCGCGGATGCCGGCGACGAGCGTCGGGAGCCCGCCGTGCACCGCCCACGCGGCCGACCCGGGACCGAAGTAGCCGGCGTCGTCACCGTCGGCGATCTTGTCGACCCAGTACATCCGTCCGTCTTGCCGACCGGAGAATGTCGCGAGCAGGCGCGACCTCCACCGATCCGCGATACGTCCCATGCTGCGAGGTTAACCCGCTCCGACTGGGCGCTGCCCGAAGATCAGCCGAGGCGTTGGGACATCCACGCCATGGGGTCGACGGCAGCGCCGCCGCCCGGGTGGATCTCGAAGTGCAGATGGGTACCGGTGCAGGTACCCGTGCAGCCGACGGCGCCGAGCGGCTGGCCGGCGGCCACGGAGTCGCCGACGCTGACCGCGAGCGAGCCTGACACCATGTGCGCATAGAGGCTCGTGATGACCTGCCCGTCGATGACGTGCTGAACGACCGCATGGACGCCGAAGGAACCTCCGGATGACGCTTCCACGACCACACCCGGTGCGATGGACCAGATCGGCGAGCCACCCGGGGCGCCGAAGTCGGTCCCCTCGTGGAAGCTCGAGTAACACCCGGAGCAGCTGCGGGGACCGTAATTGCTGAGCACCTTCGTGCCCGCGGGAACGGGCCACTGGAGCTCCGCAGACGACGATGAGGGCACCAGAGCGACGCCGCGGCTCTGAGCGAGAGTGACCGCGACCTTCTTCGGCGGCGGAGGAGGGGGCGGCGGCGGCGGGAGCGTCACGCCGTACCCGTCGCGTGCGACGACCGCGGCGACCACTCCGCTACTGACAGGTTCGAGCTCCTGCGGAGCTGCGGCGCGGTCGGCGGCCGCGACGGAAGAGGTGGATTCGACCGCCTGCGCGTTCGGGATGACGTAGGCAACGGATGAGGCGAACACGAATGTCACAGCCACCATGGCGAGGGCACGCTTGAATGCGCGCATGGTGCCCATGGTCGACCGGCCCATGGTCGACCGGCCCGTCGTGGACCGGACCGTCGTTGACCGACCGGCCGTCGAGGCGCGGACCGGGCGCTTGGCCTCCGCCTTGACGAGTCGGTGGGACCCGTGCGGACGTCGCGCGGGATTAGGGCTAGATGACACGGAGCGAAGGAGGTCTCTGACTATCGGCACGCAGCGGGTTCTGCGTTGGGACACACGGCGAGGTCGCACGTCTATGAGAAGTGATTCGAGTTGCCCGTACTGCGGCGGGGTCCACGATAGGGCACTTCATAACGAAATGGAAACGCTGTGGATACCCCCGAAGAGGGTTACGCGGGGAGGGTGCGATGGTATCCGGCTCTCACGGAGGGCAGACGTCTGCCGTGAACGACGAACTCGCGTGCCTCGCGGAGTCGGCGACGGACTCCCCAGAGTGTCACCTTCGCGAGCGACTCGCGCACAATGGATCCGCTCATCTTGGACTCACCGTGAACGCGCTCGGTGAAGGTGATCGGTGTCTCGACCACGGTCAGGCCGCGTTCCAGCGCCCGCCAGAGGAGATCGACCTGGAAGCAGTATCCCTGCGACTCGACGGTGCGGAGATCGATCCGCTCCAACGCGTCCGCACGGAACGCGCGGAAGCCGCCGGTGGCGTCCTCGACGGAGATGCCGAGGGCCAGCCGGGTGTACAGGTTGCCTCCGCGGCTGAGCACCTTCCGTCGCAGCGGCCAGTTCTCCACCCGCCCGCCTGGCACCCACCGCGAGCCGAGGACGAGGTCGTGATCGGACAGCAGGGCGATCAGTCGTGGCAGGTCCTCCGGGTGGTGCGACCCATCCGCGTCCATCTCGACCAGATGGCGGTAGCCCGCGGCCTGCCCCCACGCGAATCCCTCGAGGTACGCGCCGCCGAGGCCGTCCTTCGACCTGCGATGCAGCACGTGCACCTCGGGGTGCACTCGGGCGAGCGCATCGGCGATGACTCCGGTGCCGTCCGGGGAGCTGTCGTCGACCACGAGCACGTCGATCCCGACCGCTGCCGAGAGCACCCTGGAGACAATCATCTCGAGGTTCTCGCGCTCGTTGTAGGTAGGGATGATGACAAGTGAGGCGTTCGTCACAGTGTGACCTTCCTCGGCTCGGGAGCCGGGTGATGGATCAAACGAGGTGGGCATAGACGATGAGGTTGTCGACATAGTGACCGGTAGATCCGTCGAACTCACCGTCACAGGTGATGAGTCGGAGTTCAGCCGACGGCGTGGGACCGTAGACCTTCTGAGTCGGGAAGGCGCTCTTGGGCGCCGACTCCTGCGCATCGACGGCGAATCGGCGCACTTCACCGGAGGACAGGGTCACCAGGATCTCGTCTCCTGGCACCAACTCGCCGAGGCGGACGAACACCGCGGGGCCGGTGCTCGAATCGACGTGACCGGCGATGACCGCCGGGCCGACGTCACCCGGAACCGTGCCGTCGCGGTACCAGCCGGCCGACATCCATTCCACGGGTGGAGTCAGCTCACCGGTCGCCGCACTGAGCGGCAGCTGCTCGAGCGTGGAGTCGACGCCGATCGCCGGGATCTGCACCCGAGTCGCTACGGCATCGCTCCGCGCGGATGCGGCGGCCGACGTCGAGGGGTCTTGTAGTCCACCGGCGGCACCGGGTGCAGAGACCGTGCCGGTGGTGCTCGGCGCTGCGTCCGCCTCGCCCATACCGGCGAGCGCCGCTGCGGACACTCCCCCGACGACCAGCGCGGCGGCAGCGACGGTCGCGACGAGGGCACGGCCGCGGGGTGGAGTGAGCGCCACGGTCATACCTCCTGGAGGAGTGGACACGCGCCCAGTTCCTCGGATCCGAGCAACAGCGGGGCGAGGGCGACCCACGCGGCGCCGTAGTAGGTGGGCACCGCGTCCGACACGGCGACGGCTTCGGCGAGATCGTCCCGAGCGCTGCTCACATCGCCTCCGGCGGCCAGCGAGGCGGCGCGAGCACCGTAGGCGAGGGGATGCACGGACTCACCCAGTGCCGCTCCCCCGAGGTCGAGTTCCGCACGAAGCGGATCGTCGCGCAGCAGCGTGCTCGAGAGTCCGGCTGAGAGCGCGACGTCCGCCGACGTGCAGGACTCGGCGTAACGGATCGCGAGACGCGCCGCGTCGTAGCTGTACCGCACATCCGTGCCCGACCCTTGCGGACCCGGCATCGGGTCGACCTGACCGTCGTCGTGCACCTGCGCCCAGTCCGGCGGGAGGTCGCTCCCGGCGAGGATTGCCGTGGTGACCGCAGCGGAACCGGCGGCCAGCTCGGCCCAGCGCGGGTCTCCGGTGCTCGCTCCGAGCACTGCGAAGGCAGCCGGTGATGCATAGGAGGGGTTGTAGGCGTAGGGCTGGCTCGCAGCCGCCCATTCCCCGGGGAGGAGGATGCGCCCCACTGCGGTGGTCACGGTGAGGTCGTCGAGGATCTGCGCGGCGAGAGCACGGCCATCCCGGATGAGGGCGGGTTCGCCGAACCGCTCCCCCGCAATGACCAGGGCGCGTGCGACGTCGAGGTCGGCGTCTGCTGCCGGCTCCGGATCGACTACTTCGCCGTCCCAGCGCCATGCCAGCAACCCGTCGGGGCGCTGCAGGTTGATCCTGGTCCAGTCCCAGATCTCCGCGAAGCTCTCCTCGTCGTCGATGCCCAACGCGATGAGCATGCCGTACGCCTGTCCCTCGCTCACGGTATCGCCGCCCTGATCACGGCGCACCACGCGTCCGTCGTCGACCCACTCGGCGAGGAATTCCGCACCGAGGTCGTCGGCCGAGCGCGGCTCGCCGGTCCCTTCCGCAACGCCCGGCTCGGTCGGGGCCCCGGACGCGTCCGCGTCCTCGCCGCCTTCCGCGCGCACGAAGGTCCAGCCGAGCACCGCTGTCGCGGCGATCGCGCAGACGGTGAGCGCGGCGAGCAGTGCGCGGCGACCGCGCGACATCAACGACGCCCGATGTCATCCGGCAGATACGCGGCGCCGGCGAGGGCACCACCACCGGTCTGGACTCCGCCGATCGGGGCGGCTCCGACGCTCGCACTGTCCAGCACGGGCATGACGGTGAGACCGCCGTCGGCGTTGTCGAGCACGAACAGGGTGTTCACGCTCCCGTTGGGGAGGTTCACGGGGGCGACATCCTCGATCCCCTCGGCCTTGAGTCGGAGGTCCCATGGGCCCGCGGGAACAGATGCGTAGTTGGTGGACTGGCCCGCACGCGCCCCCTCGGCGATCAGCAGACCCGTCGTCGTCTGAACGCTCACCTCGTCGGTCACGGTGGACGCCTGGATCAGGCGGATGCGCGATGCTCCGGCTTCGGGTGCGGTCAGATCGTCCTGGAACACGCGCGTACGCAGATTCTCGTTCTCTCCGAATGCCGCGACGGTGATCGACTCGTCCTCGGTCACCTTGATGGATGCGTCGATCATCGCCTCCGTTCCCGGAGCTGCGTCGGCCGGCGTCATCGAGATGACATAGGTGCCGACGGGCAGCAGCATGTAATCGGACACGACGCCGTATCCGACGTCCTCGAGCTCCACGATCGAACTCCCACCGCGCAACGCCGAGAGCTGGATGTCGACGGGCTTGGTATCGGGTGAGAGGTGCGCGACACGCACCCACCCGTCCTGGCCCGTGGCGGCAGGAAGTGCACGGGGAACGGCGATCGCGGGAGTGACGCCGATCGTGGCGAGGCCGAGTGCTGCGGCCGCGACGAGCAGGGCGCGACGCGCTCGTGAGGGGGTGGTGGCGGCGGGGGTCTCCGCTTCGATCATGGGGTGCTCCTTCGGGTAGGGGTGTGAGGATCGGTGGTGCGGTGATTCGGGAATCATTCGACGAGTCCTTCGGGTTGGACGACGGAGAACGTCAGCCGCAGTCCGGCGTCGTCGACGGAGATGGACTGGGCGGTGTAGCGGCCGGAGAGGGTACTCTCGACCTCGCGTCCAGCATCCGTGATCCGCCCGTCGACGACAAGCGGTTGCCCGCCGACCGACTCGATGACGATCTGGCGGAAGATCCGGTCCTCTTCGCCGGCGATGATGGGAAGATCGCTGACCACCACGTCGCCGCCGGTCAGCAGTTGGCCGAGCGCGATGCTGATCCGCTCGTCCACCTGACCTGCTCCGAGCCGGTCGAGGTCCTGCGAACCCGCGTCGAGTCCGGGGTTGCCCGCCACCTCCAGGCCGGCGTCGGTGCGTAGCTCCAGATCTTCGGCCACCTCGGCCTCGGCCGCGTCGACACCGTCGGGCAGGATGCGGCGCACGTCTACTCGCGCGTCCCCTTCACCGAAGGACGCGACGACGGTCGAGTTCTCGATCGCGCTGCCGGCGCTCGCGGCATTCGGCGACGTGATCATCGACCTCGTCGCGATGACGAAGTCGGCGTCGCGCCATCCTCCCGGCGATTGCGCCTGGACGGCGGGGTCGGTGTCGAGCTTGTAGAACCAGATCACGTTGTCTCGTGCGAATCCTGCATTGACCAGATCGACCCACATCGCATCGTCGACGATCAGACGCGAGTTGCTCGACACGTTCTCCGCCACCCAGGTCTGCGCCTGGCGGGATGCGAGGTCGGGGTCGGACAGCAACAGCCCGCGGAGTTGGGCTGCGCCGATCGGGACGAAGGCGGCGAGCGCGGCCACGACAGCGACGAGCCAGATCGCGTTCGGTACCTTGCGGAGCCCGCGCCGCCGACGCCAGGTCCGCACCGCGGCATCCGTCACACCGGCGATGACCAGGGTGGCTAGCGGGAGCAGCATGATCACGTACGGCACGGGCAAGTAACCGCCGGGGCGGAACATGAACGCGACCAGCAGCGCGAGCGTGATCGCGAACGGGCGGAGTCGCCGCACGAAGATCCCTGCCATTGCCGCGATCGGTGTGATGGCTACCAGCACGGGGTCGAGCTGGATCCACTGGCTCACCGTGTCGTTCGACAGGCTCCCCGATGCGAGGATCGATCCGCTCGACTCGCGGGAGGCCAGCTGGAACACGATGCCGTCGAACAGGCTCACGCGATCGGCGCCGGGGGTGAGTTCGCCCTTGACCAGGGCGAACAAGAGGTAGCTTCCCCCGATGAGGACGAGGATGGATGCTGCGACGGAGAGGGTGTAGCGCCGTGTCTCCGGTCGCGCGTTGCGCCACATGAGCCACGCCAGCAGGGGCAGCCCGAGCAGGTACGTCTCCTTGCTCAAGACGGCGAGACCCATCGCGACAGCGGCTCCGGCGAACCCGATGAGCTGATTCTTTTTTGTCAGCGCGAGCAGGAACGCGGCCAGCAGCCACGGAGTGGCCACGTTGTCGAGGTATACCGTGCGGTGGAACTGCACGGCGAGGGGCGACACCGCGAAGAGCAGTGCGGCGGCGGCGGACGCCGGGCGGCTCAACCCGACTCGACGACCGAGGAACCAGAGCAGCGCGACACTCACGAGAGCCGCGACGACCATTGCTTCGCGAGCCGCAAGCACAGCGATGTCGTACCGCTGGAATCCACCGGTCAGACCCGTCCACGCGGCGATCTGCAGCCAGCCGACCGGTGGGTGGTCGTACCAGAAGGTGTAATGAGCGAGTTCGCCGAGGTTGAGAACGGCCCAGGCCTGCGCCGTGTAAGTGCCCTCGTCGTCGATCCGCGCGGGAGCTCCGCCCAGGTTGATGGACTGGATGAGCCCGGCGACCACAAGGATCGGTGTCAGCCAGGAGATCGACCGACGGTGAGCGCGGAGCCATCCCACGACCCGCCCCGAGTCGGGCGGCTCGACCCTGGCGTTCTGGTTCAGCCGCACGGCCTCGGCCGCGACCGGCCGCGGCCGCTCGACTGTGCTGGTCATCGGGTGCCCCCAGCGGGGACGAGCTCGGGTGTCGCGACACCTTCGGGGAGATCCGCCGGCAGGCGCGGTTGCTCGACCACCGCGTCACGGTGCGCTCCGGTGTGCTCGGTCTTCTCCCAGGAGTGATCGCCCTTCAGGTTCCTCACGACCGAGCGAACTGCCGCCGCGGCGAGGAACACCTGATACGGGAAGGTACCCAGGATCAGGCGGACGTAGTCGCGGATACGCACCTTCTGGGCGTAGAGCCTGCCGAACTCCGCAAGCCCGGTCATCTCCACCGCGAGGGTGATCAGAGTCGGTGCCACGGGGATGAAGGTGATCAGGGCAATCGGCGTTGGCACCTTGATCGTGAGGATCAGCACCAGCGAGATCGGAATGAGCATCCCGGTGATCGCCTGAAGGAAGGGCATCGCCAGGAGGTAGCGGGCGAACATCCGCTGCTTGATCGTCGGGAGCTTGCGCCACTCGCCCTTCCCGAGCACCTGCAGGAAGCCCTGGTTCCAGCGGGTGCGCTGCTTGTAGAGCGACGTGAGCGTGCCGGGTGTCTCCTCGCGGGTGACCACCTCCGGGCTGTAGGCGACGACGACCTTGGCTCCGGCACTGGAGAGGCGCACGCCCAGCTCGCAGTCCTCCGCGAGACATCCGTCGTCCCAGCCCTCCGACCAGTTCAGCCAGGCACGCCGCACGAACACGGTGTTGCCGCCCAGCGGGATGAATCGGGCGCCCGCATGGAAATGCAGCCTGGAGCGGAACCAGAAGTAGTACTCGAGCACGTTCCGCAGCGACCACCAGGACGACTGGAAATTCATCAGCTGCACCCCGCCCTGCACGACGTCGGCGGCGGTCTCGGTGAATTTGGAGTCGACGAGGCTCAATAGGTGCGGGTGCACGTCGTCCTCGGCGTCGAAGACCCCGATCACGTCGCCACGGGCGACTTCGAGCGCCTTGTTCAATGCTTTCGGCTTGTTCTTCGGCACGCTGTCGTCGACGACGACCGTGATGAGGTGCGGATGACGCGCCGCCGCCGCCCGAACGACCGCTTCGGTGCCGGGGTCGTCGTGTCCGACGATCGCGATGATCTCGAAGTCCGGGTGCGTCTGCGTCGCCAGCTTGTCGAGGGTCTGACCCATGACCTCCTCTTCGTGCCGACCGGGCACGAGGAGGGAGAAGGACAACTCCGGCGAGCGCGGGGTGGACGAGAAGCCGGTGTTCTTGAGGTGGCCGGTCGATCGCCACGCATGGAGCATCCACCACAGGGTGGTCACAGCGATCACCGTGAGCAGGAGCGCGACGGTGACGAGGGCGCCGTAGCCGAGCCACTCCCCGGGGGTCCACTCCGAGAAGAAGAGCGACGACGGGTCGGCCTCGATGACGGGTGCGTCGCCTCGATTCGGAACCACCTCCACAGGGGGCTCCGGAGCGGGGGTGACCAGAGGTTCCGGCGGACTCTGAACGGGAAGGGCGAGCGAGGGGGGCGTGGTCACAGCATGTCTCCTGGGTGGGGTGACGGCGGGGAGATGGTCAGTGCGATGCGGGGGTGACGGAGGTCAGATGCGGGGTTGATCGAGCCGCCGGGATCGGCGAGGTGGATAAGTCGCGCGCTGGATCGGATGGTGTTGCCGAATCCTGACGGAACACGACGTGGCGATAGGCGAGAAAGCGGAAGACCATGCCGGCGACGAGCCCTACCCCGTTTCCGGAGATGTTGTCGGCGAGCTGCGAGGTGAAGCCGAGCACGTAGTGCGAGAGAAAGAGGCAGGCGGCAGCGATCCCGAGCCCGATGACGTTCATCACGCCGAACAGAAATGCTTCGCGCAGGACCGGTCGGCTGCGCTCACTGCGGAAGGTGAACTGGCGATTGCCGATCCAGGCGACCGCGGTCGCGACAATGACCGAGACGACTTTCGCGCCGATCGGCTTGTCATCGAGAAGCGTTGCCCGCAGGAGGTTGTAGATCCCGATGTCGACGACGAACGCGATCCCTCCCACGGCGCCGAAATTGAGCAGCCGGAGGACTCCGGCGGGCAGGGGGAAGCGCCGGATGGATCTTGGTGGGGACGCAGGGTGGACGTCCCCTGAAAGGGGGGGATGCTCGGGGGGCATGAGTTGGCTTCGGCGCTGGACTCATATCGGTTTGGCCGAATCCCCCGGTTGATGCAATTGCCAGCCAGCGTTAACATCCGCGTCATTTCCTGCTCATCCTGCGCCCGCTCGGAATCCCGACGAGGTGGCTCGGGAATACTGCGTAGATGAATGCGATTGCATGAATTTGGCGGACGTTCGGCCGCCGCATCCGCTCGACAGTGAGGAATCCCATGACTGACAGCACCCTGACCATCCCCGGCCTCATCCCCGGCACCTGGAAGCTCGACCCCATGCACTCGGAGATCACCTTCTCGGTGCGGCATCTCGCCATCTCGAAGGTGAAGGGCTCGTTCGAGAAGTTCGACGTCACCGTCGAGACCACCGCGAACCCGCTCGACACCAAGCTCACCGCGACCATCGACGTCGCATCCGTGAACACTCGTCAAAAGGATCGCGACAATCACCTGCGCACGAGCGACTTCTTCGCGATCGATGTACACCCCACCATCGAGTTCGTGTCCACCGGCGTGCGCCAGGAGGGCGACCAGTGGCTGCTCGACGGCGACCTCACGATGCGCGGGGTCACGAAGGCGGCCACCTTCCGCGGCGAGTTCGGCGGAGTGACGACCAACGGATACGGCCAGACCGTCGCCGGTGCCGAGTTCACCACCAAGATCAATCGGCACGATTTCGGCGTCAGCTGGAACGCCGCCCTGGAGGCAGGTGGACTCACCCTGGGCGACGAGGTCACCGTCACCATCGACGCGCAGGTGGCTCTGCAGAGCTGAGTTCGCGCTCTTCTTTCGACCAGCGGATCCGGCGGCGGTTGTCGTGCGGACAGGCCCCGTAGCAGGGGCGACGTACGCTGAGCCCATGCCGCTGCACCGTCGTGAACGCGTCGCAGGCGTCATCCTGCTGTTCGGATTCGTGTACCTCCTCTTCGAGGTGATCGCTGCGACCGCATGGGTCGACCCGCCGTACGACTGGGCACGGAACTACATCTCCGACCTCGGGTTCTCGGACTGCGCCACCGTCAACGATCGACGGATCTGTTCGCCCCTGCATCCCCTGATGAACGCGGGGTTCCTGGTGCAGGGAACGGTGTTCACGATCGGCAGCGTCCTCGTGGTGCGGATGATCGTCGGACCGGGCATCCTGAGGAAGGTCGTCACCGGGCTCATGGTCACGTCGGGCGTCGCGACCGCGCTGGTCGGCGTGTTCCACCAGAGCCTCGCCCTCTCGGCGGCCGGCCTGAATTGGCTGCACGTCACCTCGGCGACCCTGGCGATCGGTGCGGGCGATGTGGGGATCGTCGTGCTCGGCGTGTGCGCCCTGCGATCGGCGCAATGGCGGCTGTACGGAGCCGCGGTGCTCGCGATCGGGATCGTGGGCGTCGTGGCTGCCGTGCTCCTGGCGGCCGATGCCGATCTCGGCATCGGCATCGGTGCCGTCGAACGCGTCGCCGTCTACCCGCTCAACACCTGGACAGTCGGCACCGCGGTCGGCCTGCTCGTGAAGAGCATCCGCGACGCCCGCCGCTGGTCCGCCGGGCCGTCGGTGCCTACCATCGGTACATGAGCACGTTGGTGCGCCGGCGAGAGCTCCGCGTGCCGGTGCAGGCCGCGGTGCTGATTGCTGCTGTACTGCTGGCCGCCCTGGTGTCGGTGACGATTCCCGTACCCACCGCCCCGCCGGTCGGCGGGAGTCCCGTCACGGCGCTGGCCAGCTCGCTGGGCTTCGCGTCGCCGATGTCGACGAATCGGGTCACCACCATCGATGCCCTTCTGATGTTCACGGAGCGGCAGGAACTCGACGATGTGTACCCGGTGGTCGTGGGAGTGCCCCACGACCTGCGTGATGTGCGTCGCTTGCCCACGTCGAGCGACGCCTTCCGTCTGTACGGGGTGCTCGGGGCCGGGGACACGGTATGCCTCGTCGGCGTGTTCGCCGACCTGACGAGCACGAGTTCGTGCGTACCGCGTCGTGAGTTCGCAAGCGACGGGGTTCCCGTGGTGACGCACGCCACCTGGGAGGAGGACGAGGTCGGAGGGACCTTCGTGTCCCAATACCTCGTCTGGCTGCCGGACGGAACGATCCACGGCCGGACAACGAGATGACCTCGGCGGAGGGAGCGCCCGAACGCTACGACGCGGCCGCTCTGCTCGAGCTCCTCGTCGACTCGCGCACCGTCGCCGACGTTCAGCGCCGGTACGGCGGCCGGCACGACGTGCGGGATGCGCTCTGGTGGCGCTCGCGACCGGGCGCTCCCGCGCCATCCGGTGCTCTCGACCCTCGCCTCCACCGCGATCGGCTCGCCGCCGTCGCGTACGGACGGGACGGGTCGCCGGAGGATCTGCGCGACCTCGTCGACGTCGAGTCGGCGCTGGCTCGCGACGAGAGCATGCTCGACGCCCTGCTAGCTGACGCGGCGACAATCGTCCCGCCGCACTCGGAAGCGATGCATCCGGCTGCAGCGACGGATGCGACGGGGCAATCGGTAGCGGAGCAATCGGAAGCGGAGCAATCGGTAGCGGACGTCGCAGGGACACCCCGGGCCGCGCGACGCTGGCCCGTGGTCGTCACGGCGGTCGCGGTCGTGGCCCTCGCCGCCACGAGCGCGATGCTGGGCGTGAGGCTGTTCTCGGCCGAGGCATCGCTGTCCGGAGCGCCCCCGACGACGGGAGCGGATCCACTCGCCCTCTTCGACCGGGAGCAGGCGGTCGACGACGTACCGGATGCCTCCCTGCCATACGACTACGAGCCGGCCAGCATCCGCCGGCTGCTCCGCCCTGATCAGGTCGGCCTGAGCGACGACTACGTGCTCTACGGGGCCCGTACCGACCGCGAGGAGGTGTGCCTCGTTCTCGTTCTCCCCGATGCGAACACGGCCTCGTCATGCGTCTCTCTCGCGGAGTACCGGCGGAACGGTGTGCGAGTCTCGGCCAACGTGCTTCGCACCTCCCGCGAATCCCTGGGCAGTCGGATCCCCGTCGCGCACACCGTCACCTGGCAGAGCAACGGCGCCTTCCAGTTCTCCAGCGCGTTGGCGGGGAGGGAGCCGTGAAGTTGGTGATCATGTCCGACACCCACCTTCCGAAGCGGGCGAAGGAGCTGCCGGTTGAGCTCTGGCAGGCGGTGGATGAGGCGGACATCGTGATCCACGCCGGTGATTGGGTCGGGCTTCCCCTGTTCGACCAGCTCGCGGCCCGCGCCTCCCGCCTGATCGCCGTGTGGGGCAACAACGACGGACCCGAACTGCGCGATCGGATGCCGGAGGTCGCCGTCGAGACGATCGGCGGGATCCGATTCGCCGTCACCCACGAGACCGGTCAGGCCGACGGCCGCGAAGCTCGAGCGGAGCGCGCGTTCCCCGATGTGGACGTGCTCGTCTTCGGGCACAGCCACATCCCCTGGGATACCGTCGCGCCCGGGGGGCTGCGACTGCTCAATCCCGGTTCACCGACCGATCGGCGGAGGCAGCCGACCGGAACCTGGATGTCGGCGCTTGTCGATGACGAGGTGAGGGACGGCACGGCGCTGCGTGAGGTGACGTTGCACCGGGTTCAGCCGCGCTGACGAGGGCGTGCACCTCCGCGCGCAGGTCACCCGTCGATGCGCTGCTTGGAACCAGCCTCATAGCGCCGCGAGGTGAGCTCCGAGCGGAGGAAGTCGTCGGCGAGCGCCTTGGGGATGAGGTAGCGCTTCTGCGGTGACGACTCGAACACGAGGTGTCGCGCCTGCCCCTCGCCCGCGGTGGCGATCGGGATCTGCGGGTTGTCGTCGAGGAAGGCAAGCAGCTTCGCGGTGGTGAGATTCGTGGCGTACTCGGGATCGGCGTCGAGCGTGCGACTCAGCTGCGCCATCTTCGCGATCATCGCCGGATCCGACCCGATCGCCTCGGCGAGGTCGAGGCGGCCCTCGATGTCGATCGAGGAGGTAGCCGCCCGGAACGTCTCCGTCGCCATTTTCCTGGCTCGCGCATCAGAACCCAGTGATCGCTGCAGCGTACTGGGGGCGGTCACGATCACAGCCTCGCCGATCACGAGCACGTCGAATCGGGGCTGGTAGTAGAGCAGCTCGTCGGGAACGCGCACCCAGATGCCGTCCCTGGGGACGAAGATCAGGATGCCGCGTGGCCGCCGGGTGGCGATGCCGGGGCCTTTGAGTCGGTAGGCCACTAGTGGAGAGCCCGCCTCACCCTCGATCCGGTGCACCAACGCCGCGATCGGTGCGGTCTCGCCGCGATCGCCGGCGTCGAGTTCTGCGGTGCCTGCGAGCGCCCCGCGGTGGAGCTCCTCGAGACCGGGCACGGACCCGAGATCGTCGAAGAGCGCTTGCCCGCTGGACGGCTGATACGACGGGTCGTAGGCCACCAGTTCACGCTCGGCCAGGTTGCGCGCGAATGCGAGCACGTCGCCGACGACCTCCTCGGCGACATCGCGCTCGAAGTCGATGGCGAACAGCTCCCCGCCGAGGAAACCGTCCTGCCCGCGGACCACGAAGTTGGCCACCGCCGGGCTCACCTCGGCGGAGGTGATGGCGGTGAGGAGAGCCTCGCGCACCGCCGGCTCGGTGACCGTGACCGCTGGTGCGTTCTCGATGGTGCTGTCGTGGATGTTGCTCATTGCTGCCTCCCGAAGTCGATGTAGAGCTCGTCGCTGAACCGCCGAGCGAGAACGGAGCCCTCGGGCAGGCTCCGTCTCCGGCTGAGTACCGTCGTCACGGTGCCGCTGGCGGTCTCCACCTCGAAGAGGCGGAAACCCAGCACCGAGAGCACGGGGTTGAGGTGGTAGAGCTGTCCGCGCACGTAGACGACGATCAGCAGCGCGAGGAGCACGCCGGTCGCAGCCCACCGCGCCGCGTCGACAGCGAAGAACGCGGTCGCGATCGGCAGCACGAATGACGCCATGAACGCGAGCACATCCCGGTCGACCCGCCGCACCTTCACGTACCGCACCCGGTTGTCTTGCAGCCGACGCACGGCGCGCAGGGTCACGCCCACGATCAGCGCCGGGGCGGCGCACACGAGTACCAACAACAAGTTGCCGACGACGGAGTCGAACGGCGTCGTCACCAATGCGAGCGCGACCAGCACCGGGCTGAATGCCGACGCGAACAGGCCCAAGCCCACCCATGCCTTCATTCCCACCGCCTCATGCCCACCACCTCATGCAACGGACGTTACCGGCACCCGCCGACACGCCGATCGGTAGTGCCGCTCTGCGAGGGCCGACGACCAGCGTTCCCCGGGGTATCGGGAGCGCGCGCGTCGAGTGTCACCACGCCGGCGCTCGCCCGGGCCATCATGAGGGCATCCGGAATCGCGCGCTACCTCGAGCGCGGACGCGATGTCTCCCTCGACCGCGGATGCGGCGGCGTACGCCTCGTTCATCCGCTGCGGAGGAGGACCGTCAGACCAGCCGATTCTCACGGCGCCGCGAGGCTGGTCTCCCATGATGAAACCTGACCCGCATGATCGCGCGTTCTCTCGCTCAGTCGACCGGGGAACTTGATTCATGCTCCTGGGCCGGTCGGAGCGGCCAGGAGAGCGACCTCGACGGACCCGCCCTTGGTGCCCTGCCTGCCCACCTCGACGAATCCGATCGCGGCATGGAAGGCGAGAGATCGCGGATTCGGCGGTTCGATGTTGACCTCGCACGTCACCTCCACCCGCCCCGCCCGGCGTGCACGCTCGAAGACGTGGTCGTAGAGCAGCCGCCCGATGCGCTGCCCTCGCACTGCCTCGTCGATGACGATGCGGTCGACGTACAGGTGATCGGTCCCCCGAGTCTCGAACCAGCGGTAGTTCTCACTCGCATAGTCGCTGCCGGGATCGAATCCGATCAGGAAGCCGGCGAGGGTCGTCGCGTCGGGCTGCGCGACGACGGCGACCGCGTGATCCGCGGAGGCGAGCAGTGCGGCGATCTCCGTAGCGCTCGCGTGAGGCACCGCCGGACTCGCCTCGTTGTTGAGGCGCACGATCTCGTCGACGTCGGACGGGATCAGTCGGCGCAGCTGATGGCTCACCCCGCCGACCCTATCCACAGCCCGGCGTCGGCGCCGCATCGACCCGTCACGGCCGGCGGATAGGGGTGCCCTCCGCCGGGATGATGATCCAGAACACGACGTAGAGGATCCAGAGCGGTCCAGGGATGAAGCTCAGGATGATCCACAGCAGCCGGATGACCCAGCGCGGGAGGCCGAGCCGATCCGCGATGGAGGCGCAGACGCCGGCGAGCACTTTGCCACGGGAGGGACGCACGAGTGATCTCATGTCACCAGCCTGCCGCACGTGACGGCAACCCGACAGTGCCTCTCAGGCAGACGCGGGCGATCTGCCGCGTCGCACGCGACGCACGATCAGCCACAGCAGCACCGCTGCTAAGGCTGCGATAACCACCCAGTCGAGGATCGGCGAGTACCGATCGACGACTTCGTACTGCGAACCGAGCAGATAGCCGAGGCCCACCAGGAGCCCGTTCCACACCAGACTGCCGAGCACGGTGAACACCGAGAAGGTGATCAGAGGCATTCGCTGCGCTCCAGCAGGGAGCGAGATGAGGCTGCGTACACCGGGGATCAGCCGACCGAAGAAGATCGCGGGCCGACCGTGCCGCGAGAACCAGCCCGCCGCCTTCTCGAAATCCTCCCGGTCGACCAGTGGTAGGCGGCTGAGCAGGCTGATGGCTCGTTGCTCACCGAGCACGTGCCCCAGGCCATACAGCAGCACGGCTCCGAGATAGCTGCCCACCGTCGCCGCGATCATCACCAACACGACGTCGAGACTGCCGACGTTGGCCTGGAAACCGGCCAGCGGCAGGATCAGCTCGCTCGGTATCGGTGGGAAGACGGTCTCGATCAGCGTGAGCACACCCACTCCGATCTCGCCGAGGGCCTCGATCACATCGGTGGCGATCCCGGCGATACCGGACCGTCCCTCCCCGGATGCAGGCTGCGCGGGTCGCGTCACAGTCCGAAGCCACCGCCGCCGCCGAAGTCCCCTCCGCCGAAACCGCCGCCGTCGAAACCGCCACCCCCATCGAAACCGCCACCGCCGTCGTAGCCGCCCGCATCGGCGCCAGCGCTGTCGGCGCTCGCACCGTCCGCGGCTCCCGCACCGTCCGCTCCGGCATCCCCGCCTTCGCCGCCTTCGCCGCCGCCGTCTCCTTCACCGCCGAATCCGCCCATCGGCATGAAGCTCGACACCAGCGCGGACCCGATGACGAATCCCGCGACGGACCCGAGCAGGGAGCCGCCGACCATCGAGCCGAATCCCGGGCCGCCCTGAGCACGGCCCTGGTCCCCGAAGCTTCGGGTGAGCGTGCCAGGCTCGCGCATCTCGGCGCGCGTCGCCGCGCGGGCGAGGGTCTGCGGGGAGTCGTCGGCCGGTCGCTCGGCCGGATCGGCGGACTCGCTGAGCTGGCGGAACAACAACTCGCGCTGCTCGGGAGTCAATTTCGCGAACGCCTCGGCATGGACCTTCTCGATGGTCTCCGGCGGCGCAGTGCGGAGCAGGTACTGGTACCGCTGCACAGCGGCCTCGTCGTCGCTTCGCTCGGCGACGGGCGGTGGGGATGCGGTTGGTCGGCCGGCCGTTTCGTCGTCGCGCCCGAGGAGCCTGTCGAGGAAGCCCATGGTCGTCTCTCCTTCTGCGGCTGCCGCCGCATCCGCCCGTCGCCATCACGATCGGGCTCGTGTCGAATCAGCCTGCCAGCGAGCGCTGGGCGGGCGCTGGACTCACGGATCGGGGATCGGCGGCGCGAGTTCGAGGTACCGCTCGGCGACCTGCGCCGAACGAAAGGGACCTTCGCCATCCGCCCGCATCTGCGAACCGTCGAACTCGACCCACCAGCTCCGCCCTCGCTCGCCGCGCCCCCACACTCCAGACAGAGCCGAGCCGCCCTGGCGCACCACCAGCCCTGTAGGTTCCGCGGGCCACGGGCTGAGGTCGCTCATCGAGGCGTCGCGCACGTGCACCTGGGCTCCGATACCGATGGCTGTCACCTCGCAAGTCAATCACCTGGTGGACGACGCCGTCCGAATCGGCTGAGAGGTCGGGGTGTATGCGCGCGGGCCGCCGCGAAACGATCACAATGAGGCATGAGCTCCAAGCGACGTACCGGCCGTTCCGTCCGATTCTCCGAGTACGGCGGTGTCGACGTGCTCGAGCTCGTCGAAGTCGACCGCCCGTCTCCCGCGCCCGGCGAAGTGCTCGTGGAGGTGTTGGCCGCGGGCATCAACCACATGGAGGCATTCGTGCGAGAGGGCCGGTTCCACGAGGAGCTGCCCCGCACCTTCCCCAGCGGCCAGGGCACCGACTTCGCGGGTCTCGTCGTGGCGATCGGTGAAGGCGTGACGAACTTCGCACGCGGCGCCGAGGTACTCGGGCACACCGTGATGGGCTCGCACGCCGACTTCGTCGCCGTGCCGGAGTCGCACGTCGTCGCCAAGCCCGCCGCCCTGTCGTGGGAGGTCGCCGGGAGCCTGTTCCTCGCCGGTATCACCGCCGAGGACGCGGTGCGCGCGGTCAACGTGAGCGAAGGGGACACGGTGGTGGTGACCGCGGCGGCCGGGGGCGTCGGCAGCATGGAGGCGCACCTGTCCAAGCTGCGTGGCGCGACCGTGATCGGCACGTGCGGTGAGCGCAACTTCGACTACCTCCGGCAGATCGGCGTGAAGCCCGTCGTCTACGGCGACGGGCTCGTCGAGCGCATCCGCGAGCTCGCGCCCCGAGGCGTCACGGCATTCATCGACAACTTCGGCAAGGACAACCCGAACGTCGCCGACCGCCTCGGTGTCCCCGCATCGCGCTTCCGCTCGACGGAGCAGCGTCGCGAACTGGAACTCAAAGCGATGAACCCCGACGCCGCTGAGGCGGTCGAGAACACGAGGGTGCTCGCGCGCCTCGCCGGCCTGGCGGCCGATCGTTCGGTCGACGTGCTCATCTCCGGGTTCTACCCGCTCGAGCGCGTGCGAGAGGCGTTCGACGACCTCGAGCAGCGGCACGCCCGCGGCAAGATCGTGCTCGGGATGCGACCGGTCGACGATTCGTTCCACGGCTTCACTCGAGGCAAAGCGCGCGCCAGGCACGAGGAGAGCTGAGACGCCGGAGTCGCCTCTCAGTCGCCGCGCTATTCGGTCACTGCTGTCCGGTCACTGCTGTCCAATCACTTCGCCGTCCGATCCGGGGCGGTGACGAAGTCGATCAGCTGCTCGACGCGGCCGAGCAGGACCGGCTCCAGGTCGGCGTAGGTGCGGACACGCCCGAGGATGCGCTGCCATGCCTGTGCGATATCGGCTTGATCGGCATGCGGCCAGCCGAGCGCCGCGCAGATCCCCTTCTTCCACTCGATCGATCGCGGCACATCCGGCCACCGGTCCAGCCCGAGCCGCTGAGGCTTCACCGCCTGCCAGACGTCGATGAATGGATGTCCGACCACGAGCACATCCGACCCGTGCCGACCGCGACTCACGGCGTCGGCGATGCGGGACTCCTTCGAGCCGGCGACGAGGTGATCGACGAGCACCCCGATCCGCCGGCCCGGGGCAGGGGCGAAGCGGGCGACGTCCCGCTCGAGATCGTCGACGCCCTCCAGATATTCGACGACGACCCCCTCCACCCTCAGGTCATGGCCCCACACCTTCTCGACGAGCTCCGCGTCGTGACGTCCCTCGACGAAGATGCGCCCCGCACGAGCGACACGCGCTCGCGCGTCGGTCACAGCGATCGAGCCCGACGCCGAACGGGTCGCTCCGGCAGCCCGCGGCGCGGGTGCGACGAGCGTGACCGGTTCGCCGTCGATGAGGAAACCTGCTCCGAGCCGGAAGACCCTCACGCCGCCGCGGTAGTCCTCGAGCGAGACCGTGCCGACGTCACGTCGCACGATCGCTCCGCAGAATCCGGATGCCGCGTGCTCCACCACGAGGTCCGTGTCAGCGGCGACCGGCCGGGCCGCCGAGCTGATCGGACGACGCGTGAAACCGGCCAACACGTCGTCGCCGTACCTGTCCTCGAACATCCGGTGATGCTAGCTACAGACCTCGCTCGTGGCGGGCGCGACACCCCCGCTGTCAAGCCTCGGTCGCCGGATAGTGACAAATCCAGGAATCAGGCTAGTCTTTTCGACGAAGTTGATGTGCATCGCACGTCGCAACGCCTTCGTCTCGACGATGGCGTCTCATGGTGAGGGCGACTGCGGGCTCCTCGGCGCGTGGCCCCGATGTCCGGGGCGCGCATAGCACTCCAGGAGGAGCTTGCAAATGACTACCGGTACTGTGAAATGGTTCAACGCTGAAAAGGGCTTCGGCTTCATCTCTCCCGACGACGGAAGCGCCGACGTGTTCGCGCACTTCTCCGCCATCTCGGG
>CAXTLO010000005.1:0-5369 GCA_964244965.1 uncultured Marisediminicola sp.
GCATCATAAGATCGCGCCTCGCCCGTGCCGATCGACTTGCCTCAGAGCTGGGAGCCGCCGCCATCGACGGGCAGTTCGGCGCCGGTGGTGTAGGTGGCGTCGAAGGCGAGGAAGACCACTGCTCTCGCGACTTCGCGGGGTTCGCCAAAACGCAGCATCGGGTTGGACTCCGTCATCTGCGTCATCACCTGTTCGACGGCGTCCTGAGGCATCGATTTGGCCAGGACGCCTGTGTCGATGGGGCCGGGGCTGACCGCATTCACGCGGATGTTCTTCGGCAGCAGTTCACGGGCGAGACTGCGGGTCATCGATCGCAACGCTGCCTTGGTAGCCGCATACGCACTGATCAGCGGAATCCCCAGCACGTTCGCCACCGAGGTGGTGAGAACGATACCGCTTCCGGCATTGAGCAGCGGAACGAACCTCTGAACGGTGAAGTACGGCCCTTTCGTGTTGACTGCGAATAGTTCGTCGTACATGTCCTCGGTGGTGGAATCGAGCGGAGCGAAGCCATTGATACCCGCATTCACGAGCAGCGCGTCGATCGTCCCGAATTCAGATGCAACTCGGTCTGCCAGCGCGTCGATGTCCGGGAGTGACGCCACATCGCTTCGCACGGCGATCGCGTTCTGTCCGAGTTGTTCGCGCGCCACGTCGAGAGTCTCCGCAGTCCGTCCGGTGATGAGGACGCGGGCACCTTCTTCGATAAGCAACTTCGCCGTCTCGAGCCCGAAACCGCTGCTTCCTCCTACGACCACGACCTTCTTGCCGTCGTACCTGTTCATCTCGATATCCTCGATTCCTTCGGTTGTGAGATCCGTTGTGTGCAGCCCGGCCGCCCGTCGGGCGGCGTAGTGCCTCGAAGTGCTTTTGCGCTACTTAGCTTCTGAGCGGAAGTAATACCCGGCCTCGAGGTCGTCGAGCAGTCCCGAATGAACCGGAACCCAGCCCAGCATCTTCTGGGTGAGCACGCTCGTCGCCGGGATGTCGAGCGAGAAGATGCCCCCCATCCAGTCGAAGTGCGATTCCGCCTCCTCGGGCGCGACCGAGGTGACCGGAACGTTCAGACCCGAACCGATGGCAGCTGCAATCGCGCGGCTGAAGATGCCGCTCTCGCCGACGCCATGCACGACTGACCCCGCCGGAGCCTTCTCGAGGGCCAGGCGGATCATGCTCGCGGCATCCAGTCGATGAACCGCGGGCCACCGACTGGACCCGTCCCCCACGTAGCCGGAGACCCCTTTCGCGCGTGCGATGTCGACGAGCGTGGCGACGAATCCGTGATCGCCGTCCCCGTGAACGGAAGGGGCAAACCGCAAGCCCACCGACCTGACGCCTCGCTCCGCGTACCCGAGTGCGAGCTGCTCACTACCTCCGCGAGCAGACTGCGCGCCACTCGCTGGGGAGGAGTCTCGCTCGGTAACCACTCGTCCCGGGCCGAGGAGAGCGATCCCAGAGGCGAAAAGAAGTGGACGATCGGAGTGCGCAAGGGTGTCACCGAGCGTCTCGATAGCGGCCCGCTCCGTGCGGCCTGCACCGGCAGAGTCGGAGAAGTCATGGTTGTAGGCGAGATGGATGACACCGTCGGCTGATTCGGCGCCGACACGGAGGGACTCGAGGTTGTCAAGGCTGCCGCGCTGCACGGTCGCACCCGCGGCGGCGAGTGCCGCGCCCGCATCCTCCGATCGAGCGAGCGCGACGACTTCGTGTCCTGCGGCGAGGAGCTCCGGAAGGACAGCCGAACCGATCCACCCAGACGCTCCGGTCATGAAAACTCGCATCGTGCCTGACCTCCGCTGTCGGGTCCACCAACCCACGCGGCTGATGTCAGTTGCTGTTATCAAACTAGCACGCGATGTCAGTCAGTGTCATCACTAGACTGAGTTGGTGGGACGATGGCAACCGGACGCGCGTGGGCGTTTGCTCGAAGCCGCGCTCGATCTGTACACCGAACGGGGCTTCGAGAAGACCACCGCCCTCGAGGTGGCTCGTCGCGCGAACGTGACCGAGCGCACGTTCTTCCGCTATTTCGCCGACAAGCGGGAAGTGCTTTTCGAAGGGTCGGCTACCCTCCAGGACGCGATCGTGACGGCGATCATGGCAGCACCTGAGTCGATCGGGCCGATCGAAGTGGTGGGAAGAGCCATGCAGAGCGTTGACTTCCTCTTTCGGGATCGTCGCGATTTCGTGCGACAGCGTGCCGCCGTGATCGCCGCGACTCCAAGCCTGCAAGAGCGCGAACTGCTCAAACTCGCCGCTTTGGCGAAAGCCGTGGCTGACGCGTTACGCCGCCGGGGTGTGGCCGAATCGCCGGCGCTCTTGACCGCGGAAGTAGGTGTGTCGATCTTCAAAACGGGATTCGAGAGATGGATTGGTGATGATTCGGTCGAGAGCCTTGAGGAATGCGTCGGGGAAGCTGTTCGCCAGCTCCGGGAATTGACGGCAACGCGCGGCACGGATCATTCACCAGTCGGTCAGTGATCCTGCTTCCTCCCTCGCATCACGATCGTCGTCGTCTGAACCGGAACGAGCTTCGGGCGTGGGTGTTCGGGGCGGATCCGAAATCGGGCGTCCCCTGATTACCGCGGCGAGAGGGAGCTAGCGGACGACGGCGGATCGGCCGGCGCAGTCGGCGCACAGGCCGAACACGTCGACGACGTGGCTGGCCTCGGTGAACCCGTGCTGTGATGCAACGCGCTTCGCCCACGACTCCACCTCGTCGGCCTCGATCTCGACCGTCTTCCCGCAGTTGCGGCAGATGAGGTGATGGTGGTGCTGACCGGGCGTGCACGCACGGTATAACGCCTCGCCCTGGTCGGACTGCAGGGAGTCGGCCTCGCCCTCGACCGCGAGATCGGCGAGCGCGCGGTAGACGGTCGCGAGCCCGATGGATGACCCACCCGAGCGCAGATCGGAGTGCAGGGTCTGCGCGCTCACGAACCCGCCGCCGGAGCCGAGGGCCTCTCGAACGGCCTCGCGCTGCCAGGTGTTCCTCTTCACGCGGCGATCCTAACTCTCGCGGCTCGTCGCCGGCTCGGCGTCCTGCGGGCGTCGACGACCCTGCAGATCACGTAGATGGCGAACGAGATGGTGGTGACGAATGGGCTGATCGGCAGCGCCCCCGCGATGGAGAGGAGGATGCCGCCGACCATCGCGACGGTGGCGAACGCGACACTGAGCAGGGGCGTGAGAATCGGTGACGCCGTCACCCGCATCGCCGCGGCCGCCGGGGTGACCAGCAGCGCGAGTACGAGCAGCGCCCCGATGATCTGGATGGCGACGGCCGCGGCGAGTCCGAGCAGGACCATGAACGCGATCGAGATGGCGCCGACCGGCACACCTCGCGCCGCTGCGACATCCGCGTCCACGCTTGCGAAGCTGAGCGGCCGCCACAGCACGCCGAGGCCGACGATCACGATGATCGAGATGAGCACGAGCAGCCAGAGCTGATCGTTGTCGACCGACACGATCTGCCCGGTGAGGAGGCCGAACTGATTGGCGCTGCGCCCGGGGTAGAGGGCGAGGAACAGGATGCCGAGGCCCAGCCCGAATGGCATCAGCACGGCGACGATCGAGTTCCGGTCCTTAGCGCGAACGCCGAGCACACCGATGAGGATGGCCGCTATCAGTGATCCGAGCAGCGACCCCAGCACCACGTTGACCCCGAACAGAAGGGCCGCGGATGCTCCGGCGAACGACAGTTCGCTGATGCCGTGCACCGCGAACTGCATGTCCCGCTGCATGACGAAGACGCCGATCAGTCCGCCGACGATCCCGAGGAGGGCGCCCGCGTAGACGGAGTTCTGCACGAGCGCGAGGATCTGCCCGTAATCCTGGAAGTCGAACAGCGTCGACCAGATGTCGTCCATCAGCGGTGATCGATCTCGAGGTGATGATCGTCGTGTCCGTGCGCCCCGTATCCGTCCGGCGCGCCGATGACGATGATGCGTCCGCGACTGCGGATGACCTCGACCGGGGTGTCGTACATATAGGAGAGCACTTCGGAGCGGAGCACCTCATCCGGCGTTCCGATGCGGAACTGCCCGCCAGCCAGGTACAGCACGCGATCGACCATTCCGAGGATCGGGTTCACGTCGTGCGTGACGAAGAGCACGGCGGTGTCGAGCTCCCTGCGCTTGTCGTCGATGAGCTCGCTCACCTCCTTCTGATGCCCGAGGTCGAGGGAGAGCAGTGGCTCATCGCACAGCAGCAGGCGGGGGTCGCTCGCGATCGCCTGCCCGACGCGCACCCGCTGCTGCTCGCCCCCCGAGAGCGTGGCGACCGGCGCAGAGCCGTACTCGGCGGCCCCCACCGAAGCGAGCACCTCGTCGACCTGCCGACGGGACGCCCGGGTCGTCAGGGGCAATCCCCACCGGTGCCCGGAGATTCCCATCTCGACGAGATCGCGCGCCCGGAGGGGCGTGCCCTGCTCGAGCGACTTCTGCTGTGGGATGTAGCCGATGTCGCGGCTGCCGCGACGCACGGGCGCGCCGAGCACCTCTACCGAACCCGCGGTGAGCTGCTCCTGCCCGAGGATCACCTTGAGCAGACTCGTCTTGCCCGTGCCGTTCGGCCCGAGGACCGCGACGAATTCTCCTGCGGCGACCTCCAGATTGAGGCCGCGCCACAGCGGACGGTCGCCGAACGCGAGCGTCGCGCCACGCAGGCGGAGCACCGGGTCGGCCATGTTGCCCTCGGCGTTGGAGATGGATGTCGACATCAGTATCGACTAAGTCAGAGCACCTTCGATCGCGTCGAGGTTGGCGCTCATCCAGCTGAGGTAGTCGTCGCCCTCGGGAAGGGTCTCGGTCATCGACACTACCGCGACTCCCGCGGCCTCGGCGGCGGCCAATACCTGCTCCGTGACGGGTCCCGTGGTCTGCTCGTTATAGGCGAGCAACGTCACAGATCCGTCGGCGAACAGGTCGAGAGTCTCTTGCAGCACGGCCGGCGCGACATCCGTGCCCTCTTCGACCGCTTCGGAGAACTCCGGCGGCGTCAGGTTCTCGAGTCCGAGCTCGGCGAGCAGATAGTCGGGCACCGGCTCGGTCACGGCCGCCCCGCGACCGGCTGCCTGCCCACGGAGGGTCACGACGCGATCCTCGAGTTCTCCGAGCTCCGCGGCGAACGCGTCGAGGTTCTCGTCATATGCCGCTGCGTTCCGCTCGTCGATCTCTCCGAGTTCGTGCGCTATCTCTGCAGCGATCGCCTCGACGCCGTGGAAGCTGTACCAGACGTGCTCGTTGAATCCCTCGATGTGGTCGTGTCCGACCTCCCCCTCGTGCTCCTCGCCGGCGTGCTCCTCGCCCGCATCCTCTTCGTCCGCGTGCTCTTCGTCGGCGTGCGCGTCACCTTCCGATTCGAGGAGC
>CAXTLO010000005.1:5469-28575 GCA_964244965.1 uncultured Marisediminicola sp.
GCGTGCGCGTCACCTTCCGATTCGAGGAGCCCGGACGCGTCAGCCGCGGTGATCACGACGACGTCGCTCCCACCCGACGCATCGAGCATCCGGTCGATGAACGGGTCGTATCCGCCGCCGTTCTCGATCACCAGGTCGGCGCCCGAGATCGCGAGCTGATCGCGGGCGGTCGCTTCGTAGCTGTGCGGGTCCTGGGCGGATCCGGTGACGATCGAGGACACCTCGGCGAGGTCGCCGGCGATACGAGACGCGATATCGCCGTACACGTCGGTGGAGGCGACGATCGTGATGGTGTCATCGCCTCCGCTTGACGCGGTCGGCTGGCCGGCGCATCCGACGAGCAGGAACGAACTCGCTGCTCCAACGAGGAGAAGACGATTGCGGTGACGGTGCGGCACGGGTGACTCCTGAGGCCTAATGATGACGATTATCATTAGAGTAGTGCGTTCCGATGAGCACGGCAAACGAGCCCAGCCGAGTCCGACGGCAGCTGAAGCCCGGGCCGCCCTTCGCCGAATGAGCCTGACCCTGTCGCGTCCGAGTCAGGAGTAGAGGTAGGGGTCGTCCGGTTGGTCGACGACTGTGACGTCGCCGGCGTCGAGAACGAGAGCCTGGGTGCTCCTGTCGCTGGCGTTGACGCCGAATTCACCTGACGCGGTCACCCATTGATCGGGTTGGAGGGTGTCTTTCCAATTCTCCATATAGATGGGCACGCCGACCGCTTGGGCGTCGAGGGTGCAATGCCAGATGTAGAACCGGGAGATGTAGAAGATGTTGTCCGGGTCCTCGGGATCCTCGGTGATGAAGCCGAGAGCGGTAGCGGTCTTCCCCTGATAGAAACCGAGGTCAGTGGTCTGTCTGAGCAGAGACGCCCAGTCGGCAAGGGACAGGTTCGCGTAGGACGCGTCGTCGTCGATCTCAGACGCTGCCTCGACCGTCGTTCCCGTGGAGGCCAGTGCGGTGCTGTTGACCTCGCGCTGACTCGCGGTGGCGGAGGACAGGGTTGCGGGAGGAAGCACCAGCAGCGTTCCCGCGACGAGCAGCGCTATGCCGGTTCCGAGCCGCGCGGGGATCGTCGACCGACGTGCCGGGGAGTGCCCGTGCTGCTCGTGCTGCGTGTCGTGCGATGCGGAGCCGGCAGCGCTGAACACGACGGCGACCAGACCGATGCCCGCCATGACTGTGGCGAAGATCGCGTGGCGGGGGGCGACGTAGAGCTCCAGCTGACCGGTGAACGCGAGCCAGAGGGTCGATCCGGAGATGATGGCCACGAGGATGAGGCCCTGCCGATGTCTGAGATCAACTGACATAGTTCATGAACAATCCGATCGCTGCGCTGACCAAGGCCACGATAACGGTCAACTGGATGAGTGTTCTGGTGGTGAAGGTCGTGCGCATCATGGCGAGCATCTTGAGATCGATGATGGGGCCGAAGATCAAGAACGCCGCGATCCCGCCGGGCATGAAGGTGGTGGCGAACGGCAGGATGAAGAACGCGTCGATGTTCGAGCAGATCGAGATCACGAAAGCCAGACCCATCAGCGCGAGCACCGACCACAGCGGATTGCTGCCGAGAGCAACGAGCACCGATCGGGGGATCGCGACCTGCACGAGCCCTGCGATGAGGGATCCGATCACCAGCGCGGGCAGAATGACGGCGCTTTCTCGGGTGAAGAGATCGCGGCTCTTGCCCAAGCGGGATTCGCGAGCGTGGTCATGATCATCGGCTGGTAGTTCGCACTCTGCGGCGAAGCGGCTGTTGAGGATGCTGCTCTGATCGGGATGGAGACTGAACAGCCAGCCGATGATGTTCGCGATCGCGAACCCACCGAGTAGACGGGCGACGAGGATGCCGTCATCGAACCCGAATACCTGATGGGTGGTGATGATGGTGACGGGATTGATGATCGGCGCCGCCACCAGGAAGGTCATCGCCTCCGGCACGGTGAAGCCCTTGACCATGAGACCGCGCGCGAGCGGGACGTTGCCGCATTCGCACACGGGGAAGAAGACGCCGAGCGCGGAGATCACCATCCGCCTGAGCACCGGGGTGCGAGGAAGCACTCTCGCGATCCAGCTGTCGGGAATCCACACCTGCACCACTACGGAGAGCAGGATCCCGAGGATCACGAACCCGAGGGACTCGATCAGCACGCTGTACGACAGGGTGAGCAGGTCCTGTAGAACGTTCGGCAGGCTGATCAAGGCCAGATCGCCGGTCACCGCGCGGACGATGAAGATCGCGGCGATGCCCGCGCCACCGATGGACAGCCCGACGATCGGTGCTGCGCGCCTCGGTCGCACGGGAGCGACGAGTGAGTTCGGCATCCACCCGACCTTACCCGCGCATCCGGCACTGGTCGCGGGTGCGATGGCTCACCACGTCGGTGCGAATCCATCCAGCGTGCGCACGATCGACCCGGTACCGACCTCGACGATCACGGTCGTCACCCCCGTCAACCTAGGGTTGACGACGTACCCGTCGATGGCAAGATCAGCGCCGCCGGGAGTGGCTTCGACGGCCACGTACTGTCCATTCGGCGAGACGGTGAACAGGCCGATACTCCCGTTATTGCCGGGGTTCTCATACAGGACCCGTGACGAGGCACCGTCGTCGTAGACCACGGAACTGGCGAACCGACCCGACTCCTCATCGAGAACCACCACCTGTGCGACGAAGGCGCCGCCGCCGAGCAGGACCGCCTGACCGACGAATGGGCGGACCCCGTCGATCGGCGCGACGGCCAGCCGTTCCTGGGTGCCGTCGTCCAGGTCGAGCTCGATCAGGCTCTGCGCGTCGCTGACGACGACTCGATCGCTGCGGGGGGAGATACTCACGAGCTCGTTGAACTGTCCACGTGGAATCGGCGGAGTCTCGCCGGTGGCGTCCACGATGGAGGTAGACAGGTCGGCCGCCTGTACAACCGCCTCTCCCGTCTCCCCGATCAGGTACCAGTTCAGCGCCGCCAGAGGTTCACCGTCGAGCCCGAGTATCGGACGGGGTGTGTGCGAGCCATTGAGATCGAAGGTGTGGAGAACCCCGGCCAGCCCCTGTGCGGATGCGGCTGTCGTCGTGAAGGTGAATCCCACCGTGCCGGCGATGTCGGCACGCAGGAGGTCGACGGTGCCGGAATCCGGCAGAGCCAGCTGCTCCTGCCCTCCATCCCGCGTGTCGATGAGGGTCATCGAGCTCGTGTCGTCGTCGTTGAGCGTCGCAACGACGAGGATGTCCCCCGAAACGACGAAGTCCTGGATGGCGGGCGCTTCGAACACGACCGAGCTCCCTACTCCGCGGAGCGAGGCTGACATGATGGCATCCTGACTGCCGGTGTCGTCTTCGGGCCCCACTCGATCCAGGTAGTGGACGGTGGCGCTGTCGGTCATGAACTGGTGACGGAAAGTGGATGCGCGGTCGCTGTAGGCACTCGTGACGTCATCCACTTCGACCGTGTACCGCGTGTCATACGCGAGAGCTTCTGAAAACTGAACGGCGATCGTGTCGTCAGAGGTCGTGACGGTGAAGTCTGCTGCCGGCTGCACCGACACCTGCTCCGGGTCGACCTCCGCGACGACCTGGTTCGCGAAGATCCGGAGCTGCTGATCGGAGGTGGTGGTGACCGCGCCCGTGTCGACCTGCGCGCGATCCAGCTTCGGCCCTTGCAGGGAGGTCAGTGCGGTGAGCACGATGCACAGCACGAGCAGCGAGATGATCGTCGCCGCCACGCTCGACCGGTAGTTCCGTCCGAGACGGTCGGGAGCATGCCTTGCCATCGCCCCCAATATAGGCGTCGGCACTGCTCGAGGGGTGTGCGTGCAGGCGCCGGCGGCGTCACGGCATCTGGGGACCTCGGGCTCTCCGACGGAGTACCAGCAGCGTCGCGATGACCGCGAGCAGCACCCCGAGCCCCGCGCCGCCGAGCCACAGAGCGTCGGCGGATACCCCGGAAGCAGGGGTCGCGGATGCCGGAGGATCGGATGCAGTGGGGTCGGACGCAGTGGGGTCGGACGCAATGGGGTCGGACGCAGTGGGGTCGGATGCCGGTGGCTCCTCGACCGGTCGGCCTCCTACCGCCGACGAGCCGCACTCCTGCGGAGTCTCGGCGCCGGGCGAGATCTCGGCATCCCCGACGGGAGCCCATTCGAAGGTGAACGCGTCGGAGACGGTGTGCCCGTCGGCGGAGACGACCTGCCAGAGCACGGTGTACTCGCCGGGCTCGCCCAGCGCGGACGCCGTGGTCATCGTCTCGCCGTCGATCGACACGCACCCGTCGCCGTAGTATCTGCCGGCGGCATCCCGCACCTGCAGCGCGAATGCGCGGGAGCCGTCGCCGGTGACGAGCAGGTCGTCATTCGTGGTGATGTCGAACTCCTCAGGAAGTTCCGTGAGCGTGGAGTCGGCCGCGGGCGTCGAGGACACGAGGTAGTTGTGGGCGTGCGCCGGGGTGGACGACCCCAGCGCAGACCCCGCCACTACCAGCGCCCCGCACGCGACGACCACGGCCGTTCCGGTGCGGAGGCGCATCGTCACTTGTTCGTCACGGAGCGGCGGCGCACCAGCGCCAGGACGAGGGCGATCGCGCCGAGGACCAGGCCCCCTGCGCCGAGGGTGCGCGCCACGACGTCGTCGGACCTCATGGCAGTCGTACCGGATGCGGCAGCGCCAGACGACGGCGATCCCTCATCCGTCTGTCCGTCGTCGTCGGTCGACGTCGCCGCGATGTCCAGTACCGGAGCCGGTCGCTCGCTGTCCTCGCCCTCCTCGATCCACTCGACTACGTCGCCGTCGGTGTAGGTCTGGATCGCGGGGAAGGTGATCGCGTCGACGTCAGGCACCGGGCCGAGCGAGAGCTCGAACTGCTGCAGTTGGCCGTCGCCGATCTCGGCGCCCGGAGAGGCGGTCCAGACGACCGAGGTGACCGCTTCGGAGATCTCACGCTCGCCGACCGTCGCCGGTTCGGGCAGCTGCTCGGTGGTCATCGCGACCGTCCAGCCGGGCACCGGCACGTATCGCACGCTGGCGAACGGCGTGTCCGCGGGCAGGCGCAACTCGACGGCGCTCGTGCTCGCCGTCGCCGACTCGTTGGGCACTTTGACCGTGACGACCGTGTAGGCGCCGGGCTCCGCGGAGCTGGGATCGATGGTGACGTGCGCGGCGGCCGCGAGTGGAGTGACGACGACGATCGCCAGCGCCGCGGACGCCGCGATAGTGACGCGGAAAAGGGGTTTCATGGGTGAGTCCTTCGATGCTGGGCGTCGAGAGCGCGGATGAGGCGCCCGACGCGATGGCGAGCGGCCGCGGAATCGCGGCCGCTGTGATGGTGCGGCACACGCAGAGGTGCCGCGGAGCCCGTGGGCTCTACTCAGCTGGCGGTACCAGCCACCGGAGGGCCTCGATAGCGCGGGCGGGTGAGGAACTCGACCGGAATCGGCGCCACGCCGACCTCGGTGACGGGCACGGAGTGCGCGCGCGAGGAGGTCGTGAGAATCGGCGTGAGGAATCGCAGCAGCGCCGCCATCATCAGCCGTGCCGTGTCGAGCAGTCCCCAGAACGCGACCTCGCCGAATCGGAGAGCGGCGATGGTCACGACAGCGGCCGCGGCGTGAGCGGCGAGCATCGCGCCGTCGAGTGACGCGAGCGGGGCATCCGTCGACGACATCAGAACGCTGCCGTGGTGACCGGCGTGGTGACCGTGGCCCGAGGCGGTCGACACGACGGTTCCGCCGGCGGTGGAGAAGATCAGATGGAACAGCAGCTGGGACGCGAGCACGGACGGCACCGATCGCCCGAGTGATGGCCGGCGACCGACCAGGGCGACGCAGAACAACCCGCTGAACACGAAGCCGGCCAGCAGCAGCATCGGATGCGGGAACACGCCCCCGCCCGCGGCGTGGGATACCGCGGCGATCAGGGTCGAGACTCCGGCGGCGACCATCCCGCGAGCTGCGCGTGCCGGTCGGCTGTCCATCACGCCCCTCGTCGCTCCCGGTCAGGTGATTCCAGTCTAAGCAGGCTCATACGACCTCGAAGTTGGCCATCATCATCATGTCCTCGTGCTCCAGGTTGTGGCAGTGGAAGACGTACGTGCCCCGGTAGCCGTCGAAGCGGATCAGCAGGTCGGCGCGGCCGCCGTTCTCGAGGTTCACGGTGTCCTTCCATCCTCTGTTGTACGGGCCGGGATCGTCGTTCCCGTCACGCCCGACGACCTGGAACGGCGCGAGATGGATATGGAACGGATGCTCCACGTTCTGTGCCCGGATGGTCCACCGCTCGGTGGCACCCAGCCGAGGGCGGGCCACGATCGTGTCGGGGGTGAATGGTTCGCCGTTCACGGTCCACAGGGTCATCCCGCGGGCCTCCGCCCCGCCGCGGGCGAAGACGAATTGCCGCTCGACGCTCACCTCGTCGGTCGACAGCGTCTCGAGCTCGGCGAGCCGATCCGGCACCACGCTGTCATCCCGCTCCCGCCGGGCGACGACGAAGCGCATCACCTGCGCTGTGCGGCCGGACCCGAGATCGTTCACCATGGTGATCCGGTCCCCGACGTCATACCCGGAGAAGTCGACGACCACATCGAACCGCTCCGCCTGGGCGATGTCGATCGCGTCGTGCTCGACGGGTGCGGCGAGCAGACCCTGGTCGCTGCCGATCTGGATGAACCGGGGTCCGCCGTCGAGCCGGAGCCGGTAACGGCGCGCGTTCGAGGCGTTGAGGATGCGGAAGCGGTATCTCGTGTCGGACACCTCCAGTTGCGGCCAGGGTGCTCCGTTGACCAGCACGCAGTCGCCGAGCACGCCGCTCATGTATTCGGCCGTGACACCGGGGGTCTGCATCAGAGACGGGTCCACCGACGGATAGAGGAACGAACCATCGTCGGCGAACGAGCGGTCGACGATCATCAGTGGGATGTCACGATCGCCGGTCGGTAGTGACAGGTCCTCTTCGACATCGTCGTGGATCAGGTGGAAGCCCGCGAGACCCCGGTAGACCTGCGGTCCGGTGAAGTCCATCCGGTGGTCGTGGTACCAGAGCGTGGCGGCAGGCTGGTCGATGTCGTAGACGTAGTCCTTCTGCCCCACTACCGACGACCCATCGTGGTGCGGGTGTCCGCCGCCGGTGACGGGCAGCACCAGGTCGGTCGGGTAGCCGTCGTGCTCCGGCGCTGTCTTGCCACCGTGCAGGTGGACGGATGTCGGCACCGGCAGTTCGTTGCGGTGGGTGACGACCGTGCGTCGGCCTCGGCGGGAGACGATGGTGGGGCCGGGCAGAATGCCGTCGTAGCCCCACACCTCGGTCAACAGCCCGGGGAGGATCGCGGCCAGGCCGACCCGCTGGGTGAGCTCGAAGTAGTCGGTGTTACCGTCGCGCTGTATCGGTTCGAGCACGGGGGGAATGGGGAGCGTTGCCTGGAACGCCTCGGGGAGCGGCGCCTCGCTGGCGAGCAGTGTTCCCGCGCTGCCCTGAGTGCTGTTGTTTCCCCCGCCTCCGCTGCTGACACCGCAGGCGGCGAGCAGGTTGGCGACCGTGATGCCGGCGATCGATGCGCCGCCGACCTGGAGCACCGTCCGGCGGGAGAGGTTCAGGGATGGCTGCTCACTCGCCACGCCGCGCCCCCGATCGACTGCCCGCCGCGCGCCCGTCGATCAGCAGCGCCACGATGGCGCCGAGCACCGCCAGCACCGGCATGAGGAAGCCGAGCACAATGCCCAGCGCTAACGGGATAGTGCCGTCGCGGACGAAGGTGACTGCCAGGAGGTCTTGCACCACCAGTGCCAGCAGCAGTCCGCCCACGAGCCCGAGCGCACCGATGCCGATCTTCCGCATCACTGGTTCGTTCCGACCCGCGCGGTATCCATCGCCGAACGGCTCGTGCGCAGGTGCTGCACGAGCAGAGCGAGCGCGCCGGCGACCAGACCCCAGATCGCGTTGGTGATGAGCACGGGGACGATCGCGATCGGCATCGCGAGCGGACCCTGGAGCTCTCCGGTCAGGATGGGAGACAGCACGCCGCTGAGGATGATGGACAGCACGCCGTAGCTGATCCCGGTCATGACCAGCGTGAGCAGGGGACGAGCGACCCTTCCCAGACCCACGACGGCGACCCACACCACCGTGACGACCACGGTGATCCCGATCGGAACGGAAGGCGGAGCATCGAATCCCAGCTGAAACTCGAGGATGCTGATGAGTGGTCGGATGAGCGCGAGCGCGCCCAGTCCGGTGATGAGCGGCCAGCGCAACGAGGCGAGTGATTTCATGATTCCGACGCTAGGAGCGCCGCGGACAGGGCACATCGGACCGCGCGCTCGATCTGCGTCGCCGCCGATTGTGCACCTGGTACGTCGAAAGGCGACGTCGAGTGTCGCCCGGCTGCCCACCCGCCAAGGCTCGCGACTTCGTAGGCTCTGAGGATGAGCGGGTCCCGACGGTGAGCGAAGCGGCACGCGCGACGGCGCCGTGGCTGATCGACGTGCTGCTCGCGATCGCGGTGGCGCTCGCTCTCACTCTGATCGTCGCGACCGGCACTGGCGGGGAGCGTCGCCCCGACGCCGGCGCCTTCGTCTTCGCCGTCGGGCTCGGGGCGCTGATGCTGCTGCGCCGGCGGATGACCCGCACCGTGCTCGTGCTCAGCGTGCTCGCCGTGTTCGCGTACTACACCCTGGATTACTCGCCGATCGGGGTGGCCGTGCCGGTGTTCGCCGCGCTGCTGTCTGCTGCCGAGGCCGGTCTGATGGGGTGGTCGATCGGCGCGGCCCTCGTCGTCTTCGTCGTGTCGATGTACTACCGCGTACGCGATGGCGTGGAGGCGATCGGCTTCCTGCTCGGCTACGAGTCCGTGTCGAACCTGGCCCTGTTTGCGGCCGCAATTGCGATCGGCTACGGCATCCGCGCGCGCCGCGTTCGCGCCGCGCAGCAGGCGGAGATCGCGGAGCTGACCGCGTCGCAGCTCGCGCGCGAGGCGGAGGCGCGATTGCAAGGCGAACGGGAGCGGATCTCCCGCGAGCTGCACGACACCGTCGGACACACCCTCTCCGTCATCTCACTCCAAGCCGGGGTGGGGGCGGATGCGGTGGGTTGCGACGACGACGCGGTCAGGGGTGCACTGGATCGCATCCGTGGCGCGAGCACTCACTCGCTCACCGATCTCCGCTCGATGGTGCGCCTACTCCGATCGGCGGGGTCGGGCGACGACACGCGGAGCGTCCATTCGCTGGCCGCGGTGCCAGAACTGGTGCGCACGGCCGCGGGCGCCGGCATCGCCTTCACCACCGATATCTCGGTCGAACCGTCGGAGCTGTCGTCGCCGGTAGACGCTGCCGCCTACCGGGTTATCCAGGAGTCGATCACCAACGTCGTCCGGCACGCCGGCGCCACCCACGCGCGGGTCGACGCCCACCTACTCGACGGCGACCTGCGGATCACCGTCAGCGACGACGGGCGCGGCGCGGCTGCAGACGAGGGCAGCGGGTACGGGATGGTCGGAATGACCGAGCGGGTCCGGCTGCTCGGCGGGACTCTGATCACTCGATCGTCACCGGCGGACGGGTTCACCATCGATGTGCGCCTGCCGGCGCGGCTGCGATGATCCGGCTGGTAGTGGTCGACGACCAGGAACTCGTGCGGACGGGACTTCGCACCCTGGCCGAACGGGACGGGGACATCGAGGTGGTCGCCGAGGCGAGCAGCGGCGGTGACGGCATCCACGCGGTGCGCACCCACCTCCCCGATGTGGTGCTGATGGACATCCGGATGCCGGGCATGGACGGGATCACCGCCACCCGAGCCATCGTGGCCGACCGATCGCTGACGAAGGTGCGGGTCGTCGTGCTGACGACCTTCGACGAGGACGAGAACGTGCAGGAGGCGATCCGCGCCGGCTCCGCGGGCTATCTGCTCAAAGACATCGCCCCCGACGAGTTGCGCCGGGCGATCCGGGTCGTCGCCGCCGGCGACGCCCTCCTGTCACCGTCGATCACTCGCAAGGTGATGACCACCCTCGCGGACCGCCGGGGCACCGGCATCCGCCCCGACCTGCTCTCCTCGCTCACCGACCGGGAGCGCGAGGTTCTCGGGCGGATCGGCCTCGGCGAGTCGAACGCCGAGATCGGCGCCAGTTTGCACATCAGCCCGGCGACGGCGCGCACCTACGTGAGCCGCCTCCTCGGGAAGACGGATGCCCGCGACCGATCGCAGCTGGTGATCCTCAGCTATGAATCGGGGCTGATCGCCCCAGGCGGGGGCTGACTGTGGCGCGGATCCTGGTGACCGTGATGCCGTTCGCGGGGCACGTGAATCCGATCTCGGGAGTGGTATCCGAGTTGATCGCGGATGGCCACGACGTCGCCGTGCACACCGGAGCACGCTACCTCGAGCGCTTCGAATCACTGGGGGCTCGACCGATTGCGTGGCAGTCGGCGACCGACTTCGACGAACACGACCTGCCGGCCACCTTCCCTGAAGTGGGGCGCCGCGGCCCGCGCGGATTGCTCGCGAACGTCGAGCACGTCTTCATCGGCACCGGGGGCGGACAGGCGCGAGATCTGCTCGCAGCGCACGCCGCCGCACCGTTCGACGTGCTCGCGGGTGACGTGATGAGCGTCGGCGCGAGCCTGGCCGCTGAGTCATCCGGCCTGCCCTGGGCCACTGCCTCCATCGTTCCCCTCTCGATGCCGAGCAAGAACCTGCCGCCCTCGTCACTCGCGCTCCACCCAGGTCGGGGTTCGGCTGGTCGAGCGCGTGACCGGATGTTGCGGCTCGCGATCGGCGCGGCCACAGCCCCTCTCGACCGGGCGTTGCGTGGCGAACGCCGTGCGATGGATCTGCCGCCGGGCCGTCCATTCGCCCATGCGCTGTACTCGCCCGACCTCGTCATCGCGACCGGTTCCCCGCTACTCGACTATCCCCGCTCCGACCTCGGCGCTCAGGTCGAGTACGTCGGCCGCCTCGCCCCCGCCGCGTCGAGGCATGCCGTCGCGCCGTCGTGGCGGAACGAGGTCGTCGAGCCGGGACGTCCGGTGGTGCTGGTGACGCAGGGCACCTTCAACGTCGATCCACGCGACCTGGTGCAGCCTGCTCTCGAGGCGCTGGCCGATCGGGAAGCGCTGGTGATCGCGACGACCGCAGGCGCAGAGCTAACTCGCGCCCTCCCCGCGAACGCTCGCGTGGCCGACCGTCTCGACTTCGACGACCTGCTACCGCACGTCGATCTGATGATCACCAATGGCGGGTGGGGCGGCGTGCTCGAAGCGCTTTCCCGGGGCATCCCGCTGATCGTCGCAGGCGGCGACCTCGACAAGCCCGACATCGCGGCTCGCGTCGCGTGGTCGGGAGCCGGTGTGAACCTGAAGACCGGGCGACCATCGGCGAAGGCGATCGTCCGTGCCTACGACAGCGTGGCCGCCGACCCTTCCTACGCTCGGGCTGCCCTACAGATCGGACGCGAGATGTCGTCGCTGGGCGGGGCGGGCCGCGCTGCCGAACTCATCGCCGGGCTCGCGCGGTAGGTGCAGTGTCCTGCTTTCCTCCCGGCACGCGACACCGCCGCCGTGCCGCTAGGGAACCCGAAGGTGATCCCGAGAGCCGTCAACCGGCCTAGTCGAGCACGTCGGCCGCTGGTCGGAGGATCGGTGCTCGGCTGAGGATCGGTGCTCGGCGGTCCGGTCCACTTCCGCTTGCCGGCTGGAGCACCGACGACGCCAGCAGTGCCAGTTTCTCGGCGGCCGCGGAACCGGACTGAGCGTGGAATATGACGAGGGTCATCCTGTCCGTTCCGCTGATCGCGAGCGGCTCTCGCTCCAGCGTCATTTCTCCGACCTGCGGATGATCGAACGGAACCGATGCACTGCGCTGAACACCGACGTCGTGGCGGTGCCAAAGGTCCCTGAAGCTCGGGCTGGCGACTGAGAGCCTGCCGACGAGCTCGATGAGACGCTGGTCGCTGCTGTCCGGACCGAGCAGCTGGCGGAGTCCGGCGACGTAGCACGTGCGTATGGCGTCCAGGTCGAGATGGAGGGATTGCTCTGCGGGGTCGAGGAACACGTCGAGAAGCTGATTGCTGCCGACCGACAGTCGGGGCGACAGCGCGGCCGCCAGCGGGTTGGCGGCGAGGACGTCGAAATACCGCCCCTCCACGAAAGCGGGATAGGGCAGAGTGGATAGCAGGGTCAGGGTGCTGTCCGGCACGGTCTCGCGACGCACCTGTCGCCGGGTCTGCCGGTGATCGTCTCCGGCAAGACTCAGCAGATAGCTCACCTGATCGTCCTTGAGCTGTAGGACGCGCGCAATGGACTCGAGCACCTGCACGGAGGGGTTGCGATCGATTCCCCGCTCGAGGCGTAGGTAGTACTCGACGCTGATACCCGCGAACACAGCGACCTCTTCGCGGCGCAGCCCTGCCACTCGTCGGCCGCCGAGGTCGGTGATGCCGACCTGCTCGGGTGTCACAAGTTCACGGCGCGCCCGAAGGAATTCCCCTAGGCAGTTCGGCTTTTCAGGCATGGCACAACCGTATGCCTCTCCGGGTCGACCAGGGAGTCCCCGCCGCTACCCCCCTCCGGAGGGATCTGGTTACCAATGAACGGACGGCGTTGCCTTGGGAAACACCGACCACGCTCGAAGACAGGAATGAACATGAACTCGCAAGTGAACCGTCAGATTGTGCTGGCGGCACGACCGCAGGGTAACCCGAAGGAGAGCGACTTCGACATCGTGGAGCGCCCTGTGCCCGTCCCAGGCGAAGGACAGGTGCTCGTTCGGAACATCCTGCTGTCGCTCGATCCCTACAACCGGATCCTGATGGGAAACGCGAGCAGCGACATACCGCCCATCGAGCTCGGCAGCGTGATGTTCGGCTTCACCGTCGCCATTGTCGAGCAAAGCAATAACGCCGCTTTCGCCGTCGGTGATCATGTGTCGGGGACCACCGGTTGGCAGGACTATGCCCTGTCCGACGGATCTGACCTCCAGGCGATCGATCCCGACGCCGCGCCGCTCTCGGCCTACCTCGGAGTGCTCGGCGGATCCGGAATGACGGCATGGGTCGGGCTGACCAAGATCGTCGACCCAAAGCCCGACGGAACCCTCCTCGTCACCGCAGCGGCGGGCGCGGTCGGCTCGGCCGTAGCTCAGCTCGGCAAGCTCCGCGGGTATCGCGTCGTCGGAGTGGCCGGCGGCCCTGAGAAAGCGCGTCATCTTCTCGACGACCTGGGCCTGGATGCGGCTGTCGATTACAAGGCAGCCAATTTCCGCGAGCAGCTCTCGCTCGCTCTTCCGGATGGGATCGACACCCTGTACGAAAGCGTGGGCGCCTCGCTGTTCGACGTGATGCTGCCGCATCTCAATCTCAACGCGCAGGTCGCCTTAGGCGGCGTCATGTCGCAGATCACCGTGACCGACCCACCCGAGGGTCCGGATCGGCTGCCTCAGATGCTGCGGTCGATCTTCGACAAGAGCCTCACGATCCGCGGGTTCGACGTGACGAAGTTCTACGACTTCTACCCGGAGTTCCTCGCGGAGGTCACGCCTGCCCTCGTCGGGGGGAAGCTGATCTCGACCACTCAGATCATCGAAGGCCTCGAGAACATCCCCGCGGCGTTCCCCCAGATGTTCACGGGCCGCGCCGCAGGGAAGCTGGTCGCGAAGATCGCCTGAGAGCCGTGCTCCTGAGGCAGGAGGGCCGGCCCTGGTCGTCCTGCCCGGGACCTCTCCGTCGGCGAGCGACCGACATCGTCTACTGCCCGACCGAGGCAGAACGGTACTCGCTTCAACCCGTTGTCGCCCCATGACGGCAACTCCACTGGACACGGTCTACGGCCACAGCGCCCCGACTGCGGAATGGAATCCTTACTATGACTTCGAACACATTCGACGTTCTCATCGTGGGCGGCGGCTCGGCCGGGGCGGTTCTCGCGAACCGCCTGAGCTCGGACAGCTCCCGCTCGGTGCTCCTCCTCGAGGCGGGAACTGCCTATCCCATCGATGGCAACCCTGACGTCACGCTGAATCCGGCTGCCGTGGGCGGCGACGCGGGACACGACTGGGGCTACACGGCCGTCGCCAACGCGTCGAACGGCGCACTGTCCGTTCCGCGCGGCAAGGTGCTGGGCGGCAGTTCCGCCGTGAACGCCGCGGTCGCCCTCCGGGCTCGCGAGAGCGACCTGAAGAGCTGGGAGGCTCACGGACTCACCGGGTGGTCGTTCGCGGAAGTCTCCGAGACGTACCAAGCGCTCGAGAACACGCCGGACGGTGACGACCGGCATCGCGGGCGGAGCGGACCCTTCCCGATCCGCCAGCGGAGCTACGCCGAAAGCACACCGTCGATGCGAGCCTTCGTCGATGCGAGCGTCGCCGAGGGCCTGAACCGGGTGGGCGACCCCAACGGAGCTGAACAGGATGGGATCGCACTGAACCCCCTGAACGTCGTCGACGAGGTCCGCCAGAGCACCGCCCTGACCTACCTCAGCGACGACGTGCGATCGAGATCCAACCTCACCATCCTCGGGGGCGTCGAGATCGACCGGGTGATCTTCGACGGCGCGACCGCCGTGGGAGTCGTGACGACCGAGGGGCAGAACTACTCGGGAAGCGAGATCATCCTGTCGGCCGGCACGTACGGCAGCCCCGCCATCCTTCTCCGTTCCGGCGTCGGGCCTGCGGCCGATCTCGACGCCCTGGGCATCGAGGTGATCTCCGACCTCCCCGTCGGTCGGCGCCTGCAAGATCACCCGTTCTACTACAACGCCTACGCCCTGAAGTCCGGCGCTACGGCGATGAGCCCCGCCGCCGGCGCTCTCGCCTGGACGAAGTCCAGCGAGGCGGGCGAGGGAGAGCTCGACCTGCACATCTCAGCGACCCACCTGATCGACCCGGCCTACAGCCCGACTGGTGGGGCCATCGTTCTCGCGATCGCCGTCGTACTGCCTGAGTCGGTCGGCACCCTCAAGCTGCAGAGCACCGATCCCGCGGCGCCGCCGCTCATCGACCTGAACCTCCTCGGTACCCCGCGAGACCGCCGGCGGATGCTGGAAGGCGTCAAGCTCAGCCGACGGATCGCCCGCAATGGGATCTTTGCCGACCTCTCCGAGCTCGAGATGATGCCCGGTGACCAGGTGCAGACCGACGACGACCTTCTCAACGCGATCGAGGCGCACATCGCCTCCTATGCCCACCCCACGTCGACGGCCCCGATGGGGGGACCGGACGACGAGTGGGCCGTGGTCGACGGAGGCGGCGCCGTACGCGGCGTGACGGGACTCCGTGTGATCGACGCGTCGATCATGCCGAGCGTGCCGTCTGTACCGACGAACCTGACCACCATCATGATCGCCGAGCACATATACAAGAACACGCTGGCTCGGTAGCGGCGCTGGGAAAAGCGGGCCGCGCAGCGCAGCCTGCTCATCGGAGCTCAGGGGATGTCTCATCCGATCCTCGACCGCCTTGACGGCCGTGCTCGCCGTCGTCGCGAGCTGGCGCCGGTACCTCGGTTTCACCCGTCAGGACGGCCCGCCGCACGCGATCGTGGTCGACACCACCCCCGCGTTATTCGCTGTGCGGGCCGCCTCGCCGGGCGTCGATCTCGAGTCAGTCACCCAGCTCGGACTAGGGGTCGGCATCCGGCTGCACGCCCCTGACGCACAAGGCATACACGACACCCTCGTCGCCGACGGCGTAACCATAATCTCGGCGCCGATCGATGGGCCGTTCAGGCGCACGTTCACCTTCGCCGACCCAGACGGCTACGCGCTCACTCTTCACGACCGCGCCTAGTTACCGGCGAACCTCAGATTCGGCAGCCTGCAGACCGGTGTCAACAGCTTCGCGGGCTCGCTGGGCGAGGTGAGCCGAATCAAAAACAATCGTTTGCCGGGCGTTCTCAATTTCACCGACCCGCCATACCGAATAGCATCCAGTCGAGACCGGCAGTGAAGTCTCGACGAAGCTCGTATCGGGGCCGCTCGGCGCCGTCGCCGTCGATGTTCGGGTGACTCGCGAAAGCGGCGGAGCCGATGGTGTGGATGATGAGCACGTGCTGCGCCTGACGGACCTTCCCGACAGGGACGGACGCTGCGACCAGGTAGGTCCGCACCGCCTCGCCCAAACGTTTCGCGTTCTCGCCACGCGCTCCTTGGCGAACGAGGAATGTGGGAAGTAGTTCTGCGTGATGCAGGAGGACGTCGTAGGTGTCACTCATGAGCGCTCGTAAGGCCGGAATCGGCTCTAGGACTGCCGAGTGGATCTCGACTGCCGCGAGAACGTCGTCGAGTAGCCGGTCGACGAGATCTCGCTTATCTGCCACATGGGCGTAAACCGCATTGGGCGCGACATCGAGGCGTCGTGCGATCCCGCGCATGGACAGTGCTTCGAATCCAACTTCGGAAAGTAATTCCTGCGCGGCGGCGAGGACACCCTCGGTCGTCAGGCCGGCGCGCTGGCCTCGCTTGCGTGTCGGTGGCATCTCGTAAATTGTACGGTGTCCATTTATTAGACGCCGTCCACTAAGCGATCAAGGATGTTCTCAATGCTCGAAAACGCACTGTCAACAGAACGAGTCATCACCGTCGACGGTCGACGAATCCAAGTCACAATCTCGGGATCGCATGGGCCGGCCGTGCTCCTGCTGCACGGCTTTCCACAGACCCGTCTCACGTGGCGGCTCGTAGCTCCGGCTCTTGCTGAACACGCTCAAGTTGTCTGCCCCGACCTCCCTGGCTACGGGGAAAGTGAATCTCCGGCGGGAGGTGACATCCCAGCCGCCTACGCGAAGCGCGCCACCGCGCAGACGATGATCGATCTGATGCACCAGCTTGGTCACGAGACATTCGCTGTCATCGGCCATGACCGTGGAGCGCTCGTCGCCCTCAGGGCCGGCCTGGACCACCCCGATACCGTTACGCAGCTGGGGGTCCTCGACGTCATCCCGACAGTC
This sequence comes from uncultured Marisediminicola sp., assembly GCA_964244965.1. Taxonomy (GTDB): domain Bacteria; phylum Actinomycetota; class Actinomycetes; order Actinomycetales; family Microbacteriaceae; genus Marisediminicola. The sequence goes on from CAXTLO010000005.1 coordinate 22,395, forward strand.
GACAATTGGGATGCTCTCGTGGGCGCGAGCGGGGTCTTCGCGTTCCACCTGTATCTGCTTGCGCAGCCGTCACCCCTGCCGGAGAAGATGATCGGAGCCGATCCCGACACCTTCTTCGGACATTTCCTCGACTCATGGGTCAAATCCCCGGATTCCACTGACCCTGCGGCGCGCGCCGCCTACCTGGCGGCCTGTCGCAGACCAGCGATGATTCATGCAATTTGCCAGGACTATAGGGCGAGCGTCTTCATCGACGCCGAGCACGACAGGATCGACCGTGACGCGGGGCGGCAGCTCGCGATGCCCACACTGGCGATGTGGCAAGACCCGGGCGACATGGCTTTACCCTTTGATCCGCTGCGGATTTGGAACAGCTGGGCTACCGACCTGCGTGCCGAGGCGACGAACAGCGGGCACTTCATCCCCGAAGAACAACCGCAGAGGGTAGTGGCTGCGATCCGTGAACTGATCGGAACGCTAGGGCGGTAATGCTGCCTCCCGCACCGAAGCATGGCGCACTCGGACTACTGTCACCGCGCTGCGGCGGCCGAGCTTCTGTTGGGGTTCCACGCAACTTGTCCAGGCGAAGTTAGGAACACCTGGGCTTGCGGTACGGTGCGGAAACGAGGACTTTGGAGGAAGGCGATGAGCATCCCATCGAAATGGCCCGCAGCACCGGCCGGGAGCGAGATGCACTTCAGCCACTCGGCAGCGCTCCTGGTTGAGTTCCCCCAGCTGTCTGCCGCCACCTTGCTGCTCAGCAACTTGAACACAGGGTCGGACACGACCACCACCGCACGGCCTTTTCTCGACCGAGCGGCCACCAGACTCACCGAACAATCGGAGAGCGAGTTTCCCGAGATCGCTGCATGGCGTCGGGCATTCGCCCAGATGGGACTCAAGCCCACCCAATACCGGTGCGCATCAGAAGCGCTACTGCGTCGATTCAAGAAGGACGGTGCACTGCCCCCGATCCACCCACTTGTGGACCTCTGCAATGCCGTCTCGCTCGCCTACGCCATCCCGATCGCCCTGTTCGACCTCGACCAGGTGGAGGGCGACCTCATTGTCCGCCATGCGGAGGGCACCGAGACCTACGCGACTTTCGGTGGTGACACCGAGAACCCTGCCCCCGGCGAAGTGATCTTCGTCGATGATGCCGGCAACGCTCACGCGCGTCGCTGGACGAATCGGCAGAGCGCACTATCCGCGATCCGCCCGTCGACGCGCAGCGTGCTCGTCGTGAGTGAGGCGATGCACGATACCGGTAGCCGAGACGTCGCCGCCCTGGCGGAGGAGTTGAAGATCGCACTGGCAACTCATTGGCCCAGTGTCGCTCCGTAATCCACCCGTCTCTGCGTCACAGGAGGATGCCGAGCCCTTCCGGCACCTGGACCTTGACGACGGAGTCACCCTTCGCTTGCAGAACGCTGTGACGACAGCGACGGGGAAGTGATTGCCGGGCTTCGAGGAGGGCAACGCGCGACTATTGCGCTAGTCCGGTCACGCTGGCTCTGTCTGATGTACCCGCTCGAGGAACTTGCGTACCAGTGGTACTACGTCGTGGAGATGGGTTTCGAGTAGCCAGTGGCCGCCGTCGGTGAGGTGTAGTTCGGCGTCGGGGAGGTCGCGGAGGTAGGCGCGTGCAGCGCCTTCGGGCATGTACCCGTCGTTGGTTCCCCACACGATCAGGGTCGGCGGCTGGTGGCGGCGGAGGTACTCCTGCTGCCGGGGGAACCACGCCACCGTGTGACGCTGGTCGGCGAGCAGGTTGGTGAGATTCTCGCGGCGAGCGGGAGTGGTGAGCAGGGCACCGGAGATCGTCCACAGGTCGGGGCTGACCCGGTCGCGGAGGTGATCGGGTAGTTCGCCGACGAATTCATCCCGGAACCGGTCCTCGCTGATCGCTTCGGACAAGGTGGCGCGACCTTCGGCGGTGGGGTTGTTCCAGAATGCCTTCAGCGGCGCGTACTTGGGCCCGTGCTCGTCTTCGTAGATGTCACCGTTCTGGATGATCAGACCCGCCACGTTCTCTGGGTGCGACATCGCCAGCCGGAGCCCGAACTGTGAGCCGTAATCGTGCAACCAGATCGCGTACCGATCCAGACCCATCACGTCGACGAACCGCTCGAGGAACCCCGCGTATCCGTCGAACGTGTAGGAGAACTCGACCGGAGTATCGCTGTAGCCGAAGCCGGGCAGATCGGGGGCGATCACCCGCCACCGGTCACCGAGCAGAGGCAGGAGATGACGGAACTGGAACGACGACGCCGGATATCCGTGCGGCAGCAACACCACAGGCGCATGGCGCGGCCCCGATTCCCGGACGAAGACCTCGACCCCATCCACCGTCACCCGACGGTGAGACACCGCAGAAAGCCCGACAGACACCCACACCCTCCTTGGAGATCACGAAGTACTACCAGCCTGCCGAGAGCCACGGAGCTCCGCAACACGGGCCGTCTCTGAGCCTCCGAGAGGCGAAACCGACGCGGCGACTCGAGGAGCCGCTCGCTCATCGACCCGATCAGTCGAGCAACAGCGCCGGTTCCTCGATCACGCTGGCGACATCGGCCAGGAACCGGCTCGCGACATCCCCGTCGACGACCCGGTGATCGAAGCTCGCGCCGAGAGTGGTCACGAAGCGTGGCCGCACCTCGCCGTCGACCACCCACGGCTTCTGCTTGATCGTGCCGAGGGCGACGATCGCGACCTCGCCAGGATTGAGGATCGGCGTGCCCGTGTCCATGCCGAATACTCCGATGTTCGTCACGGTGATGGTGCCGTCGGCCATGTCGGCCGGCTGCGTTTTGCCATCCCTGGCGGTCAGCGTGAGCTGCTCGATCGATCTCGCGAGGGCGAGCAGCGAGAGGTCCTGCGCCTCCTTGACGTTCGGTACCAGCAGGCCACGAGGCGTCGCCGCGGCGATGCCGAAGTTCACGTAGTGCTTGACGATGATCTCCTCGTCGGTCCACTGCGCATTCACCGTCGGGTTGCGACGCACCGCCCACATCATCGCCTTCGCCATGATGAGCAGCGGCGACACCTTCACGCCGGCGAAGTCGGTCGAGCCCTTGAGCCTCTTGACGAACTCCATCGTGCGCGTGGCGTCGACATCGACGAACAGGCTCACGTGCGGTGCCGAGTAGGCGCTGGACACCATCGCGTTCGCGATCGCCTTGCGCACGCCCTTGACCGGGATGCGCTCCTCGCGATCGGCAGCCCATGGCGGGGTCTCGATGTTGCGGAACACGCTCACCTGCGATGCCTGGCGTACCACGTCGTCACGGGTCACCTCTCCGGCCAGACCGGTGGGGGTCACCTCCGCGAGGTCGACGCCCAGATCCTTCGCGAGCTTGCGGATCGGCGGCTTCGCGATGATCGACGAAGCGGATGCGGCGGGCACCGAGGTCGGCCGGGTCTGCCCGCCGGTGACTGACGCGGGGCCGGCGGCACGCGACCGGCGGGAGGCGACGTGACCCTTCACGCCGTACCCGACCAGCACCGCACCGGGCTCCTCATCCGCCGCGACGCTCGCCGCGGTGTCCGCGATGGTCTGCGTGCCGTCATCGTCGCGGGGTGCGGGCGCCGGGACATCCGTCGCCGGGGAAGCGGAATCGGCGCCGCCACCGGACACCGCGACGATGGCGGTGCCCACGTCGACCGTGACGCCCTCGCCCACCAGCAGCTCGGTGACGACGCCCGCGAACGGCGACGGCAGCTCGACCAGCGATTTCGCCGTCTCGATCTCCACCAGCACCTGATTCACCTCGACGGTGTCGCCCGGCGCGACCCGCCACGAGACGATCTCGGCCTCGGTGAGGCCCTCGCCGACGTCGGGGAGGAGGAAGTGCTCGGTGCTCATGCGGAGTCCAATGTCGTCATCGTGCTAATAGGCCATCGCGCGGTCGACCGCGTCGAGCACCCTGTCGGCGTCGGGCAGATAGATGGTCTCGAGCTTCGCGGGCGGGAAGGGGGTGTCGAAGCCGGTGACGCGGAGCACCGGCGCCTCCAGGGAGTAGAAGGCGCGCTCGGTGACGGTCGCGGCGATCTCGGATGAGACACTGACGAATCCCGGCGCCTCCGATGCGACGACGAGACGCCCCGTCTTCTGCACCGACGCGACGATCGGCTCGTAGTCGATCGGGGACAGCGAGCGAAGGTCGAGGACCTCCACGCTGGTGCCCTCGGACGCGGCGAGTTCGGCGGCCTGCAGCAGCACGGTCACCATCGCCCCATGCCCCACCAGGGTCACATCGGTGCCCGTGCGCACCACCCGACTGGAGTGCAGGGGCGCCGCGCTCGCGGTGAGGTCGACCGGACCCTTGTGCCAATAGCGGCTCTTCGGCTCGAAGAACATCACCGGGTCGTTCGACGCGATCGCCTCCTGAATCATCCAGTACGCGTCGTTCGGCGTGCTCGGGCTCACCAGGCGCAGCCCCGCCGTATGCGCGAAGTACGCTTCCGGGCTCTCCTGGTGGTGCTCGACGGCTCCGATGTGCCCGCCGTATGGAACGCGGATCACCACCGGCATCCGCACTCGACCCTCGTGGCGGTTCGTCATCTTCGCGAGCTGGGAGGTGATCTGGTCGAAGCCGGGAAAGATGAATCCGTCGAACTGGATCTCGCAGACGGGACGGTAGCCGCGCATCGCGAGGCCGATCGCGGTGCCGACGATCCCGGACTCGGCGAGCGGGGTGTCGAGCACCCTGTCCCGGCCGAACTGGCGCTGCAGGTGCTCTGTCACCCGGAACACCCCGCCGAGCGGCCCGATGTCCTCGCCCATCAGCAGTACACGCGGGTCGTCCTCCATCGCCTTAGCGAGCCCGGCGTTCAGCGCCTTCGCCAAGGGGAGCTCCACCTGCTTCACGGCAGGCGGCGGTGCGGATGACTCGTCGTGTCGAGGAGAGGTCTCCGCGTACGCCGCCTCGAGCGCCTCGGTGACAGCGCTGTCTGCCGTCTCGGTCGCGTTGTGGATGTCGGATTCGGTCACGATCGACCTCCTTCGTCGAAGGACCGCTCGTACTCGGCCAGCCACTGCTTCTGACCGGCGGTCACCGGATGCGGGTCGGTGTACACATGGTCGAACATGACGTCGACCGGGGGCGGGCCGAGCTCGAGCGTGCGGGCGCGGATGTCGGCGGCGAAGTCATCCGCCTCCTCCGCCACCTCTGTGAAGAACGAGTCGCTCGCGCCGCGGGAGCGCAGCCAGGTCTCGAAGCGGGTGATCGGGTCGCGGGCGACCCAGGAGGCCAGTTCGGCATCCTGACGGTACTTGGTCGGGTCGTCGGAGGAGGTGTGCGCTCCGATGCGGTAGGTGAGCGCCTCGATCAGGCTCGGTCCGCGGCCGGCGCGCGCGGCGTCGAGATTCGCGGCCGTGACGGCGTAGGAGGCGAGCACGTCATTGCCGTCGATCTGTACGCCGGGGATGCCGAAGCCGTCGGCCCGCCGATAGAGGGGGATGCGGGACTGCACGCTCACCGGAACCGATATGGCCCAGTGGTTGTTCTGCACGAAGAACACCTCGGGCACCTGGTAGCTCGCAGCGAAGACGAGCGCCTCGCTGACGTCCCCCTGGCTGGTGGCGCCGTCGCCGAAGTAGACGATCACCGCCTCATCCGTGTCGACGTTTCCGGTCGCGTAGGAGTTGTCCAGCACGATGCCCATCGCGTAGCCCGTCGCGTGCAGCGTCTGCGACCCGATCACGAGAGTGTAGAGGTGAAAGTTCTTCGATTCCGCCGGATCCCAGCCGCCGTGGGTGGTGCCGCGCAGCAGCTTGATGATGCCGAGCACGTCGACGCCGCGGATCATCGCGATCGAGTGCTCGCGGTAAGCCGGGAAGATGTGGTCCTGATCCCGGGTGGCGTGGGCGGATCCGACCTGCGCGCCCTCCTGGCCGACGCTCGGCACCCAGAGCCCGAGCTGACCCTGCCGCTGGAGGTTGGCCGCCTCGGTATCGAATCGGCGGATGACGACCATGTCGCGGTGGAACCGGCGCAGCAGGTCGTCGTCGAGCGCCTCGATCGCCGGCAGGTAGTCGGTACCGGGTCCGTCGATGACGAGGGTGCCCTCGGGTGTCAGCAGCTGCACCGTCTCCGGGGCGAGCGCGTGCTCCTCGAACGTCTTCTGATCGTCGGACAGTGGCACGGGGACCTCGCAGTCTCGGTTCCGGCGGGCGATG
>CAXTLO010000006.1:0-28118 GCA_964244965.1 uncultured Marisediminicola sp.
TACACCGGTTCGGCCATCGGCCAGCACTGGATGTACGAGGGCAAGCACGTGCTGATCATCTTCGACGACCTGTCGAAGCAGGCCGAGGCGTACCGTGCTGTGTCGCTCCTACTGCGCCGTCCGCCCGGACGCGAGGCGTACCCCGGCGACGTGTTCTATCTCCACTCCCGCCTCCTGGAGCGGTGCGCGAAGCTCTCCGACGAACTGGGTGCCGGCTCGATGACCGGGCTGCCCATCATCGAGACCAAGGCCAACGACGTGTCCGCCTACATCCCGACCAACGTCATCTCGATCACCGACGGTCAGATCTTCCTCCAGTCCGACCTGTTCAACGCGAACCAGCGCCCCGCGGTCGACGTCGGCATCTCGGTGTCCCGCGTCGGCGGTGACGCCCAGGTGAAATCGATCAAGAAGGTCTCGGGAACGCTGAAGCTCGAACTCGCGCAGTATCGATCGCTCGAAGCGTTCGCCATGTTCGCATCGGACCTGGATGCTGCAAGCCGTCGCCAGCTCGCCCGAGGTGCTCGCCTCACCGAACTGCTCCGTCAGCCGCAGTACTCGCCTTATCCCGTCGAGGAGCAGGTCGTCTCGATCTGGGCCGGCACTAACGGCAAGCTCGACGAGGTACCGGTGCCCGACATCCTGCGATTCGAGCGCGAGCTGCTCGACTACCTCGGCCGCAACACCCAGATCCTCACTCAACTCCGCGAGACGAACGTCCTGAGCGATGAACTCGTCACCTCGCTCGGCGAGCAGGTCGACAGGTTCAAGCTCGAGTTCCAGACGGGCGAGGGCAAGCCGCTCGCATCCGCCGGCAAAGAGGAGTTCGACGCGACCGACGAGGAGGACGTCAACCAGGAGAAGATCGTCAAGGGTCGTCGCTGACGCGTCGCCCCGCCCGATGGTCGCGAGTGTCGAGACCACCCGCGGATCTCGCTCGATCAACGGATCACCGATAGGAAGAGAAGCACATGGGAGCCCAGCTCCGGGTCTACACGCAGAAGATCAAATCTGCGCAGACGACCAAGAAGATCACTCGCGCCATGGAGCTCATCTCCGCATCGCGCATCCAGAAGGCGCAGCAGAGGGTCGCAGCATCCGGGCCGTATTCCCGTGCCGTGACCCGCGCCGTGTCGGCGGTGGCCACGTTCTCGAATGTCGATCACATCCTGACCCGTGAGCCGGAGAAGGTGGAGCGAGCCGCGATCGTCGTGTTCGCCTCGGATCGCGGGCTGGCCGGAGCCTTCTCGTCGAGCGCCATCAAGGCGTCGGAGGAGCTCACCTCTCTACTCCGGAGCCAGGGCAAGGACGTCGTGTACTACCTGGTGGGGCGCAAGGCCGTCGGTTACTTCGCCTTCCGCAGGCGGGATGCGGAACAGGCCTGGACGGGTAGCACCGATCAACCCGTGTTCGAGACCGCGAAGGAGATCGGAGACGCTCTCGTCGCGAAGTTCGTGCAACCGGCGAGCGAAGGCGGCGTGGACGAGATCCACATCGTCTACAACCGCTTCGTCAGCATGGTGTCGCAGGTGCCCGAAGTCGTCCGCCTTCTGCCTCTCGAGGTCGTCGAAGGCGTCGACGAGCCGGGCGACGACGAGGTACTCCCGCTGTACGAATTCGAACCGGAGGTCGGCGACGTGCTCGACGCGCTTCTGCCGGTGTACATCGAGAGCCGGATCTTCAACGCGATGCTGCAATCGGCGGCGTCGGAACACGCTGCCCGTCAGAAGGCGATGAAGTCCGCCTCGGACAACGCCGACAAGCTCATCACCACTTACACCCGCCTTCGCAACAACGCCCGCCAGTCGGAGATCACCCAGCAGATCTCCGAGATCGTCGGCGGGGCGGACGCCCTCGCCGGAGCCAAGAGATGACCGCTCGTCTCAACCAACGCCGAGGTCAGATTGAACGACAGGGCCAGAACGAACGTCAAGGAGACAACGAATGACTGACACCGCCATCCGGCCGGTCTCGACCGAGGACACCCCTTCCGGCGTCGGGCGCGTAGCCCGCGTCACCGGACCCGTCGTCGACATCGAGTTCCCGCACGACTCGATCCCCGAGGTCTACCACGCCCTCAAGACGACGATCGTCATCGGCGAGACGTCCACCGAGATCACACTCGAGGTTGCTCAGCACCTCGGAGATGATCTGGTACGCGCCATCGCGCTCAAGCCGACCGACGGCCTGGTACGCGGCCAGGAGGTGCGCGACACCGGTGCTCCGATCTCCGTTCCCGTCGGTGACGTGACCAAGGGCAAGGTGTTCAACGTCATCGGCGAGGTACTCAACGCCGACGCGGACGGCAAGGTGAACGGCGAGGCGTTCGAGATCACCGAACGCTGGCCGATTCACCGTAAGCCGCCGCCCTTCGATCAGCTCGAGTCGAAGACCGAGCTGTTCGAGACGGGCATCAAGGTCATCGACCTGCTGACGCCTTACGTGCTCGGTGGCAAGATCGGGCTCTTCGGGGGCGCCGGCGTCGGCAAGACCGTCCTCATCCAGGAGATGATCCAGCGCGTCGCTTCCGACCACGGAGGGGTATCGGTCTTCGCCGGCGTCGGGGAGCGTACCCGTGAGGGCAACGACCTCATCGCCGAGATGGACGAGGCGGGGGTGTTCGATAAGACCGCGCTCGTGTTCGGCCAGATGGATGAGCCCCCGGGAACACGACTCAGAGTCGCCCTGTCGGCGCTGACGATGGCGGAGTACTTCCGCGACGTGCAGAACCAGGACGTGCTGCTGTTCATCGACAACATCTTCCGGTTCACGCAGGCCGGCTCCGAGGTGTCGACCCTCCTCGGGCGCATGCCGTCGGCCGTCGGGTACCAGCCGAACCTCGCGGACGAGATGGGCGTGCTCCAGGAGCGCATCACGTCGACGCGAGGTCACTCGATCACGTCGCTGCAGGCGATCTACGTGCCCGCGGACGACTACACCGACCCCGCTCCCGCTACCACGTTCGCGCACCTGGATGCGACTACCGAGCTGAGCCGCGAGATCGCGTCTCAGGGGCTGTATCCCGCTGTGGATCCGCTCACGTCGACCAGCCGCATCCTCGACCCCCGCTACCTGGGCGAGGACCACTACCGCGTCGCGGTGAGCGTCAAGCAGATCCTGCAGAAGAACAAGGAACTCCAGGAGATCATCGCCATCCTCGGTGTGGACGAGCTGTCGGAGGAGGACAAGGTCACGGTGTCCCGTGCCCGTCGAATCCAGCAGTTCCTCTCCCAGAACACCTACATGGCGAAGAAGTTCACCGGTGTCGAGGGGTCCACTGTTCCGCTGAAGGACACGATCGAGTCGTTCGACGCGATCGTCAAGGGCGAGTTCGACAGTGTCGCCGTGCAGGCCTTCTTCAACGTCGGAGCGATCTCCGACGTCGAGGAGAAGTGGGCGCAGATCCAGAAGGAGAACGGCTAGCGATGGCCGACCTCACAGTCAGCGTCGTCTCGGCCGACCAGGAGGTCTGGTCGGGGCAGGCGTCGATGGTCGTCGCCCGTACCACCGAGGGCGAGATCGGGATCCTCGCGGGTCACGAACCTCTTCTCGCGATCCTCGCGACGGGTGAGGTCCGCCTGACCACAACAAGCGGATCCACCGTCACCGCGGCGGCGGAAGACGGCTTCCTGTCGGTCGAGCACGACACTGTCACGATTGTCGCGCGCAACGCCGAGCTGATGTCGAGCTGACATGTTGATCGCTATGGCGGGACTGCCCGCGTCGGGGAAGAGTACGATCGCCGCGATGCTCGGGACCCGCCTCCGGGCGGCGGTGGTCTCCGTCGACCCTCTCGAAGAGGCCATCCTGCGGGCCGGCATCGACACCGACCAGCCCACGGGGCTCGCTGCGTACCTGGTCGCCGAGACGATCGCAGAGTCGGTTCTCGATTCGGGGCAGAGCATCATCGTCGACGCCGTCAACGCGGTCGATCCCGCTCGTGAGCAGTGGCTAGCGCTGGCGCAGCGGCAGAGCAGCGATCTGCGCTTCGTCGAGGTCGTGTGCGGCGATCCCGAGCTGTATCGGGAGCGGGTGCTGGCGCGCCAGCGGAGCCTGCCGCACTTCGACGAGCCGGACTGGCACGCCGTCGAACAGAGCATGGACGAATACGACAGCCAGTGGGAGGGCGAATCCGGCGCCGTCGCGCGGATCACCCTGGATACGTCACGTCCGATGGAGGAGAACGTGCAGGCCGCGCTGACCTTCCTCGCCGGATGAGCGGCCGGCCCTCAGCTCTCGACGCAATCGTCGGTCTACGGCCAGACTCCACCAGGTGAGACTGCTCCTCCCTCCCTCCGAGACCAAACAGGCCGGCGGCGATGCCGGTGCGCCACTGAACCTCGCGTCGCTCTCTTTTCCCGCTCTCACCCGGGAGCGACGCGTCGCCCTCCGTGAACTACGGATGCTGTCACGCAGCCACACCACCATGACCGCCGCACTCCGCCTCGGCCCGACGCAACGGCACGAGGCGATGGGTAACCGCGAGGTGACCCGCTCGCCGACGATGCCTGCCCTCGACCGGTTCACCGGCGTGCTCTACGACGCACTGGACGCCGGCGGTCTCACCCTCGATCAGAGGGCATTCGCCGATCGGGTGCTCGTGGTCCACTCCGCGCTGTTCGGCCTGCTCGGTGGCGGCGATGCGGTGCCGGTGTACCGCCTCTCTCCTGACTCGCGGCTGCCGACCGTGCGGTTGCGGTCCCTGTGGCGCGATGCGATCGCTCGTGAGGTGTCGGAGCTGCCGGGTGTGGTCGTCGATCTCCGATCGGATGCCTACGCTGCGCTCGGTCCCATACCTGCCACGAGCGACCGGCACGTGATCATCCGGGTGGTCGCGGACGGACCCACCGGTGCGCGCCCGCTGAATCACTTCAACAAGCAGGGCAAGGGTGCCTTCGCGCGTGCTGTCGTCAGGTCGGGGATCGACCATCCGACCGTCGAATCGCTCCTCGATTGGGCGACGGACAATGGGATCCACCTGCGGGCGTCGGTACCGGGATCCGTCGACCTCGTCGTCGACGCACACCGCGCACCATCCACGCCGGATCAGCCGGCGCGCCAGCACCCGCTCAGGTGATCGTCGACCAGTCCACCGGATTGCATCAGCGCGTACATGGTGGTCGGCCCGACGAAACGGAATCCGCGCCGACGGAGTTCGTCGCTCAGTGCCGTCGATTCTGCGGTCATCGCCGGTACCTCGTCGGCACGGCGGGGACGGGGCGTCCAGGTGCTCACCGGCGCGAATGACCAGATGAGACGGTCGAGCGCACCCGGATCGCCGGCGACCAGCTCGAGCGCGATACGAGCGTTCGAGACGGTCGCACGCACTTTCGCTCGGTTGCGGATGATCCCGGGGTCGGCCATCAGCCGCTCGACGTCTGTGTCGTCGAACCCGGCCACTGTGCGGATGTCGAAGTCCGCGAATGCCGTCCGGAAGGTCGCCCGCCGCCTGAGGATGGTGATCCACGACAGGCCGGACTGGAACGCCTCCAGGCTGATCTTCTCGAAGATGCGCTGGTCGCCGTGCAGCGGTGAGCCCCACTCCTCGTCGTGATAGCGGCGGTACTCGCGATCGATCGCACCCCATGCGCATCGGGCCAGTCCGTCGTCGCCGACGATGACGTCGGACTTCTCACCACTCACGCGTGCGGGATGCTCTCATGCTCGAGGAGCCACATTTTCGTGGGGATGCCGTTGCCCCCGCTGTACCCGGTGATCCTCCGGTTCGAGGCGAGGACGCGATGGCACCCGACCAGGATCGGCACCGGGTTCGCGCCGATTGCTCCACCCACGGCGCGACCGGCGGATGGTCTACCCGTGGCGACTCCGATCGCGCCGTAGGAGGACGTCTCGCCCCATCCGAGCTGCTGTAACTCCGCCCAGACCGCCCGCTGGAACGGAGTACCGACGAGCGCGACCGGCACGTCGAAGTCGCGTCTCTCGCCGGAGAAGTATTCGCCGAGTTGGTCGGCGGTGCGGTCGAGGAGTGGATCGTCGGCCTCCTCGAGATCGTCGTGGGGAAGTACGCCGTTGCGTTCGATCGAGAGCGACGTGATGGACTTCCCGTCGCTGGTGAATTCGATGCGCCCGATCGGGCTGCCGATCCTCTTGAGCAGGCGCGGCGTGCCCGCGGCAAGCGGAGCGGGTGTCAGCGCATCGACCAATTCGCCGATGGTGCTTGTGTCTGAGGTGGCGGTGGGGGTCGAGATCGCGGTGGGCATGATCCGACTGTAGCCGCGGGGTCACGTGGCGCCTCGCGGGAATCGGACATCGGCTGCTCCGGTGCTTTCGCGTCCCCTGGGGAGGAGAAGACGCGGACGGAAAAGCTCAGGCAGCGACGAGTACGACCTTGCCGACGACGTGCTCGGATTCGAAGTAGCGGTACGCCTCGACGACGCGATCGAACGGGAAGGTGATCTGCACCGGCAGCACGAGCTTCCCGGCCGCGAGGTCGGAGGCGAACTCCGAGAGCTGCTCGACGGTCTTCCCACCCCCTCCGATCGTCTTGATCCCCAGCTCCCGACCTCCCGCGTAATCAGCGACAGAGTCGATCCGGTCCGCCGCGATTCCGAGGGCGAGGGCCGAGAGTACGCCCGGGCGCCCAGCCGTGTCGAGGGCGGCCGTGAATTCCGGAGCCGTCGCCCGCAACGCGGTCTCTTCTTCCGGTCCGTACGCGACGGGGATCACGCCGATGGCACGGAGGAGATCGTGATCGCTCTCGCGTGCGGTGCCCACGACGGTGGCGCCGGCGCGGAGAGCGAACTGGGAGGCGATGATGCCCACGGCCCCGCTCGCTCCTGTTACGAGCACCGTGTCGGCGGAGGTGAGCTCGAGAGCGGCGATCGCGCGTGCTGCAGTGTTCGCGACGAGGCCGACCCCGCCGGCGGCGGCCCAGTCGAGGTTGGACGGCTTCGGCGCGATCCGGTTCGCGCCGACCACGACGTAGTCGGCCTGCGCCCTCGCTGTCGCCCAGCCGAGCACTTCCGCACCGAGTAGAGCCGGGTCGACCCCGTCGCCGGTCTCGTCCACCACGCCGGCGAACTCGGCGCCCTGCCCCGAGGGCAGCGTCGTAGGGATGAGTCCGCTCCTGACCTTCCCATCGTATGGATTCATGCCTGCGGCTCGCACGGCCACTCTCACCTGGCCGGGCTCCGCGTGGAGCTCGCCGATCTCGGTGAACTCGAGCACATCCGGCCCGCCGGTCCTGGTGAAACGCACGGCGCGTGACATCGGCCTCCTCTGTCCGCGTCCACCGTACTTCCCGTCGGTAGTGTTCCGGCGCTCAGGACAGCTACTCCTGCACAGGCTCACCCGCCCGGGCGATATCAGCCGATCTGCGCTCGGCGTCCCGTCTCCTCGGTGCCCCTCGACACACTTGCGCCATGCCGACGATTGTCACGACACGCGCCGCCTCCGACTTCCTCGCCTTGGTTCCGCACCTGGCCGGGTTCCTGCCTCGCAACAGCCTGGTGCTTGTGGCCTTCCGCGGTAACCGGACACGGGGTGCGATGCGCTTCGACCTCCCGCCGATCGGCGGCGGACGCGTGTATCAGCGGATCGCGACGACTGTGGTCGGCATGCTGAGCAAGCTGCCTGAAGTCGACGCCGTCGTGCCCGTCATCTACACCGAGGACGCCTTCGGTGACGTCATCCCGCACGAGACGTTCATGCGGGAAGTGCTCAAGCGGGCGGAGTTCTGCGGCTTCCATGCCCGCGATGCCCTGTGCGTCGCCGCCGACGGGTGGGCGTCCTACTTCGACGACGATTACCCGGCTGGCGGGCACCGTCTCGAGGAGATCGAGTCCTCCGCCGCCGTACGCGACGCCGGGCTCCCCGCCGTCGACGAGCTCCTGGCAGGAGTCGACCTGCCGCGTCCCGCGTTTGACACCGCCGAACGCGTCGCGGCCCTTCTCCGAGATCTCCGAGAAGAGATGCAGGTCGGTCCTGACGACTGCCTGCTCGATCGGTGGCCGATGCTGCATGACCTCCCGGCGCATATGGAATCAGCGTTGTTCACCTCGCCCGACGACTTCACCGACGAGGGCATCGCGCTGCTCATCCTCTTGCTGCAACGGCCATCGGTGCGTGACGCGGTGACGCTGCTGTGGGCATTCGACCTCGGGACCGGGCTCCGGATGTTCGACCTCAACCGCCGATTCCGTGCGGGGGAGGACGTGTACGGGCATCCGGAGGGCGGTCTCATGCTCGGGCAAGGGCCCGGACCCGACCCTGACCGCATCCATCTGGCGATCGACCTCTTGCGGTTCGCAGCCGCCCGCGCGCCGCGGTCGGCCCGCCCGCCGCTACTGTGCATGCTCGCCTGGTTGACCTGGGCCCTGGGGAGGAGTTCTGCCGCCGGGGCGTTCCTCGAGCTCGCGATCGACATCGACCCCCGCTACGGTCTGAGCGATGTGCTCGCGACGATGCTCCGGAACGGGATGCTCCCCGAGTGGGCTTTCACGTAGCAGGAGGGGACGACGCCCGGTCGCGAGCGGGTCAGTGGCCCGTGAGCGGCCCCATCGCGCGTGCGATCAGTGACCGTCTTCCCGTCACGGTCTCTTCACGGTCGGCCAGATCCATCGACAGCAGTCCGGCGTTCGACCCCAGGAATCGCAGCGGCTCCGGTTCCCACCGCGGTGATCGATGACCAACCCACGGAAGGCCCGTCAGTTTACTCCGAGTACCGGTCACCAGATCGGCGAGGGTTCGCCCGGCGAGATTGGTCGTGCTGAGTCCGTCGCCCACGTATCCACCAGCGTGTCCGATGCGCGTGTCCTCGTCGAACACCACCGAGGCGTGCCAGTCGCGCGGTACGCCGAGGGGACCTCCCCAGCGATGGGTGATCGCTGCATCGGCAGTCGCAGGGAACAGATCGACGAGCGCTGCTCTGAGGTGAGAGAAGACGCGCGCACTGCGGTCGTACTCCGGTCGTATCCCACTGCCCCAGTGGTAGCGGGCGCCGCGACCGCCGAAGGCGATGCGATCGTCGGCCGTGCGCTGACCATAGATCAGCAGATGACGGTAATCGGTGAAGGTCTGACCGTGCGCGATGTCGATCTGCTCCCACGTCGACTCCGGCAAGGGCTCGGTCGCGATCATCAGCGAATACAACGGGAGGAGGTCGCGGCGTGTGGCTCTCAGCGTCGCGCCGTAACCCTCGGTGGCGAGGATGACGGCCCCTGCGCTCACGTCCGCACGGCGGGTGCGCACCCGGCCGGGCCGCCAGTCCACCACCTCGGTGCCTTCGCGGATGACGGCGCCACGTCGTTCGACCGCCCGGGCCAACCCGCGGACGAGCTTCGCCGGATGCAGTCGCGCGCAGTTCGGATCGATCACGGCCGCTCGACCGCCGACTTCCGTCAACCGCAGGGCGTCCACCCCGAAAGATTGCGCCTCGTCGACTTCTGCGCGAGCGGCGACGAGTTGCGGCTCGGACCGGGCGAAGGCCACGGTGCCGCCCTTGACGTAGTCGCACTCGATGCCGGCCGCCACGGTTGCACGGCCGACCTCGTCGACCGTGTCGATCATCGCGCGTCGTTGAGCGACAGCCGCGTCGCGACCGTGGGTGGCCGTCAGCGATGCCGTCGTACGCGGGAACAGCGCGCTGCACCACCCCCCGTTCCGCCCCGACGCACCGAAGCCCGCGATCTCCTTCTCGAGCAACACGACGCGCAGGTCGGGGTCGCGATCGAGCAGATATCAAGCGGTCCAGAGTCCGGTCAGACCCGCACCGACGATGACCACATCGGCGCGGTCATGCTCGGTCAACGCCGGGCGGGGAGCCAGATCGTCGGGCACGGAGTCGTGCCACAGACTGAGCGAACGGTAGTCGGTCACGATCGGGCGTGTCTCACCAGTCCTGTCAGAGCCGCGTCCACGCCTCGGTCAGCACTCCACGGAGGATGCTCTCGATCTCCTCGAACTCCGGCGGACCGATCGTCAACGGGGGCGCGAGCTGGATCACCGGATCGCCGCGATCATCGGCGCGGCAATACAGTCCGGCGTCGAACAACGCCTTCGACATGAAGCCGCGAAGCAGGCGCTCGGATTCGTCGTCGTCGAACGTCTCCTTCGTCGCCTTGTCCTTCACCAATTCGATGCCGAAGAAATACCCATCGCCACGCACGTCTCCGACGATGGGCAGGTCGAGGAGCTTCTCGAGCGTCTGCCGGAACACCGGAGAGTTACGGCGCACGTTCTCGTTGAGCTGCTCCTCCTCGAAGATGTCGAGATTCGCGAGTGCGACAGCGGAGGACACCGGATGACCGCCGAAGGTGTAGCCGTGGTAGAAGGACGTGTTCCCGTGCTTGAACGGTTCGTAGACACGATCGCTCACGATCGTCGCGCCGATCGGAGAGTATCCGCTTGTCATCCCCTTCGCGCACGTGATCATGTCCGGCTTGTAGTCGTACGCGTCGCAGGCGAAGAACTCGCCGATACGGCCGAAGGCGCAGATGACTTCGTCGCTGACCAGCAGCACATCGTGCTTGTCGCAGATCTCGCGCACCCGCTGGAAGTAACCGGGGGGCGGGGGAAAGCATCCACCGGAGTTCTGCACCGGTTCGAGGAACACCGCGGCCACCGTCTCGGGACCCTCGAACTCGATCATCTCCTCGATGCGGTTCGCCGCCCACAGACCGAACGCGTCGAGATCGTCCCCCAGTCCGGAGCCCATCTCGTCCGCGCGGTAGAAGTTCGTGTTCGGCACCCGGAATCCGCCGGGTGTCACCGGCTCGAACATCTCCTTCATGGCCGGGATGCCCGTGATCGCCAGTGCGCCCTGCGGCGTGCCGTGATAGGCGACAGCCCGGGAGATGACCTTGTGCTTGGTGGGGCGCCCCTGGAGCTTCCAGTAGTACTTCGCGAGCTTGAATGCGGTCTCGACCGCTTCGCCGCCACCAGTGGAGAAGAAGACCCGGTTGAGGTCGCCAGGGGCGTAGCCGGCGAGTCGATCCGCCAGCTCGATCGCGGACGGGTGCGCGTACGACCAGAGCGGGAAGAAGGCGAGTTCCTGGGCCTGCTTGGCGGCCACCTCGGCGAGCCTGCGGCGGCCATGGCCGGCGTTGACCACGAACAGACCACTGAGGCCGTCGAAGTACCTCTTGCCGCGGCTGTCCCAGATGTGGTGCCCCTCACCCTTGACGATGATCGGAACGCCGTGTCCGTCCTCCATCACCGACTGCCGGGTGAAGTGCATCCAGAGGTGGTCCTTGGCTTTCTGCTGGAGCGCCGCTTCGGCTCCGCTGGGAGCTGTGACGACGTCGACCGGGGTCTCGGTGGTGGTCATGGCGATATCGCTTTCGTGGGTGTTGGTCGGACTGTCGGCGGGCCGCGAGCTAACGCGTGCCCCAGTTGTAGAGCTGCTTGTGCAGCTTGAGGTAGACGAAGGTCTCCGTCTGCCCCACGCCGGGGATCTGACGGATGTCCGCGTTCAGCAGGTCGATCAGCTGTTCGTCGTCTTCGCACACCACTTCGGCGAGGATGTCGAAGCTCCCTGCGGTGAGGACCACGTAGTCGACGGCGGGGAGTTTGCCGATCTCCTCGGCGACACGACGGGTGTCGCCAGCCACTCGGATTCCGATCATCGCCTGGCGGAAGAACCCGAGTTGCATGGGGTCCGTCACCGCGACCACCTGCATGACGCCGGAGTCCGTCAGCTTCTGCACTCGCTGACGCACAGCCGCCTCGCTCAGTCCGACCGCTTTTCCGATCTCGGCGTAGGAACGACGTCCGTCGCTCTGCAACTGCTCGATGATCGCCTTCGACACGTCGTCGAGGTGGGTTTTGGGGCTGGCGCGTTTGGGATGCGTGCTCACCTGATGATTGTGGCAGCCGGATCTGCTGTCGGCAAGCGATTCCGCAGGCTCGACCGATCAAGACAACCGAATCAGTGGCGTTGGGCTCTGGATCGTCGAGGTGCGGCTGACTATGTTGGGGGCATGACCGCTCCCGCTATCCGCAATTTCATCGACGGCGACTACTCGGACTCGCGCTCCGAGTCCTCCTTTGACGTCATCGACCCGGCGACGGAGGAGACCTACGCATCCTCCCCCGTCTCCAGTCCGGCCGATGTCGACGCCGCGTTCACCGCCGCCGCCGCAGCATTCGAGGTCTGGGGTGACACCACTCCGGCCGAGCGTCAGCTCGCCCTGTTCCGCATCGCCGACGCCATCGAGCAGCGCGCTGACGAGTTCGCCGACGTCGAATCGAAGGACACGGGCAAACCGCGGGAGTCCCTGGTCGATGACGAGATCCTGGTCTCCGTCGATCAGATCCGGTTCTTCGCCGGTGCAGCCCGCAATCTCGAAGGCAGGTCGGCGGGGGAGTACATGAGAGACCACACGTCGTTCATCCGCCGCGAGCCCATCGGAGTGGTCGGACAGGTCACCCCGTGGAACTATCCGCTCAACATGGCGGTGTGGAAGTTCGCTCCAGCACTGGCCGCAGGCAACACGACAGTGCTCAAGCCGAGCGACACGACCCCGTCGTCAAGTCTGCTGCTCGCCGAGGTCGCCTCGGAGTTCCTCCCCAAGGGCGTGCTCAACGTGATCACCGGGGATCGGACCACCGGTGCCGCGATGATCGAGCACAGGATCCCGCAGATGGTGTCCATCACCGGGTCGGTGAGGGCCGGCATGGAGGTGGCCCGTGCCGCGTCATCCGACCTCAAGCGCGTGCACCTCGAACTCGGCGGCAAGGCGCCGGTGATCGTCTTCGACGACGCCGACATCGACTCCGCCGTCGAGGGCATCGCCACCGCCGGATACTTCAACGCCGGACAGGATTGCACCGCCGCGACACGCGTGCTGGTGCATGAACGCGTGCACGACACCTTCGTCGCCGCCCTGGTCGCCTACGCCCGGGACAACGCCCGCACCGGTGCGCCGTCCGAGAGCGGGATCCTGTTCGGACCGCTCAACAACTCGAACCAGTTCGAGCGCGTCATGGGCGTCATCGAGGCCCTTCCCTCAAATGCCGACGTGCAATTGGGCGGACGACGGCAGGGCACCACCGGTTACTTCTACGAGGCGTCGGTCGTCACCGGACTCAAGCAGACCGATGACGCGATCCAGAACGAGATCTTCGGACCGGTCATCACCGTTCAGCCATTCTCCGACGAGCATCAAGCGCTCAGTTGGGCGAACGACGTGCAGTACGGGTTGTCCTCGAGCGTGTGGACGAAGGATCACGGTCGAGCGATGCGCTTCGCCAAGCACCTCGACTTCGGCTGCGTGTGGATCAACACGCACATTCCACTGGTGGCGGAGATGCCTCACGGTGGGTTCAAGCACTCCGGTTACGGGAAGGACCTGTCCGCGTACGGCTTCGAGGACTACACCCGCGTCAAGCACGTCATGAGTTACATCGGGTCCTGAGGCGGCCGTACCCCGATCGCGCCGGTCAGCCGTTTAGGCTTGACGAGTGGATGACGACCTGACCGACACGGTCATCCGGTCGCGCCCTCCACGTCCCGACTCGCGATCGACATCGTCGTCAGGCCTCGCCGAGAGCGAGCTGGAGGAGGACACCCTCATCCGGGTGGAGCCTCCGCGTCGAGATGCGCCCGCACCGTCACTACCCGCGGCACCGGTGCGGCCGTCACGAGGTCGGCGCGCGCCGCCGGACACCATCAGCGGCGTCGACGCGTCGGTTCGTCATCCCTACCGTTTCAGCATCAACGGCGACGCGCCGCTGTCGACCGCCACGACCACGATCGTCGGACGGGATCCTCGGGCGCCGCGGGTACCCGAACGGGAGTCGCCGCGGCTGGTGGTGGTCGCGTCCCCGTTGAAGGAGGTGTCGGCAAGCCACCTGGAAGTGCGTCAGCAAGGCGCCTCCGTCGTCGTGACCGACCTGCGCTCCACCAACGGCACCGTCGTGATCACGCCGGGTGGCGACCCGGTGCGGATGCGGCCCGGCGAGTCCTACGTCGTCGTCCCGGGCTCGTTGATAGACATCGGGGACGGCAACGTGCTGGAGATCCTCGCGATCGATCGCGTATCGCCGGCCGGCGTCCACGGACCAGGAGGGGTCATCCCGTGACCGAGTTGGGCCGCTCGACGGCATCCAAGACCATCGCCGTGCCCGGTCATCCGGAAGGCGGGGTCGAACTGCTGTGGGGAGCGTCCACCGACGTCGGCCGTAAGCGCGATCACAACGAGGACAGCCTGCTGGCGGAGTCGCCGTTGTTCGTCGTGGCCGACGGGATGGGCGGGCATGCGGCAGGCGACGTCGCCAGCGCCGCTGTCGTGACCCGCCTCGCCGAGGCGGTCACCGGTGATTTCGCCGACGTCGAGGCGATCATCGTCGGCCTGCGGGCTGCAACGGCGGACATCACGCTCGCTGACGACGTGGACGAACTCGGGGTCGGGACGACCGTCACCGGGGCGGCGCTCACCCTTCGCGCCGGCGAACCCATGTGGGCCGTATTCAACATCGGCGACTCGCGAGTGTACGAATTCAGCGACGGCGGACTCCGCCAGGTCACCACCGATCACTCGGTCGTGCAGGAGCTGGTCGACGCCGGGCTGATCCGTCAGGAGGACGCCGAATCCCATCCGGACAGCAACGTGATCACCCGCGCTGTCGGGTTCAACGTCGAGCCCTTCGCCGATGTGTGGCTCGTCCCCGTGCGTCCGGCCTCGCGTCTGCTGATCTGCTCGGACGGTCTCACCCGCGAGGTGGACTTCGCCCAGCTGACCGAGCGCATGGCCGCCGGTCAGAGCCCGCAGGAGACCGCTGATGCCCTAGTCTCGGCTGCGCTCAGTGGCGGCGGACGCGACAACATCACCACGGTGGTCGTGGATGTCGTCAGCTCGCCTGACTCGCCGGAGCTCGAGAACACCATCCCGCGCGGTGCCGCAGCGTCGGAGTGACCCCTTCGGTGTACCCCACTACTGGGGGTGCGTGCAGCGCCCTGGAAGGCGGCCCTGACCGGGGCCTGCGGTACCACCGCTGGTAGAATCGTGTCTGGTTCACGGCCTCGACGACCGCCATGGACCGGCGCGCCGGGGCGAGCCGGAGCGGAGTGGACACGAGGGGGCATCATGGCCAGACGCCTTCCGTCGGCGCCTCCGGTGCTCCCGGGGTTCAGTCATCTGCACGTGCTCGGCTCCGGTGGCTTCGCTGACGTTTTCCTGTACGAGCAGAACATGCCGCGGCGGAAGGTGGCCGTAAAGGTCATGCTCAGCGAGGTCGTGAACGATCACGTGCGACAGATGTTCCAGGCCGAGGCCAACCTCATGGCGCAGCTGAGCTCCCACCCCTCGATCCTCACGGTCTACCAGGCGAGCGTGTCATCCGACGGCCGCCCGTACATCGTCATGGAGTTCTGCTCCGCCGTGCTCAGCGAGCGTTATCGGACCGAGCGCCTGCCCGTGCCCGAAGTGTTGCGCATCGCCGTGAAGATCGGCAGCGCGATCGAGACGGCGCATCGCGCAGGGGTGCTGCACCGGGATATCAAGCCGTCGAACATCCTGACGACCGCGTATGGCCACCCCGTGCTGTCGGACTTCGGCATCGCCTCGACGCTCGCGGACGCCGGAGAACACGACGCGATCGGCATGTCCATCCCGTGGTCGGCGCCGGAGGTGCTCGCCGACGAGACGTCCGGCACTATCGAGTCCGAAGTCTGGGCGTTCGCGGCGACCGTCTACTCGTTGCTCGCCGGCCGCTCACCATTCGAAGTGCAGGGCGGGTCGAACGGCTCGAGCGATCTGATGTCCCGTATCGATCGTGGTCGAGTGCAGCCGATCGCCAGACCGGATGTCCCGGCGAGCCTCGAACGTTCGCTCCAGCGTGCGATGGCCCGCCGCGCCGAGTTGCGCCCCGCCGCGGTACTCGACCTCGTCCACGAGTTCCAGGCGGTGGAATCCGAGCTCGGAGTACCCCAGACCGAGGTCGAGGTCGAGGTCGACGACTGGGCGCGATCGACGGTGACCGACGACGAGGACCGAACCAGAGTGCGGGCGGTGCCCGGCGCTGCCACCTCGACAGCCGGTCGCCGTCGCCGCCGGCGCACGAGCGTTCAGCCGGAAGGACGAGCCGATGGCACGGCGCCGGGGTACTCCGCGCCGGGGTCCTCCGCGTCGGTGCGTCCGAGCCGCGCCCCGTTGGCGCGCGGCGCCCGCAGACGTGATCGCCGGGTGCCCCTGGGTTCTGTCATTGCCCTCTCCGCGGTCGCGATCGCGGCCGTCACCGTCGCCCTTGTTCTCGCCTACATGGGGAGCGGGATTCCCGTGGTCACGGACATCACGGCGGAACCGACGTCTGCCGGCGTCCAGTTCCGGTGGAGCGACCCCGGACTCATGGCCACCGACACGTACCAGGTGCAGGTCGACGATCTCGATCCCGAGCTGCAGTTCTCTCCGGCATTCGTCGTCGCTGCCTCGGACGGCGACCGGGTGTGTATCACCGTGAGTGTCAACCGCGATGGTCAGGTCGGTTCGGCCAGCGGCGAGAAGTGCGTGGACGTGACGTCGTGACGTGGTTCGATGATTAGGCGTTGGCTCGCCGACCACCGCTCGCAGCTTGCGGGCGTGACCAGCGCCACGGTGGTCGCGGCTCTCATCGCCACGGTGGCGGTCGTGTCGGGCGGGTACGAAGCGCAGCGATTGGATCTCGGCGACGGGTCCGTCTGGGTCGCCAACGGCTCGCAGCAGGTCATCGGACGCGCCAACACCCAGATCGCCGCGCTCGACACGGTCGTGAGCACGACCGGTACTGAGATCGAGGTCGTGCAGGACGGCGACACCGTGCTCGCGGTCGATCGCACCGAGAACCGGATCGACATCGTGGACGATGCGAGGGCGGAGGTCGTCGACAGCGTGGCGCTCCCACCCGAGCGACCCCGGGTGCATCTGGCAGGCGGCACGGTAGTGGTGCATGCGACCGGCACCGGTGAGGTGTGGGTGGTCCCCGCGACCGAACTCGCCGATTTCGATCCGGAGTCGGAGCCGACACGCAGCTTCGGTGCCGATTCGGTCTCGAGTATGAGCCCCGACGGCATCTTCTACGTGTACTCGCCCGAGGCTAGGGAGGTCTACCGCCTCGACACCGCCGATCCGAACGAGGTCACTGCTGCTCCCGCTGCGTTCGGCGAGCCGGGCGACCGGATGACCATCACCTCCGTGTCCGACCGATGGGTGCTGCTCGATCAGCGCACCGGCGACATCTCGATCGAGGGGCGGATCGTCGCTCTCGGCGAGGTCATCCCCGACGGGGGAGCTGTGTTGCAGGAGCCGACGGCGACCGGTGACCGGATCCTCATCTCGCATCCGGGCGGCCTCGTGGAGACGACCCTCGCCGGGGAAGAGCCGGAGGAGTTGGCGGCGGCCGATACTCCGGCGACCGTCGCGGCACCACCCGTGATCCTCGGCGCCTGCGCGTACGGGGCGTGGTCCTCGGGTGTCGCGTGGCGGGAGTGCGACGGTCGCGAAGTGGACCTCTCCCTCGATTCCGTGCCCGCCGGCGCGGCGCGGCTCGCTTTCGTTCAGCGTGACGGCCGGGTAGCACTCAACGATCCGAGGAGTGGGCTGAGCTGGGCCGTGCAGGCCGAGGGCGAGCTGATCGACAATTGGGACGAGCTCATCGTCGACGAACAGGATCAAGAGGAGATCGAGGAGAACGACCCCGATGTCGAACCGCAGTACGAGACGGACCAGCTTCCGCCCATCGCGGTCGACGACGAGTTCGGCGCGCGCCCGGAGCGGTCGAGCGTGCTCCCCGTGCTCCTCAACGACTACGACCCGAACGGTGACGTGCTCGTCGTGGCCGAGGTCGTCCCGATCGACGACGCCGTCGGCAGGGTCGATGTCATCAACGAACGCCAGCAACTGCAGCTGACTCTCGAACCCACCGCGAGCGGGACGGTGATCCTCGAGTACGCGGTGAGCGATGGACGCGGCGGCGTCGCGAACGCGCAGGTCACGGTGGCGGTCCGCCAGCCCGGCGAGAACGGCCCGCCCACACAGGTGCGCGCATCCCGGGCCGCCGTCGAGAAAGACGGCAGGGTGACGACCAGGGTGCTCGGCGACTGGGTGGATCCGGATGGCGACGCCTTCTACCTCATCTCCGCCGCGGCGAGCTTGCCGGATTCGGTCACGTACAAGCCCGAGGGCAGCGTCGTCTTCGACGAAGGGGGCGGTTCGAGCGAGCTCAGGTCGATCGGGTTAGCGGTATCGGATGGGATCGCGACGGCCAGCGGCTCGCTCTCGATCCGAGTCTGGAACGCGGGGCTCTCACCGCTGCTCGCCGACGGGTCCGTTGTCACCGCCTACGCCGGTCGTGAGGTGACGGTCAGCCCGCTGCTGCACGTGCGGGGAGGTTCCGGTGACTACCGACTGAGCAGCGTGCCGGCGAAGCCGGGGTCCACGGTTGAGGCTAGCCTCGAGACCGGTACCTTCCGGTTCGTGAGCGATCAGGTGCGCTCCCACTTCATCGACTTCACTGTGAACGACGGCGATCGGACGGCTACCGGCATCGTGCGCATCGACGTGCTGGCGCCACCGGACGTCAACAGCACGCCGGTGACGACTCCGAAGACGATCTTCGTACGGACGCAGGGCACGGAGACGCTCGACATCGCCGGTAGCGACAGCGACCCTGCCGGGGGCGTGCTGCTGCTCACAGCGGTCGACGACATCCCACCCGCATCCGGTGTCGGAGTGGAGATGTTGAACCAGAGTGCCGTGCGCGTAACTCTCATCGGTCCGCTCGGGGGCCGCTCCTTCACCTTCGGATACCGCGTCAGCAACGGGCTCGCAGAAGCGGCGGGCACGGTGACGGTGATCGAGATCCCGTTGCCGTCGAGGTTCCAGCCGCCGGTCGCGCAGGACGATTCGGTCACCGTCCGCGTCGGGGACGCGATCAACATCCCGGTGCTCGCGAACGATGAGCAACCCGACGGTGGTGAGTTGGTGCTCGCTCCGGCGCTGACCTCCGGCATCCCGCGCTCCGCCGGTCTGCTGTTCGTCTCCGGAGACTCACTCAGGTACCTCGCCCCGCAACGGACCGGCAACTTCACCGCGGTCTACCAGGTGGCCGGGCCCGACGGGCAGGTGGATCAGGCCGAGGTATCCATCTCGGTGCGCGAAGCCGTCGAGGAGACCAATTCAGCCCCGGTTCCCGCTCCGGTCGTCGCCCGCGTGCTGTCGGGCGAGACCGTGCGCATCACCATCCCCTTGTCGGGGATCGACCCTGACGGCGACTCCGTGCAGCTGATCGGTCAGGAGACCAACCCCGAGAAGGGATCCGTCACCGACACCGGGCCGGACTACATCGAGTATCTGGCCGGCGACTACTCGGCGGGAACCGACACCTTCACCTACACCGTCATCGACACGCTCGGAGCACGTGCAACCGGCACAGTCAGAGTGGGCATCGCCCCGCGCACCGAAGGCTCACGCAACCCAGTGGCCATAGCGGACTCCGTCAGTATCCGGCCGGGCAGGACCGTGTCGGTGCAGGTGCTCGCCAACGACTCCGACCCCGACGGCGGCTCACTCACGGTGACCGCTGTCGATCCCAACTCGGATGACATCATCGCTGCAATCGTCGACGGCGAGGTGGTCGACGTCACCCCGCCCGCGGCGGAGGGTCAGTACGGGCTGGTGTACACGATCGAGAATCCGTTCGGGGGCACCAGTTCGAACTTCATCACGGTCAACGTCGACGCCGACGCGCTTCCCTCGTTCCCCGAGGCGCGCGACACCGTGCTCACCCTCGCCGACATTCTCGACCGGGACACGGTGGAGGTGGACGTGCTGAGGAACGTCTTCTTCGCGGACGGCGACAACTCGAGCCTCGAACTCAGCCTGCTCTCCGGTTACGACGAGACCGCGCAGGTCACCGCGCGAAAGCGGATCAGGGTCACGGTGCAGGATCAGCGCCAGATCATCCCGTTCGCCGTCGCGAACCCGGATGACGCCACCAGGGTGTCGTACGCCTTCGTGTGGGTGCCTGGGCTCGCCGATGCGTTGCCGCAGCTCGACCGGTCGCGTCGGGCGCCATCCATCGCGAGCGAGTCGCCACTGACCATCGACCTGAACGACTACGTGCTCGCGGTCGGCGGGCGCGAGGTTCGGCTCGCTGACTCCACGACGGTGCAGGCTACCCATGCCAACGGCGATCAGCTCGTCGTCGACGATCAGACGCTGCGCTTCACCTCCGCCGACCTGTACTTCGGGCCGGCCTCCATCTCGTTCGAAGTCACAGACGGTGATTCTGCGACCGATCCCGAGGGCCGTCGGGCCACTATCGTGCTCCCCATCACCGTCACCTCCCGGTCGAACCAACCACCCGAGTTCGCTGGAGGAGTGGTCGAGTTCGAGCCGGGCCAGGAGAAGACTCTCGACCTGCTGAGGCTCACCACCTACGGCAACCCCGAGGACGTCGACGAGCTCCAGTACTCGGCGGTCGGCACTCCTCCCTCGGGCTTCTCGTACACGATCACCGGATCCAAATTGGTGGTCCAGGCCGATGAGAAGGCAGAGCGCGGGGGCTCGTCGACCCTCACCATCGGAGTGCGGGACGCCGCATCCGAGGGCCAGTCCGGACGGTTGCAGCTCGACGTGGTCGCCTCGACCAGGCCGCTGGCGCGTCCCGCGCCCGATCTGGTGATCGCCCCGCGCGGGCGCACCACGACGGTCGACGTGCTCGCCAACGATCAGGCCACCAACCCGTTCCCCGGTGAGGCGCTCCGAGTCATCGGTATCCGGGGCCTCGAGGGCTCCTCGGTACCTCCGGGCGTCACGATCGCCCCGAGCGCCGACAACAGCCGACTCACGGTCACGGTCTCGAACTCCGCCGAGCCGCTCGACACCAACCTGCAATACCAGCTGGCCGACATCACCGGCGACCCCGACCGGTACGTGTTCGGTTCGGTCAGGGTGTCGGTGCAGGACCGGCCGGATGTCCCGGATGCCCCGGCACGGGCCGACGGCGGGTTCGAGCAGGGCCAGCTCACGCTGCGGCTGACCGCGCCGGTGGCGAACAATGCGCCCATCACCAGTTACGTCATCGAGAGCGGAGACTACCGGCACGACTGCGGAACGCAACTGCGCTGCGCGCTCACCGATCTGACTCCCGGGCAGCGCTACCGGTTCGCTGTCACTGCGACCAACGCCGTCGGCGAATCCGATCAGAGCCCGCTGAGCGCCGAGATGAGCGCCGACTACCTGCCCGCCGCGCCCGCCGACGTCCGCGCGGTTGCGACAAACGCGAGCCCATCCGGAGCACTCGCGGTCTCATGGTCCCGCGTGCCCGATCCGAACCCCGGCAGCCCGGTCACCGGCTACACGGTCAGGGTGACCGGCCCGGGAGTCGACTTCACTCGGAACGCGGGCGCGGGCGAGTCGGAGCTGGTGACCACCGCCGGCAACACCCTGGTGCCGAACGCGCAATACGTGGTCACCGTCTACGCCCGCAACTCCGCGCTCGTCCTGAGCGAGGGGGACTGGCGTCGCACCTCGTCGTCGCCGGTGACGACGGTCGGTCCGCCCGGGCAGGTGTCAGGACTCCAGGCGACCTCGGTCAACCCCGCCGGCGACATCGACGTCGCCTGGGGTCCGAGCGACCCGAACGGCGCGTCGGGAGTCGTCTACCGTGTGCAGCGCATTGCGGCGGGCGCTGCCGCACCGGACTGCGGGCCGGGCGTCGGCACCGTTCGCTCCTCGCCGTGGACCGATCCGACCGCGCAGGACGGAACTCAGGTGCAGTACGTGGTCTACGCCGACAACGGCCTGTTCTGCACCGCGACGGTGTCCACCGCGGTAGAGATCAAGCGGCCGCCGGGGGCGGCAGTGGGCGCCGTGAACCGGCTTCCGCGCGGCGATCTCGGAAAGTACGACCTTCAGGTGGATGATCTCCGCGTGGTGTCGGGGACCGCGGCGCGATTCGAAGCGCAGGTCAACGGTGGTGCGTGGTTCCGTGTCGCGAACGACGACTGGCTCACCTCGGCGGAGAACGCACAGGTGTACGGCTCCGAGCAGACGGTCGCCTTCCGCGGCTGCCGCGACGACTCCGGTGTGCTCTGCGGGGACCCGTCGATCATCTACTCCGGCACGCCGATCGACACCCGGGCCACGATCGTCACGTGCCGCTACGGTCAGCAGGTCGAGGTCAACCGGCCGCTCGGCACCGACCAGCCGGCGGTGACCTACGGCTACGACTACGACGCGGGACTCGGATTCTCCGGGGAGTACACCGACAACGAGACCGCGCCCGATCCCCGGCCACTGCCGTTCGGCGTCGAGGTGAGAGTGAAGGCGAGCGTTACCATCGGGGGCGAGACGCTCACCGACGAGAGCTACGACGACGCCGTCTGCTCGCCGGAATGATCGCCATGACTCAGCGCTACCTCATCACAGCAAGGCGTGACGCATGACCATGACCCCCCAACAAGCCGCCTGGTTCGAGACGAACTTCACCCGGCTCGTCACCAATGTCGAACAGGTGCTCCTCGGCAAGACGTTCGTGATCCGGTTGTCGTTCGCCGCATTGCTGTCGGAGGGTCACCTCCTCCTTGAGGACTTCCCGGGCACGGGCAAGACCTCCCTCGCCCGCGCGATGGCGCAGAGCGTCGCAGGCGCGTCCAGCCGCATCCAGTTCACTCCCGACCTCCTCCCCGGCGACATCACCGGGGTGAGTATCTACGACCAGCGCACCAACGACTTCGACTTCCACCGCGGGCCGATCTTCGCGAACATCGTGCTCGCCGACGAGATCAACCGTGCGAGCCCGAAGACCCAGGCGGCGCTCCTCGAGGTGATGGAGGAGGGGAGGATCACCGTCGATGGCATCAGCCACGACGTCGGATCGCCGTTCATGGTCATCGCCACGCAGAATCCGATCGAGCAGGCGGGGACGTACCGCCTCCCCGAAGCTCAGTTGGACCGCTTCATTATGAAGGCGTCGATCGGGTACCCCGACCATGCGGCCACCGTGCGCATCCTCGAGGGAGCCGGAACCCGCGCGCACGACACGACGGTGCCGGTCGTCGCCTCCTCGAGCACTATCGTCGAGATGGCGGCGATGGCTCGTACCGTCCATGTGGACGCCTCGATCAACGATTACGTGTCACGGCTGGTGGAGGCGAGCCGATCGGCGGTCGAGGTACGACTCGGCGTCTCGGTGCGCGGCGCCCTCGCGCTGATCCGCACGGCCAAGACCCTCGCCGCGGCGGCGGGCAGGCACTATGTGGTTCCGGACGACATCAAGGCCCTGGCAGAACCGGTGCTCTCGCATCGCCTCGTGCTCGATGCCGAGGCCGAATTCGACGGTGTCTCAGCACCCAGCATCATCTCGCAGCTGCTCATCGAGACCCCTCCGCCCACCGATCGACAGCCCGGTGCCCGCCCGCCGATCCCGCGACCGGAGAGCGGACGACTGCCGGTTGGCGACAGGCGGTGACATGAGTTCACCGGTGCGCGGCGGGGTGAAGGGTGTCACCAGGACCGGCCCCAGGGCGGCGCAGCGGGGCGACACTGTCTACTCCACGCAGACCTCGACGATGGGGCTCACCAATGCGCGGACCCGACTCGTCGGCGACCGCACCGGCCCCATCGCCGACGGTGTCGTCGCACTGGTACAGGTCCTCCGCACCCTACGCGGCGCGGTCGCTCGCCTCTGCACGCGTATCTCGCAAGTGGTCACCCCGCTCGGCTGGGCGACACTCGCCGTCGTACCCGTCACGTTCGTCGCGGGGTACTCGCTCGGCTGGCGCGAACTCGTCGCGATCGCATTCGTCGGGCTCATCCTCGTGGTCGTGGCGGGAATCTACCTCGTCGGACGTTCGGCGTACGCGATCGAACTCGAACTCACGCATTCGAGGGTGGTGGTTGGGGATCGGGCCTCCGCGGCGATCGTGGTGCGCAACGTGTCCCGGCGACGCAACTTCGGGACGGTAACCGAGATCCCCGTCGGGCGGGAACTGGTGGATGCTGCGGTGCCGAGCATCGCGCGAGGAACGGTGTTCCGGCACGAATTCGACGTGCCCGCGACCCGGCGCGGGATCGTGCGGATCGGCCCGGTGCGCACGGTGCGTGCCGACCCGGTCGGTCTGGTGCGACGCGAGTTGGTGTGGACGGGGATCAGTGATCTGTTCGTGCACCCCCGCACAATCGCGATCCCCTCGACCAGCACCGGCCTCATCCGGGATCTCGAAGGCAGGGCGACCCGGGACCTGACCAACAGCGATGTGTCGTTTCACGCGCTGCGCGAGTACGTGCCGGGTGACGAGCGCCGCTATATCCACTGGAAGAGCACCGCCAAGACGGGTACCTATATGGTGCGCCAGTTCGAGGAGACGCGGAGGAGTCGGCTGGTCGTGGCGTTGAGCCTCGCCGCCGGCGACTACGCCGACGAGGCGGAGTTCGAGATGGCGGTGAGCGCTGCCGGATCCCTCGGGATCCGCGCCATCCGTGACGCGCGCGACATCTCGGTGGTGGTGGGGACGGCGACGCCGGAGTTCGCCAAGCGCAAGGTGCTCGGCATCCGTCAACTGGATTCGATCAACCGCAGCCGGCTGCTCGACGACCTCGCTGCCGTCGAAGTCGCGGAGTCCTCCCTGCCGCTGATCGATGTGGCGCGCGTGTCCGCAGAGAAGGTGAGCGGGATCTCCGTCGCGTTCCTCGTGTGCGGATCACCCGTCACGCCGACGGTTCTGCGCGCGGCGTCGGTGCAGTTCCCCGCCGGCGTCGAGGTGATCGCGGTGGTCTGCGACCCTGACTCGGTGCCGGGACTGCGGCGGATCGCCGGACTGACCGTGCTCACGATCGGGTATCTCGACGATCTCAAGCTGTCTCTGGCTCGAGCGGCAGCTGTATGAGCACCCCGACGCGCTCGGCGCGGCGACGCAAACCGATCACGATCAGAGCGATCGCCGTATCGACCACCCTGCTCTGGGTGTCGACCGCCATCGCAGCCGCGGCTTTCTGGCCGGTGTACGAGTCCCCGCGATTCGTCGTCATGGTCGCCGTCACCACTATCGTGGCGACGGCGATCGCGATCGTCGGCGCCACCTATCGGCTGCAGGGACACGTGATCGTGTCGGCATCGATCGCGGCGTACCTGCTGCTCGGGGTTCCACTGGCCGTACCGGCCGACGCCGCCTTCGGCGTTCTGCCCACGATCGACGGGCTGGTGCAACTCGCCGTCGGCTCCGCCTTCGGCTGGAAGCAGTTGCTCACGATCGTGCTCCCCGTGGGCGCGTTCCAGTCCCTGCTCGTGCCGCCGTTCGTGTTGGTACTGGTCACCGTCACCGCGTCGCTGTCGATCGCTCTTCGGGCGCGAGCCGCCGAACTCGCCGTGCTCGGCCCGATCGCCCTGTTCATCGCTGCCCTCGCCTTCGGTGCGACCACCGAGTTCTACCCCGTTCCGCTGGCACTTGGGCTCGCGGCCGTGCTGCTGCTGTGGATCGTCTGGCTCCGCGTCTCCCGGCGACGGAGCTCGATCCTCGCACCGGTGGGAACCCGCGGGCCGGCGGAACGCGCAGAAGTCGCGCGGGCCGCGCTCAGTGCACTGGTGATCATCGCCATCGCGTCGGGGGGAGCTCTCGTCGCGACCGCTGCGGCCCCGCCCGATCAGGAGCGCACCGTGCTGCGGTCCACGGTCGTGCAGCCGTTCGATCCGCGAGAGTACGCCAGTCCGCTCAGCGGTTTCCGGCGATACCACGAGCCGGAGAACGAGGGGGCCGCGATGCTCACCGTCGACGGACTCCCCGAGGGCGGGCGCATCCGGATCGCCACGCTCGACAGCTATGACGGCGTCGTCTACGCCGTCGGTAGTGAGCAAGTGACGAGCGAGTCCGGCTCGTTCACGCTGCTTCCGTCCCGGCTGGACCAGTCCAGCATCGACGGACGGTCGATCGATCTGCAGGTGAGCATCGACGGCTACCTCGGCGTCTGGCTTCCCACCGCCGGCCGACTGGAGAGCGTGCGTTTCACCGGAGCCGGCGCGACCTCCTTACGCGAGTCGTTCTACTACAACGCGACCTCGGGCACGGCGGTGGTCGTGGACGGGCTCGCCACCGGGAACAGGTATGCACTGGAGGCGGTGCTTCCCGAAGGACCAGGCGTCGACGACCTCTCATCCATCGAGCCTGGTGACGCCGCGGTACCGCCTATTCCTCCCGTGCCCGACGAACTCGCGGTGACTCTCACCCGGTACGTCGCCGGGGTGGAGGGCGACGGTGCACGCCTCCAGGCGGCGATCGAGGGGCTGCGCACCAACGGCTACATCAGTCACGGGGTGTCCGACGACGAGCCGCCGAGCAGGTCCGGGCACTCGGCCGACCGGATCACCGAGCTACTGAGCGAGCCCAGAATGATCGGCGACGAGGAGCAGTACGCGGTCACCGCTGCGTTGATGGCTCGGGTGCTCGGCTTCCCGGCTCGCGTGGTGATGGGCTTCGTGCCCGATGTCTCACCGAACGGGCCGACCGTCGTGCGAGGTGGAGACATCGGCGCATGGATCGAAGTCGACACCGCCGACGACGGATGGGTCGCTATCGACCCGACGCCGCCACTCAGAGAGATCCCCGAGGAGCTACCAGAGGAGCCCACGCGCGTGGCTCAACCGCAGCAGCCCGTGCAGCCGCCGGTCGAGGAACCGGACGCTCCGGAGGACCGGCCCGCCCCGGAGCAGGCGCAGGACGACCAGGAACTCCCCGACCCGTTCCTCGCCGTCCTCCTCGGGGCGCTCACAGTGCTCGGTTGGCTCGCCGTGATCGTGGCGCTGGTGTCGTCGCCGTTCCTCGCCATCATCGCGCGCAAGTGGGCGAGGCGGCGGTCGCGACGTAGAGCGGTATCGCCGCTCGACAGGGTCGTCGGCGGCTGGGAGGAGTTCGAGGATGTCGTACTCGATCATGGATTCTTGGTGCCTCCCTCGCTCACCCGCTCCGAGGTCGCATCCGTCGTCGGTGGGTCCCGACCGCTCGTGCTCGCAGCAGCCACAGACCAGGCCGTGTTCGGACCGGGTGGTCCGGCGCCGGAGGAGGCCGATCGGATCTGGAGGGCCGTGCGCGAACTCGGCGTCGATCTCGACGCCGGCCTCTCCCGCTGGGAGCGGGTCCGCGCGAGGGTCTCCCTGCGCTCGCTTCGAGCTATTCCGGACGACTCGCCGACGCCGACGGAGGGGCGGGCTTCGCGCTCCGAGCGTGCCGCATCGACCCAGGACGGACCGCGACGATGACGGACGAGCCGCTCTGCACAGCCTGCGCCACGCCGCTTCCTCAGGGCGCGATGTTCTGCGGGGAGTGCGGGCGTGCCGTCGCGCCGGGCGTCTCACCAGGTCGCGCGGCACATGCGGCCAAGGCACCGAACGCAGCGACGGCAGCGACGGCAGCGACGGCAGCGACGGAGATGATCGAACCGCCGAGGCGACCCGTGCTCGGACGAGCTATCGTCCGCGACGATCCACTCGGCGATCACGGCGACCGCGTTGCGCGACCTCGGCACGGCGCGTCCGACGAGCCGGCCGGACGGCCGGACGATGATCCGGCCGACGCTCAGCGCATCCCGCTCGAACAGGTCGCGCTCGAACAGGTCGCGCCCGAACACATCACGCCCGAACAGGTCGCGCCCGGACAGATCACGCCCGGACAGAGCGCACCCGAGCGCGAGCACGTCACCCCTCCCGAGCTGTGCAGTCAGTGCGGAGCGATTCTCGGCGACGGCGACATCTTCTGTCCGGAATGCGGGCACGTCGCACCATCCGTCGGGCAGAACTTCCGCGATCAGTCCGACTCCCGCCGTCGCGACACAGCGGTCATCGAGCCCGTCGCGGTCCTGCCTGCGCTGGACCCTGTCGCCGTCGAGGCCGCTTCGGCGCCGTACCCCGACGACGAGGACGTCGAGGAGACCCGGATCGTGCTCTCCCATGGGCTCGGTGACCGTTTCGTGCTCCAGTTCAGCACCGGCGAGAGCGTGACGACCCGCGGCTCCGGTCTGGTCGGCCGCAATCCACTGCCCGAGCCGGGAGAGTACTTCGAGCAGCTCGTGCGCATCGTCGATCCGACACGTTCGGTGTCGAAGACGCACCTGGAATTCGGCCAGGAGGCCGGCGCGTTCTGGCTCAGGGACCGCTACTCGGGAAACGGCACCGTGGTGCGCGAACCCGAG
>CAXTLO010000007.1:0-28108 GCA_964244965.1 uncultured Marisediminicola sp.
GGGACACCCGGTGGTCCGACCACGCCCCGGTCGTCGTCGACTACGCGATCTGATCGCTCGCTGCACCTCTGCACCGCTGCGCGGCTGCGCGGACCGCTCGTCGGCGGGTTCGTGCACCGCCGGACGATTCGCGCGGTTTCGCGTAACTCAGCAGCGCTGGAAGACTGGGAGCATGAGCACCAAGCCCCGCCTCTTCTCCGGCATGCAGCCGTCGGCCGATTCCCTCCAGCTCGGCAATTACATCGGCGCACTGCTCCAGTGGCGGGACATGCAGAAGACCCACGATGCGATCTTCTGCGTCGTCGACCTGCACGCCATCACAGTGGCGCAGGAACCGGCCGCACTGCGAGAGTCGATCCGCAAGACAGCCGCGCAGTACATCGCTGCCGGTATCGATCCGCAGCAGTCGACCCTGTTCGTGCAGTCCCATGTGCCCGCTCACGCTCAGCTCGCCTGGGTGCTCAACACCATCACCGGGTTCGGCGAGGCAAGCCGGATGACGCAGTTCAAGGACAAGTCCGCGCGGCAGGGATCGGATGCGGCATCCGTCGGCCTGTTCGCCTACCCGACCCTGATGGCCGCCGACATCCTGCTCTACGACACCGTCGACGTCCCGGTCGGCGATGACCAGAAGCAGCACGTCGAACTCACCCGCGACCTCGCGACCCGCTTCAACAGCCGGTACGGAACGACCTTCGTCGTGCCGCAGTCGATCATGCGCACGGACGGGGCGCGGATCTACGACTTGCAGAATCCGTCGTCGAAGATGAGCAAGTCCGCATCATCCGACAGCGGGATCGTCTGGATGCTCGACGAGGCGACGGTCGTCGCGAAGAAGCTCCGGTCGGCGGTGACGGATGCCGGACGCGAGGTGACTTTCGACCCGGCGGGTAAACCCGGGGTCTCCAATCTGCTCACGATCCTCTCCTCGATGGCGGGAGAGCCGGTGTCGGCGCTCGAGGAGCGCTACGCCGGGCGGGGGTACGGCGACCTGAAGAAGGACGTCGCCGAGGTCGTCGTCGAGACCTTCGCGCCCATCCGCGCCCGCACCCTCGAGCTGCTCGACGACCCTGCCGAACTCGACCGACTGCTCGCCATGGGTGCGGCGCGCGCGAACGAGATCGCCGAGGAGACCCTCACCACCGTCTACGACCGGGTGGGACTGCTGCCCCGCCGCAGGCGGTGACACCCTCGAGCCTCACGACGGAGCGATTGATCCTCGACGAACTCGTCGAGACCGACATCGACGACATCATCCGATACTGCCAGGACCCCGTGTTCGAGCACTATCTCAGTGTCCCGTGGCCGTACACCCGAGCCGACGCGGAGTTCTTCGTGCGGGACTTCGCTCCCTGCAGCCGCGCGGACGGCTCGGAGCACGTCTGGGCGATCCGCGAGGGTTCGGGTGAGCCGCTGCTCGGCGTGGTCAGCATCCGTCGCCCGTCATCCGACCTCGGGTTCTGGCTGGGTGCCGAGCACCGGGGCCAAGGGCTCATGCCCGAGGCGGTCGCGGCCGTCATGGACCACTGGTTCGGATCCGGTCAGCCCGCGGTGAGATGGGAGTGCGTCGCCGGCAACACCGCATCCGCGTCAGTGGCCCGCAAGGCAGGACTGCGTTACTCGGGCGAGCGCGACGCGCAGCACCCGAACCGCGACGGATCCTTCCCGGTCTCATGGCATGGAGAGCTCTACGCGGGAGACGATCGCAGCGAGAAGCCCGGCTGGCCCGGATGACGTCTGAGTCCGAGGCGCCGGTGCGTGTCGTCCTCTTCGATCTCGACGACACGCTGTTCCGGCATAGTGAAGCCGTCGCGGCGGGAGTCTTGGCGCACCGCCGGGCTCACGGCGGATCGATGGGGTCCGCCGACGACACCTCCGAGTTCGAGCGCTGGCACGACCTCGAGGAGCTCCACTACCACCGCTACCTCTCCGGCGAGGTGGACTTTCTCGAACAGCGGCGGGCGCGAGCACGCGATTTCGTCGCCCCCTTCGGAGTCGACCTCTCGGACGACGCCACCGCCGACGAGTGGTTCGGCCGCTACCTGGGCGAGTACCGCCGCGCGTGGGAACTGCACCCAGACGCGGTTCCCGCTCTGGATGAGATCTCCCTCCGGCTCCCAGAGGTGCGGTTCGGGATCATCACCAACGCGGTGCTGTCGTTCCAGACCGAGAAGCTCGATGCGCTCGAGCTCAGCTCGAGGATGGAACATGTCGTGGCATCGGCCGAGCTCGGCGTCGCGAAGCCCGACCGGCGGATCTTCACGCACGCCTGCGGTCTCTTCGGAGTCGAGCCTTCCGAAGCCGTCTACGTGGGCGACCGGCTCGAGACCGATGCGATCGGTGCCGCCTCGGCGGGACTCACGGGTGTGTGGCTGCTGAGGGGACGCGGCCCGACCCCGGCCGAGAGCGTCGGGATCGAACGATCGCGGGTGCACGTTGTGTCATCCCTGGCCGACCTCGCGGGCGGCCTGCCCTTCAGCTCAGGTCGGAGCTCATAACTCCTGCTGATCCGAAGGACGCGGCCGCGCTGGCGCCGTGATGTCGGTCCCTCGGCGGAACTGCAGGAGTTATGAACGCCAACTCAGCTGACCCTCGTCCGGTTCCACCTCATCGCGGCCGAGAGCGCATCGCGCACCGCTGCCTCGTCGAAGAAGACCTGCCGGTAGCTGACCCGGATGACGACGTACCCGCGGGCGATGAGGGCGAGGTCGCGATCGTAGTCGCGGGCACTCACCTCCTGGCCGTGGAATCCGCGCCCGTCGGTCTCGACGACGATGCGGCCGGCGAGCACGAAGTCGACACGTCCGACGCCTGGAATTCCGACTTGAACCTCGAAGGGGATTCCGAGGTCCACCAGGATCAGCCGAAACGCGGACTCCAATCCCGATTCGCTGCGGGGCTCGACGAGATCACGGAGGTACTGCACGCGTCGAGGAAGATGGAAGAAGACCAGATCGAGCTGGTCGGCGCGGATGAAGCCCGTGTGGACGGCGCTGTCGATCGTCGCGACCGCCATGCTCGGCGACTGGCAGAGGACCGATTGAATGACGGCGTCAAGCGCCCCCACCCTGTGCTCGGCGCTGTCGATGTCGTGCACGAGGTGACGCCAGTGCAGTTCGCACCCGTCGCGATTGAAGTGGGTGAGTGCTCGACGCCGGTTACCGGGGCTCCGGCTCCGCGAAGCGGAGCGGGCCAGGTGGACGTGGGGGAACGGCGCCTCGAACACGAAGACCCCGGCTGCCTGAAGTACGGACACGCACGCTAGACGTCCGCCGATCCGGACGGCGCGGATCACCGAATCGGGAGTGTTCGGCAGCGCGTAGAGTCCGCGACGTACTCGGACGAGCGCGCTACCCGCCACTGCTCTCGTGAGATCCCGCGACGACATGCCCATCGCGAGAAGCTCGGTTCTGGTCCGGATCACCGCACCGCCGTTGTCGAACATCGCGCGGAGGTCCATGACTCGATAGTCGGGATGCGGCGGCTTCGCGGACGTGGATCGAGCCGATCTGTGGAGAGTCGCTCGCTGCTCGGCGCTGTTCACAACTCCGGCAGAAACTAGCTGACGCGCGGCGCTCGCATGCTGTGGAGCGGCCAGCTGCGCGGATCTCACCGTTCGGCCGGAGTTGCGAACAGCAGGTCGGAATGTTGAGGCGGAACGGGCGCGGGAGCTGTAGAAGCCGAGCCCGAGCCAGGAGGACGGCCCGCAGGTGTTACCCGGGAATACTGAGCGGGGAAACGCGTTCGGTAGAATCAGTACCACGCAATACAAGTACGTGCTCCGGGGTCGGTGAGAGTCCGAACCGGC
This sequence comes from uncultured Marisediminicola sp., assembly GCA_964244965.1. Lineage (GTDB taxonomy): Bacteria > Actinomycetota > Actinomycetes > Actinomycetales > Microbacteriaceae > Marisediminicola. The sequence goes on from CAXTLO010000007.1 coordinate 3,809, forward strand.
GGTGACAGTCCGCGACCCGCTCGACTCGTGAGAGACGATCGGTTGAGCCGGTGGAATTCCGGGACCGACAGTAATGAACCCGCAACGGTTCTCAGTCTGGATGGAAGGTGCACGCGCGGTCGTCACGTGCGACCGCGGACGCGATCGCCGACGCGACCGTTCCCGGAGTCCGTTCCCTCGAGGAACCAGGATCCGGATGACCAGCACACCGAGCGATGCGATCGTAGACGCCGCCATGGCACGTGCCCTGGTGATCGCGCGCCGCGGGCCGGCCATCGGGCCCAACCCGCAGGTCGGCTGCGTCATCCTCTCCGCCGACGGCGCGCAGCTGGCCGAGGGCTGGCATCGCGGAGCGGGCACGCCACACGCCGAGGTCGACGCGCTCAGCGCTCTCGGCGGACGTGCCACCGGTGCGACAGCCGTCGTCACCCTCGAGCCCTGCAACCACTCCGGGCGCACCGGCCCGTGCAGCGAGGCCCTCATCTCTGCGGGTATCGCCCGAGTGGTCTACGCGATCGCGGATCCGGGCGAGCGGTCGAGCGGAGGAGCCGAGCGCCTGCGGCAGGCCGGCGTCACGGTGAGCCGCGGCGTGCGGGCGGATGAGGCCGAGCTGCTCTCACGCGTCTGGCTCACCTCGGTGCGGCACCGGCGCCCCTTCGTCACGCTCAAGTGGGCCTCCACCCTCGACGGCAGGGTCGCTGCGGATGACGGGACCAGTCGATGGATCACGGGCGCCGCCGCCCGGCAACGGGTACACGAGCAGCGAGCGGCATCCGACGCCATCCTGGTCGGCACCGGTACGGTCATCGCCGACGACCCGAGTCTCACCGCGCGCGGCGACGCGGGCGAGCTCCTGGCACATCAACCCGTTCCTGTGGTCGTCGGTGGGCGCGCGATCCCCGAGCACGCGGCCGTGCGTCGGCACCCGCATCCGCTCGTCCACTTCCCTGGCCGGGACCTCGACGCGCTCCTCGACCGCCTCTTCAGCGATGGTGTGCGGCGCCTGTATGTCGAGGGCGGACCGACGGTAGCGAGCGCGTTCGTCGCCGCCGGACTCGTCGACGAGTACTCCGTCTACCTCGCCCCGGCTCTGCTCGGCGGCGCCCGAACCGCGATCGGCGACATCGGCGTCGCGACGATCGGCGACGCACGACGGCTGACCATCCATGACGTCGAGCGCCTCGGCGACGACCTGATGATCACCGCCAGACCACACCCCCATCCACCAGCACCGCCGGCTGCGCCACCGCAGCTGGCCGCATCATCGCAGCAGACCGCATCATCGCAGCAGAAAGGGACAAGCTGATGTTTACCGGAATCATCGAAGAACTCGGGGAGGTCGTGCGCTTCGAGCCGTCCGCCGACGCCGCTCGCCTCACCGTGAGAGGGCCGCTCGCGGTCAGCGACGCCGCACACGGCGACTCGATCTCGGTGAGCGGTGTGTGCCTCACCGTCGTCGACCAGGGTCTCGACTGGTTCACGGCGGACGTGATGGCGCAGACCATCGCGATGAGCACCTTCCGTGACCCGCAGCCCGGCCTTCGGGTCAACCTCGAACGAGCGGCTCAAGTGGGTGATCGGCTCGGCGGCCACATCGTGCAGGGACACATCGACGGCACATCCACCCTCCTGTCCATCACCGAGGGCGACGCGTGGCGTGTGCTGCGGTTCTCGCTCGCGACCGATCTTGCCGCTCTCGTCACCGGCAAGGGCTCGATCGCCGTCGACGGCGTCTCGCTGACCGTGAGCGCGGTCGGCGACGACTGGTTCGAGGTGTCGCTGATACCCGAGACCCTCGACGTGACCACCCTGGGTCGCCTCTCGGTCGGCGATGCGGTGAACATCGAGACCGACGTGCTCGCCAGGCACGTGGAACGGATGCTGCAGTTCGGCGCCGGAACACATTCAACGAGGGGAGCACGCTCATGAGCCTCGCCACCATCCCCGACGCTCTGGCCGCTCTGCGCGCGGGCAAGCCCGTCGTCGTAGTCGATGACGAGGGCCGCGAGAACGAAGGCGACCTCCTGATGGCGGCCGAGTTCGCGAGCCAGGAGTGGATCGCCTGGTTCGTGCGGAAATCATCGGGGTTCCTGTGCGCACCGATGACGAACGTGATCGCCGACCGGCTGGAGCTGCCGCTCATGGTCGTGCGTAACGAGGACATCCGCGGAACGGCCTACACGGTATCCGTCGACGCCGCGGACCGCACGAGCACCGGGATCAGCGCCGGCGATCGCGCGCATACCCTCCGTGTGCTCGCCGACATGTCGTCGGTGCCCGCGAGCCTTCGGCGACCGGGCCACATCCTGCCGCTTCGCGCCGACGATGACGGCGTGCGCTCTCGCCCCGGACACACCGAGGCTGCGGTGGACCTCCTGAAGCTCGCCGGTCTCACGCCCGTCGGGGTCATCTCCGAGATCGTCGCCGACGACGGCGAGATGATGCGGCTGCCCGCGCTGATCGCATTCGGCGAGATCGAGAACGTCCCGGTGATCACCATCGCCGACCTCATCGAGCACCTCCAGGAGGTGCACTGCGACGTGGCAGTCCCGGTCGCCGTTCCCATCCCCGAGACCTCCAGGGTCATCTTCGAGGTGGAGACCACCGTGCCGACCGCGCGAGGCAGGTTCCGCATCCGCGCGTATCGCGATCGGATGACCGGCGCCGACCACCTGGCGATCGTGTCGGGCCGCCCGGGCAACGGTGCGCTCATCCGCGTGCACTCAGAATGCCTCACCGGGGAGGTGCTCGGGTCGCTCAAGTGCGAGTGCGGGCCGCAGCTCGACTCGGCGCTGGAGATGATCGACCACGAAGGCGGAGTCGTCATCTACATGCGCGGTCATGAAGGACGCGGTATCGGCCTGGTCAACAAGCTCAGGGCCTACCTGCTGCAGGAGCAGGGGCTCGACACCCTCGACGCGAACGTCGCGCTCGGATTCCCCGCCGACGGACGTGACTACGGAGCCGCCGTCGCCATCCTCGACGACCTCGGGCTCTCCGAGGTTCGCGTCATCACGAACAATCCCGACAAGCTCGATCAGTTGCGTAGCCGCGGGATCACCGTGCTCGATCAGGTGCCACTGGTGGTGGGGGTCGGCGAGTTCAACGAGGCCTACCTCGAGATCAAGCGGGACCGGATGGGTCATGTACTCCCGAATGACGACGTGCTCGACCAGGCCGTCGCCGCGGGCGCCGCACGCGGCCTGCAATCGGCGAAGGAGCAGGAGCTGTGAGCGGATCGGGCGCACGTGCCGTCGCCCCGCTCGACGGGGCCGGCATCAAGGTGACCATCGTCGCCGGGCACTGGCACGAGACCATCGCGACCGGTCTGCTCGAGGGGGCCAGGCGCTTCCTCGCCGCGTCGGGCGCCGACGTGACTGTGCTTCAGGTCTCTGGGAGCTTCGAGCTGCCCGTCGTCAGCCGGGTCGCCCTCGAATCGGGTGCGGACGCCGTGGTCGCGCTCGGCGTCATCATCCGCGGAGGTACGCCCCACTTCGAATACGTGGCGGACGCGGCGACCTCCGGGCTCGTGCAGGTCAGCGTGCTGACCGGGAAGCCGATCGGCTTCGGAGTCCTGACCGTCGAGAACGAGCAGCAGGGCCTCGATCGCGCGGGCCTGGCCGGGTCGAGGGAGGACAAGGGCGCCGAGGCGGCGGAGGCCGCTCTGTCGACCGCCATCCTGCTGCGATCGCTCAGTTCGGGCGCTGGACGGGCTGGATAAACTTGCGGTATGCGCAATCCGGTGGCGTGGATCAGATGGATCGTCGCCCTCGGCGCGATCGCGTTGGCGGTGTGGTTCTACTTCGAGGTGATCGTCAACCTCAGTTGACACTTCGCTGCGCTGTCAACTAAGGTTGACGCCGTGACCGACGCCATCCGCACCCTCAGCGCACAGGCGGCCGACGATGACCCGCTGACGGCCCTTCGCGCCGTGAGCGAACTCCGCAGGGAAGTCGATCGGCGCGAAGCTACGCTCGTGAGGAAGGCGCGCAACCTCGGCTACGGCTGGCAGATGATCGCGACCGCGTTGAGCGTGTCTCGCCAGGCCGTGCACAAGAAGTACGGACGCCGGTAGCGGCGATCCGTCGCAGGAAGAGGATCGATGAGTACCAGCACGTCCGCCTCCGCCCCGCGAGGCCGAGGTCGGAAGCCGAAGGACGACGGACCGCGAGCCACGTTCCGCCAGCTGCTCCCCTACCTCGGCGAGCATCGCGGTGTGCTCTCCTTCGTCGTCGTGCTGAGCGTGCTCGGCGCCGCCGCCTCGCTCGCGCAACCGCTGCTGGTCAGCCGTGTGATCTCCGTCGTGGAGGCCGGCGATTCACTCGGCCTGCTCGTGTGGGGACTGATCGCGCTCGTGGTGATCTCGGCGCTCATCAGCGGATATCAGCACTACCTCCTGCAGCGCACCGGTGAGGGCGTCGTCCTCTCCAGCCGTCGCCGCCTGGTCTCGCGCATGCTGAACCTGCCGATCAGTGAATTCGACCTCCGCCGGACCGGCGACCTGGTCTCCAGGGTCGGATCGGACACCACGCTTCTGCGCGCCGTGCTCACTCAGGGGCTGGTCGAGGCGATCGGCGGCTCCGTCACCTTCGTCGGCGCGATCATCGCGATGCTCGTCATCGATCCGCTGCTGCTCGGCCTCACGGTGCTGGTGGTTGCCATCGCCGTCACCGCCGTCACCCTGCTGAGCGCCCGCATCCGCGTCGCCAGCCGCAAGGCGCAGGAGAAAGTCGGAGACCTCGCTGCGTCGGTCGAGCGCTCGATCAGCGCCGTGCGCACCATCCGTGCCGCGAACGCGGGAGAACGGGAAATCGCCGCCGTACAGGACGACGCCGTCGGTGCCTGGCAGATGGGCATCAGCGTCGCGAAGATCTCCGCCCTCGTCGTGCCGATCGCGGGGATCTCGCTGCAGGTCTCGTTCCTCGTGGTGCTCGGCGTCGGCGGCTTCCGCGTCGCGGACGGGTCGATCACGGTCGCGAGCCTCGTCGCCTTCATCCTCTTCCTGTTCCTGATGATCACCCCGCTCGGACAGGCGTTCGGTGCGATCACCTCGGTGAACGCGGCACTGGGTGCGCTCGGCCGCATCCAGGAGATCATCTCGCTGCCGATCGAGACCGAGCGCGACAGCGAGATCGCCGACGCGGCTGCCGGCCCGGTGAGAACGGATGACGCGATCCGGTTCGACGACGTGCGATTCCAGTACGCCGCCCTCGCCGATGACGGGGACGATTCGACCGCCGACGCCGTAGAGGTGCACACCGTGCTGCACGGGGTGACCTTCGGCGCGCCACGCGGCCGCCGCACCGCTCTGGTCGGACCATCGGGGGCGGGCAAGAGCACCATCCTGGCGCTGATCGAGCGGTTCTACGACCCGACCGCGGGCGTCATCCGGCTCGGGGGCGTCGACCTGAGAGCGCTCGACCGCGCCGACCTCAGAGCTCAGATCGGATACGTCGAACAGGACGCCCCGGTGCTCGCCGGCACGCTGCGTGAGAACCTCGTGCTCGCGACGCCCGACGCCACCGAGGAGCAGTGCATCCAGGTGCTGCACGACGTGAACCTCACCGAGGTGCTCGAGCGCAACCCGCTCGGGTTGGATGCCCCCGTCGGCGAGGATGGCGTCATGCTGTCTGGCGGCGAGCGGCAGCGGCTCGCGATCGCTAGAGCGCTGCTCGCCGCTCCCCCGATCCTGCTGCTCGACGAGTCGACGTCGTCCCTCGACGGCCTCAACGAGCAGCTGCTCCGCGAGGCGATCGACGCCGTCGCCGCCAACCGCACGCTCATCGTGATCGCGCACCGGCTCTCGACGGTCGTCGACTCGGACCAGATCGTGGTCCTCGACCACGGACGCGTCGTCGGCGTGGGCAGTCACTCCGAGCTCGTGGAATCGACTCCCCTTTACCGCGACCTGGCGAAGCACCAGCTGCTGGTCTGACGCCGGAGGCCCCGTCGGCTCAGCCCGCAAGGGCGTACATGGCGACAGCGGCCGTCGCCGCGACGTTCAGCGAGTCGATGCCGTGACGCATCGGGATGGTGACGATCGTGTCCGCGACAGCGAGCGCCCGGTCGCTGAGCCCCGCGCCCTCTCCGCCGAGTACCAGAGCGACGCGCTCGGGGGCCGAGGCGGCGAACTCGCGCAGCGTCACGGCGCGGTCGTCGATCGCGAGGGCCGCGATGTGGAATCCGGATGCCGCCAGGGCGCTCGCGGTGTCATCCCACCCGCCGACGCGCGTCCAGGGCACCTGGAGCACCGTTCCCATGCTCACCCTGATCGAGCGCCGGTAGTACGGATCGGAGCAGCGGGGGGTGACGAGGACCGCGTCAGCGCCGATCCCGGCGACGGAACGGAAGATCGCGCCGACGTTGGTCGGATCCACGACGTCCTCCAGCACGACCACGCGTCGAGCGGATGCCAGCAGCGACGCCGCAGTGGGCAGCGGAGGTCGGTGCATCGAGGCGATCAGTCCGCGGTGCAGAACGTACCCGGTCAGCTCCTCGAGGAGCCCGCCTGGGCCGGTGAAGACCGGGACGTCGCGTCCGTCGTGTCTGTCATATCCATCGAGGGCGGCGATCGCGTCATCCGCCGATCCGCCGAGCGCGAGCACCGACCGTGGTCGGTGCCCGGCCGCCAGAGCCCGCTGCATCACGAGCAGTGATTCTGCGAGGTAGAGCCCATGCTCGGAGCCGCGAGACTTCTTGAGCGCGACGTCGGTGACGTGGCTGTAATCGGCCAGGCGCGGATCGGAGAGCGAGTCGATCTCGATCGGCCGGATCATGCCGGGGTGAGCGTGTACTTGGTCTCCAGATACTCATGGATGCCTTCGGCGCCGCCTTCTCGTCCGAGACCGGACTGCTTCACGCCGCCGAATGGGGCTGCGGCGTTCGACACGACGCCGACGTTGAGGCCCATCATGCCCGTGGCGAGGGAGTCGATCATCCGCTGTCCACGTGCCAGGTCCCGGGTGAATACGTACCCGACCAGGCCGTACTGGGTGTCGTTGGCCATCGTGACGGCCTCCGCCTCATCCGCGAAGGTCGTGATGGCCAGCACCGGCCCGAAGATCTCCTCGCGCAAGATGGCGCTGCCCGGGGTGACCCCGGTGATGACGGTGGGCTCGAAGAAGGTGCCGTCGCCGTCGACGGCATGCCCGCCGGTGAGCACGGATGCTCCGCGAGCGACGGCGTCGTCGACGAGGTCGGCCGCCTTCTGCACGGCGGCGCCGTTGATCAGCGGCCCGATCCGCACGCCCTCGTCGGTGCCACGCCCGATCCGGAACTCGCCCACTGCTGCGGTCACACGCCGGGCGAACTCGTCGGCGATCGATTCGTGCACGATGAAGCGGTTCGCCGCGGTGCACGCCTCCCCGATGTTGCGGAACTTCGCCAGCAGCGCCCCGGCCACGGCCTGATCGAGGTCGGCGTCTTCGAAGACGAGGAACGGGGCGTTGCCGCCCAGTTCCATCGAGGTGCGCAGCACACCGTCGGCCGCCTGCTTCAGCAGGGCCACCCCGACAGGAGTGGAACCGGTGAAGCTGAGCTTGCGCAGCCGCGGGTCGGCGAGGATCGGCGTGCTGACCCCGCGGGAGTCCGACGTCGTGATGACATTCAGCACGCCGCCGGGCAGTCCGGCGTCGTCGAGGAGCTTCGCGAACAACAGCGTCGTGAGCGGCGTGAGCTCGGCTGGCTTGATCACCGCGGTGCAGCCCGCGGCCAGCGCGGGCGCGACCTTGCGGGTGGCCATCGCGAGCGGGAAGTTCCACGGCGTGATCAGGTACGACGGGCCGACCGGACGGTGGCTGACGATCATCGTGCCGGTGCCCTCGGGGTTCCGGCCGTACCGCCCGGAGACGCGCACGGCCTCCTCACTGAACCAGCGCAGGAACTCCCCGCCGTAGGCGACCTCGCCGCGGGACTCGGCGAGCGGCTTACCCATCTCCAGGGTCATCAGCAGCGCGAAGTCATCCGCTCGTTCCTGCAGCAGGTCGAAGGCGCGGCGCAGGATCTCGGCGCGCACGCGAGCGGGCGTTCGTGCCCAGTCGTCCTGGGCTGCGACCGCCGCGTCGAGAGCGTGGACGCCGTCCTCGACCGATGCGTCGGCGATCGTCTTGAGCACGGCGCCGGTCGCCGGATCCTGTACGTCGATCGACCGTCCCGACGTCGACGGCACCCAGTGGCCGCCGATGTAGAGACGGTCGGGAACGGATGCGAGCAGTTCGGTCTCGGTGATCATCGGTGATCCTCCTCGGTGGCGGTGGCGGTGGCGGTGGCGGTAGCGGTGGCGGTAGCTGGGGCGGTAGCCGGCGACCGACGGGCTGCGTCGCTCCGCCAGAGCTTGGACGGCCACCAGATGGCGGGCCCGATGTCGTACGCGAGGGCGGGAACCAGCAGCGACCGCACGATCAAGGTGTCGAGCAGCACACCGAACGCGACGATGAACGAGATCTGCACGAGGAAGAGGATGGGGATGACGCTGAGCGCGGCGAACGTCGCCGCGAGAACGATCCCCGCCGAGGTGATGACCCCGCCCGTGACCGACAGGCCGCGCAGGATGCCGGGACGCGTCCCACGCGCGAGGCTCTCCTCACGCACCCGGGTCATGAGGAAGATGTTGTAGTCGATGCCGAGGGCGACCAGGAACACGAAGCCGTACAGCGGCACCGAGGGATCGGCGCCGGGGAAGCCGAGGATCCCGTCGAACACCAGCGCCGAGACTCCGAGCGCGGCGGCGAATGAGACCACCACACTGCCCACCAGGATCACCGGCGCCAGGATCGACCTGAGCAGCAGCATGAGGATGACCAGGATGACGGCGAGCACGATCGGGATGATGGTGTTGCGATCGCGGATCGAGGAGGCGATAGTGTCCACCGCGATGGCGGTCGTGCCCCCGACGAGGGCTCCCGGCTCCACCTCCCGCACGGCGTCGCGGAGCTCGCCCACCGCCGCTTCCGCTCGTGCAGAGTCGGCGGCGTCGCTGAGCGTCGCCTGCAGGAGCACCTGCCCGTCCACCACGGTCGGCTCGGCGGGAGGCAGCGCCGAGGGCTCACCGGGCGAGGACGTCGCGGGGTCACCGACGGGCGTGGTGCCCGTGATGCTGCCGGCGGCGAGCGCGACGACCGAGTCGACCCCGTCGACCGCGAGCGCCGCATCCGCCAGCTCGTCCGCGGACCTCTGGTCGCCGATGATGATCGCCGGGCTCCCCGAGCCGCCCGGGAAATGCTCGCCCAGCGCCTCCTGCCCGTCGCGCGCCTCCGAGGCGCTGAGGATGAGATCGCTCTGCGGCACGCCGTCGGCCTCGAGCTGCGTCACACCGGCGGCGGCGACCAGGAGCAGAACCGTGGAGGTGACCCACACGAGGCGTGAGCGTCGTGCGATGAGCCGCCCGACGCGCGCCCACATCCCGGACCCCGAGGCGACGGGATGCGGCGATCCATGCACGGGACGGAGCGGCCAGAACGAGGCGCGCCCGAACACGAGGAGCAGCGCAGGAAGCAGGGTGAGGGACGCGAGCACCGATAGCGCGACGCCGATCGCGGACACCGGCCCGAGCGCCTTGTTCGAGTTGAGATCGGATAGGAGCAGGCAGAGCAACCCGACGATGACGGTGCCGCCCGAGGCGAGGATCGGCTCGAGGCTCCCGCGGAGGGCGGCCAGCGTGGCGTCCCAGCGGGTGACATGGTCACGCAGCGCCTCTCGGTACCGGGACACGTAGAGCAGCGAGTAGTCGGTGGCGGCGCCGATGACGAGGATGAACAAGATTCCCTGCACTTGTCCGTTGAGGGCCACGATCCCGGCGCGAGCGAGCCACCAGACCACGAGGATGCTGGCGCTGAGCGCGAAGATCGACGTGCCGAGCACCAGCAGCGGCAGCAGCGGTGACCGGTAGACGATGAGGAGGATGAGGAGCACCGCGGCGAGGGCGACCAGCAGCAGGATCCCGTCGATGCCGGTGAACGCTTCGCCGATGTCCGCGGAGAATCCCGCCGGGCCCGTGACGAAGTGCGTCAGACCGTCCGGTGTCTGTTCGTCGATGAAGGTGCGGAGCGCCTCGACCGTCTCTGCTGCGCCGTCCGTCGCGAGGGGCGCGAAGATCTGGATCGCGGCGGCGTCCTCCGACTCGATCGGCGGCGAGACCCCGTCGCTGACCCCATCGAAGTCGCGCAGGCTCTCGGCGATGTCCGCTCCGAACGCACGATCGTCGTCGGTGAGCCCCCCGTCGCGCTCGAACAGAACGATCGCCGGGATGTCGTCACTGTCGCGGAAGTCGATCTGGAGGTCCTGCACCACTGTTGCCTCGGCGGTGGCCGGTAGATAGGTCGCTTGATCGTTCGACGACACCTCGTCGACCCGGCCGAAGTACGGCCCGCCGATTCCTGCGGCGACGAGCCAGATCAGGATGAGGACGGCGGGAATGACGGCGCGGAGCCACCGGGGCGTGTTCATGACATGGCTGAGCGGGTGTCGATCACCACCGCACCCTTGTCCGCGAGATCCGCGAGGGCGGCAGTACTGGACTCCGGAGCGACGCCCGCGACGAGATCCCGGATGACCCGTACCCGTCGTCCGGCGTCGAGCGCGTCTTGCGCGGAGGCGAGCACGCAGTAGTCCGTGGCGATGCCGACCACGTCGATGTCGGTGATACCGAGCCGTTCGAGGGTCTCGTCGACGGTCGCGCCGTCATCCGTCGTCCCCTCGAAGATCGAGTACGCCGGCACGCCTTGCCCCTTGCGCACGTGGATCGTGCCGGTGGGCAGCTCGAGGTCGGGGTGATAGGCGGCGCCGTCGGTATGCGCCACGCAGTGCACCGGCCAGGTAGCGACGAAGTCGGGCTCGGCCGCGACGGCGAAGTGGCCGCCGTTGTCGTTGTTCGCGTCGTGCCAGTCGCGGGAGGCGAACACGTGGTCGTAGCGGTCGGAGTGGTCGGCGAGGAGCCTGCTCACACCGGCTGCGACGGCTGAGCCGCCGACGACGCCGAGCGCTCCCCCCTCGGTGAAGTCGTTCTGCACGTCGATGACGAACAGAGCGCGGCTGCCCGCGCCCGATTCAGACTCAGGCTCGATCACACGCCCAGGATATCCGCCGGGTAGTCGAGTCCGATCTGGCGTCGGATCTCATCCATCGTGCGCATCACCGCGACCGTCTCCGCGGTGGGCAGCATCTCTCCGCTGGTCGCGCCCGACCCGACGAGCCGTTCGAGCTCGGCGGCCTGGTACTGCATGCCGCGTCCGGCGATGGGGATGTCGACGCGCTCGATCTCGGACCCGTCCGCGGAATACACGGTGAACGGTGACGGTCCGTACCACGGCGAGCCGAGCGAGATCCACCCGTCGGTGCCGAGCACGGCGGCGCGGGTGGGCCCGAGCGTGTCGAGCGCCGTGTGCAGCACCGCCTGTCGTCCATCCGGATACCCGAGGATGACGGCGGTCTGCCGGTCGACGCCCGTCGCCGTGAAGGCGCCATGAGCGAGCACGCTCGTCGGCTCGCCCAACATGTCCCACGCGAACGAGACCGGATAGATGCCGAGGTCGAGCAGGGCGCCGCCGGCGAGGTTCGGGTCGTTGAGCCGGTGCCCGGGGTCTGCGGGGAGCTTCTGATTATGGTCGGCGATGACCGTGCGCACGTCGCCGATCGTGCCCGCGGCGATGATCTCGCGGAGCCGCACCATGTGGGGCAGGTACCGACACCACATCGCCTCGAGCACGACGAGTCCGCTGCGCTCCGCCAGGTCTACCAGGGCGGCCGCCTGATCCCCGGTGACGGTGAACGCCTTCTCCACGAGCACGTGCTTGCCCGCCTCGAGGGCGAGCCTCGCGTGGGCATAGTGTTCGGAATGGGGACTCGCCACGTAGACGGCGTCGACCTCCGGGTCGGCGACGAGAGCCTCATAGCTGCCGTGCGCCGTCGCGATGCCGAACCGGTCGGCGAACGCCCGCGCCCGGTCGATCGAACGTGACCCGACCGCGGTGACGAGGTGACCGGCGGCAAGCAGATCCTTGGTCTGCGCTTCGGCGATGCCGCCCGGCGCGAGGATCCCCCATCGGATCGTGTGCGGCATCCGTGCTCCTTCATGTCGTCGTCGTGATGTCCCGGTGTCCTCGCGGAATCTATCAGCAGCCGCGGCTGCGCCGGGGTGTTCCAGGTTGTCGCCTGCCGCCATGATCGTGTCCGGTTTGCCGTACTTGGCCGGGTCGATGGGGTCGACTGACTGCGTCGTCCTCAGCGCTCAGCGCTCAGCGGTAGTCGAGTACGACCTGCAAGGCGGCCTCAGGCGCCGTGTCCAGCATGGTGAACGCGTCGGCCGCGGCCGCCGCTTCGACACGGTGCGTGATCAGGTCGCGGAGATTAAGGCGGCCGGAGCGTTCGAGTTCGAGCACGGTCTGTGACATCCGCAGTTCGTTCCACCGGTGCTGGAGCGCTGGGGCGACGCCGGAGATCTGGGAGCCGACGATCTGGATGCGATTGTGGTGGAACTCCTCGCCGAGGCGTACCGGCGTGGCCTCGCCCTGGAAGAAGCCACCGACGACGACCCGCGAGCTGTAAGCGGCGCAGCGAATCGCCTCGTGCAGCGCGTGGTAGCTGCCGCTCATCTCGATCACCACGTCGGCACCGCGACCATCGGTGAGCGCCCGCACCTGCTCGGCGACATCACCGTCCCGCGGGTCGAGAGTGCTGGACGCGCCCAGTCGCCGTGCGAGATCGCGCCTTCCCTCGATGAGATCGACGGAGATGACGTGGGCACCGTTGAGTCGCGCGAGTTGGGCGACGATCTGGCCGGGCACACCCGCCCCGAAGACCACGACGGTCTCGCCGACGTGGATGTCGGCGTCGAGGATGGCGTTCAGGGAGATGGCACCGATCTTCGCGAAGATGCCCGATTCAGGGTCCGCGGATGCCGGCAGAATGCGGGCGAGGGCGTATTCGGCGGGGCGCACCGCCTGGGAGCGGTGTCCCCAGGTTCCCCAGACGAGCGAGCCGACCGCGCTCTCGTCGACATGGTCACCGACGGCGGTGATGCGTCCCACTTCCTCGTAACCCCAGGCGTCGAGCGGGTAGCTCTGGCTTGTCGAACCGGGTACGAACAGACGCTGCTCCGGTTCCCACTTGCTGGTGAGGTACGGGTTACTGCCCCGATACGCCGTCAATTCGGTGCCCGCCGAGATACCCGAGTAAATGGTCTCGATCTCCACCTCTCCGGCACTGAGCGGCTGGGGATCGACATCGACGACCTCCGCCACCCGTGGGGAGACGAATCGTACGAGGTTCGGCATGGTGGTCCTGTCTACTATCGGGCCGCAGGGCGGCTCATCGTGGTTCCGCGGGTCAACCGTCGCGCACGACACGGAAGAGGAATGCCTGCTCCGGGTAGAGCATCGGGGCTTGGAGGCCGACCGAACCCAGCAGGGCCCCACTGACGGTGACCGGATCGGTGATCCACGCGGGCGGCCCACTCGCCCCCGAGACCAGCGCCGGCATGGACAGGTCGACCGGTTCGACGCGGTACCGGCCAGTTGCACGGAGGCCGGCGATCCGGATGCGTCCGGGCTGTGCGGCGACCACCGTGTCGAGCGCCACGAAGGCGACCAGTGCATAGTCGGCGGACTCGCTCATCACCCCGTGCGACCAGTACGCGTCATCCGGGTAGTCGCTGCGGAACACACGACCGGAGTGGATGAGCTGCCGCTCCTGCTTGTACAACTCCACCCACCGAGCCAGTTCGGAAAGTTCCTGCGCGCTCGCGGTGCGCAGGTCCCACTCGATTCCGAAGTGCCCGAACAGGGCCGTCGCCGCCCGGAACGCGAGAGAGTGCGTGCGCCGCGTCGTGTGGGCGGTCGGCGCTCCGACGTGCGAGCCCACCAGCTCCGGTGGCAGCAGCATCCCGGTCCACCGCTGGATCCGCTGCCGTTCGAGGGCGTCGATGCAGTCGCTCGCCCAGACCCGATCGGTGTGTTGGAGCATCCCGAGGTCGATCCTGCCTCCTCCCGAAGCGCAGGATTCGATCTCCAATTGCGGATGTCGCCGGCGCAACTCGTCCATGAGCCGATAGGTGGCCAACGTCTGCCGGTGCACCCGAGCCTCACCGGAACGGCGATCACCCCCCTCGACCAGGTCGCGGTTGTGGTCCCATTTGATGTAGTCGATGTCGTACTCCGCGACGAGGGAACTCATCGCATCGAGGACATGGTCGAACGCGTCGGGGATCGCGAGGTTCAGCACCTGCTGATTGCGGGCGCCGAGGGGCAGCCGGTCACCAGACCCCATGATCCACTCGGGGTGGGTACGCGCGAGATCGGAATCCACGTTGATCATCTCCGGCTCGAACCAGAGTCCGAACTGCATCCCCAATTCCCGCACGACGCGTACCAGCGGCCCGAGGCCGCCGGGCCACACCGTCTCGTCCACCTGCCAGTCGCCGAGACCGGACCGGTCGTCCCGACGATTGCGGAACCAGCCGTCGTCGAGCACGAAACGCTCGGCACCCACCGAGGCACCCAGCTCCGCGAGCTCGGTCAGCGACTGAAGATCGTGGTCGAAGTACACCGCCTCCCACGTGTTGAGCACGACGGGCCGCGGGTGACCGGGATGCGACGGACGCGCCCGCAGAAAGCGGTGGAAGCGGCCGGTCACCTCGTCGAGCCCGCGCCCGTACGAGGCGTACAGGTCGGGGTTGGAGTAGGTCTCACCAGGGGACAGTCGGCCCTCGCCGGGAAGTAGCACCTCGCCCCCGCCGATCACGCGGATGCCGGTGAGCCCGAGTTCCGCGAAGGTCGCGTGATTGCCGCTCCACGCCACGTGCACCGCCCACACGTCTCCGTCGGCGAACCCGAACCCCCGCGTGCCCGCCGCGAGCACAGGGGTCGCGTCGGACCCGGTGCGCCCGCGGCGGCCCTCCCGCAGGTGCGTGCCGACGGTGAAGGGGTGCCGCTGAGGAGACCGCTCGCGCAGGTGCCGCCCGGCGAAGTCCAGTACCTCCTGCGCCTCTGCCGGTACCGGAAGTGCGAGCCGCACGGCCTGGAGCTCGTAGTGCTCGGTCGTGGAGTCGTTGCGGATCGCGGCCCCCATGCGGAGCAGCCCGGAGGGCAGGAGCTCGAGCACGACAGTGAGCGAGAGCTCGGCCACGGGGTCGACGCTCCGACACTCGACGACCTGGCTGCCGTCGTCGGCGGTCCGAAGCTCCACCGATGCCTGCGTGAAGAACGGCGAGAAGTGCGCGCCGGCCCGGTGCCCCTCGATGCCGGGGGTCCCCATCCAGCCCGCTGACTGCTCCGGCAGTACGGACGGCCAGACCGCGTGCTGCACTCCGTCGACGGTCCATTGCCGGGAGACGACCGCGGGCAACGCATCGAGGTCGGCGCGCGACAATGCCGACTCCGCACCCCAGTGCAGCACGCGCGGAACGGCTGAGCTGATGTCGACGACGACGCTGACACCGCCGGCAGACAAGACGATCGGACGGTCCGGCCCGACGGGAGTCTCGGACCCTGCGCGAGGCGATGGGTCGGCGTTGCGCTCATCGACCGCGTGCGTCTCGACCGCTTCACCACCCGCTTGGATCTCTGCGCGTGGTCGCAGGTCGTGGTCCGTCGACGAGGTCACCGGATCACCGTTGCGAGTCGCAGGGTCCGCTCCGCCAGCTCATCCACGGTGACGCGATCGAAGTCCCGTACCGCGCTGCGCACGTGCACGTGGGTGGTACCGACCAACTCGGTCGGGATGGCGCTGTCCCCGTGCAGCGCGCCGAACACGCCGCCGACCGTGGCCGCCGTCGAATCGGTGTCGCGCCCGCCGGATATCGAGATCGCCACGGCGTCCATGAAACCCGTCCCCCACGCGAGCGCGATCGCGATGGTCGCCGCCGCGGGGATGGTGTGCACCCAGGGGTAGTGACCGAGAGTCTCGTCGACCCAGTCGAGAGCGTCCTCGCTCGTGGCGCCGTCGTCGGAGAGACGAGCGACACCCCGCAGCGCTTCGTAGAGGCGGGAGCGCACAGGCACCACCTCGACAGCGATGTCGAGGGCGGCGCGCGCCGAGTCGGTGGTCATGGCAGCTGCGACCAGCGCTGCGGCCCACGCTTCACCGTAGATGCCGTTTCCCACGTGGGTCAGCCGGGCGTCGACGAGCGCCAGTCGCGCCGCCTCCGCCGGGTCGCCGGGGCTCACCAGCCCGAAGACGTCCCCGCGGATGAGAGCGCCGACCCATTCGCGGTAGGGGTTGCGGGTCGTCGCCGTGTGCGGCGCACGGAGCCCGTGGATGAGGTTGCGGTAGGCCGCGCGTTCTGCGGTGTAGGTCTGCGTGAACGGAACCCGGTCGAGCCACTCCGCGGCGATCTGATCGGTCGTCAGATCACGACCGTAGGTTTCGAGCAGATGCAGTCCCAAGATGGTCCAGTCGATGTCGTCGTCACGCGGCACGTCGACGAACCGCCCGAGGGTCGCAACGGGAGCGGAGGGGTGTAGCCGTGCGACGCCATCGGGGAGCGGCTCGAGCAGGGGCAGGTATCCGGTCTGCGGCCACTGGCCCGCGGCACGTGCATAGACCGAGACCTCCGTGCGGGTCAGCCCCTCGACCGGCTTACCGAGCGTGTTGCCCACCGCACGTCCCAGCCAGGCGCCCCGGATACGGGCTGGGAGTTGCGTCCGGTCGACGGCGCTCGCCTCGACTCGCTCGGCGATTGCCCGGAGGGAGCGGGTGTCGCTGGGCTCGTCGTATGCCCAGCCCGGATCGCGTTGCACCCGTTGAAGGGCGAGTTCGATGTCGGCGAGCGCGACCAGGTCGCCGGCGACCGCGGCATCCCGCGCCTCCTGCTCGAGCGCTCCGAGCAGGTACCCGCTCTGCGAAAGCTGCTCCGCCTCGTCGGGAACGAGGTCACGGGGGTCGAGAACGTCATGCATCGGTCATCCCTTGACCGCGCCGCTGAGGAAGCCCTGGGTGACCTGCCGTTGCAGCGCCACGTAGAGCACGATCACCGGAAGGATGGTGATGAGAGTGCCGGCGGCCAGCGGACCGATGTCGATCGAGCGCCCCCCGAGGAACAGGTAGAGCCCGGTCGTCAGCGGCTGGAAGTCACCGCCCGGGAGGTAGAGGAGCGGGACGAGGAAGTTGTTCCAGTTCTGCAGGAACGTGAACACAGCGAGCGCGCTCGCCCCCGAACCGACCAACGGCAGCATCACCTTCACGAAGATCTGCCACTCCGAGGCTCCATCGATGCGGGCGGCCTGCTCCAACTCCGTCGGGAGGTCGGAGAAGAACGCGCGCATGAAGAAGGTGCCGAAGGAAAGCCCGGTCATCGTGAGCACGAGGATGGTGCCCACGAGTGTGTCGAGCAACGCCATGCTGCGCAGCTGGAAGTAGAGCGGAATCATGTACGCGAAAAACGGCACGAGGAGCCCGAGCACGACGAGGTAGAACAGGAAGCTGCGACCGGGGAAGGGCAGCCGGGCGAAGGTGTAACCGCCCATGGTCGACAGGATCACCACGAGGATCGTGCTCGGCACCGACAGTAGGAAGCTGTTGCCCAGGTAGTCGCTGAAGTTGCCCACCGTCCAGGCGGTGACGATGTTCTCCAGCGAGAAGGAGGAGAACAGGCCGAACGGATTCACCCGCACGTCGGCATCCGTCTTGAGCGATGTGGAGATCGTGAGGATGACGGGGAACAGCGCCAGGAGGGACAGCACGAGGAGGAGGATGTGCTTACCCACTCGCATCGTCCGCCGTCGCGGTGACATCCCGTTCACCTGCACGGGACTCGTCGACGTCGTCGAGGTGCGATCCAGTTGCGCGGTCATGCGCCCGTCCCCTGCAACGAGAGCCGGCGCTGGAGTCTGTTGAGTGCCACCGCGAACGGTATGGCGAGCACCGTGATCACCAGTGCGAGCGTGGTGCCGTAGCTGATCCGGTTGAGCTGGAAGGCGCTGCTGTAGGCGTAGGTGCCGAGTACCTCGGTGGCGCCGGCCGGACCTCCGCCGGTCATGATGAAGATGATGTCGAAGACCCCGAAGCCGCCGACCAGGGTGATCGTCGTGACGGTGAGGAACACGGGCATGATCTGCGGGAGGATCACGTACCAGAGTCGTTGGAACGTGTTCACCCCGTCGAGGTTGGCAGCATCGACCAATTCGATGTCGACGTTCCTCAGCGCGGAGAGCAGGATGACGAACACGAAGCCGGTCGTCGCCCAGATGGCCGTTCCGAGCACGGCGTACAGGGCGGTCTGCGGATTGCCGAGCCATCCGGTCGTCAGGCCGCCGAGGCCGAGCAGCTCCAGGGCCTGGTTGAGCCAGCCGCGCACCGGGTCGTAGATCCATCCCCAGACGACCCCGATGGCCACTTGGGGAAGGATGTAGGGGAGGAAGAACGCGAGGCGGTAGAAGACGCCCCCGCGGCCGACGGTCCACATCGCGAGCGCGAGCGCGAGGCCGATCACGAGCGGACCGGCCGTTCCGAGGACGATCCAGATCGCGTTGTTGCGAAGCGCCGGCCACACCGCGGGGTCTCCGAACACTTCCGCGAAATTCGCGAACCCGACGAAGGCCGGCTGCAGGTCGATGCCGTTGAAGTCGACGAAGGCGTAGTAGATCGCGTTCCCGAGCGGAAAGACGAAGAACACGATCACGATGAGCATGAGCGGAGTGATTAGCGCGATCCCGAGACGGGTCTGTGCCCGCCGTGTCGCCTTCGGGGTGTCCGAGGGAGCCGAGCGACCGGGGAGGATCCTCTTGCGCACCTCGGTGGCACCCGACGTCCGAGCAGCCGGTTCTGCGAATCCTGTCACGTGGAACTCAGCCTGCCTGAGCGGCCGCGTCGAGGTCCTCGGCGACCTGCTCCGCCGTCTTCTGACCGCTGAAGATCGCCTGCATCCCGTCCCACATCGCTTGATTGAAGACGTCCGTCGCCTGGACGTCGATGTTGAACCCGAAGTCGGTAGACCCGTCGGAGAACGTTGCCGTGTCATCGAGCACCTGTCTGAACAGCGGGGTGACGTCGAGATCCGCGGACTCCACCGGATATGGCGGAATCGCGCCGAGGTTCTCGACCGTCCACTGACCGTGCTCAGGCGAGACCAGCCAGTCGACGAAGGTCAGCGCTGCTTCGGTCTTGGTGGTCGACCCTGAGATGAGCGGTCCGGACCCAAGGCCGCCGGTGAAGATACCGGGGCCGTCCGAGGAGGGGAACGGGATGTAGCCAACCTCGAAGTCGACGTTCTCCTGGATCGTGTCGACCAGCCAGCTGCCGGTCGGCACCATCGCTGCGTCGCCGGAGTAGAACAGCGCGCTGCCGCCGTCGTAGGAGAGGGACGTGGGGAACGGGGGCAGTACGCCATCCGTGTTGTAGTCCTCCCAGACCTTCAGCGCGGAGACCACCTCCGGCGAGTTCCAGGGCTGCTCGCCGGCGAGTAGGGCATTCATCCCCTCTCCGCCGACCTCGCTCGAGAGCGCCATGCTGAGGTAGTGGCCGCCCTGCCACCCCTCTTGATCGCTCGCCGCCATGGGGGTGACGCCGGATTCCGCGATTGCGGCGATCGCCTGGTCGAGATCCCCCAGATCCTGTGGCGGCTCGATGCCGAGATCGGCGAACATGTCGATGTTGTAGAAGAGGCCGACGGTCTCCATCTCACCGGGGACACCGACGATCTTCCCGTCGAAGGTCACCCGCTCCTTCGCGAACTCATAGATCGGCCAGTCGTACTCCTCGTAGGCGTCGGTGAGGTCGTAGAGCAGACCCGCCTCGGCCAGCGAACCCGCGTATCCGGGCCCAGAACCCCAGCTGAAGACATCCGGGCCCTCGCCCGACCTCAACTGCGTCTGCAACACGGTCCGCATGTTCTCGAGTGGCAGAGCCTCGAGCTCGACCGTGATGCCGGGGTTGTCGTCCTCGAAGTCGCCGAGGTGCTCTCGCAGCAGGTCGAGCGATGCCGCATCCTCCGGCTGCTCTACCAGATATCGGATCGAATTAGCATTTCCCCCGTCGTCGCCCCCTCCGATCTGACCTCCGGTGCATCCGGTCACGCCGAGCAGCAGGATCGCCGCGGCCGCAGGGAGCTTCACAGCTGAGAATCGCGTCATTGCATTTTCTTCCGTCGGAGTTGTGTCGATCCATACGCGCGTGTCGAGGCGTCGCGATCGTTGACAATAGTTTTGCACCAAAAGGATTGATGTCAAGATGGAGTTTCTAGAGGCACTCCAGTCCTCCTCGTGGGGTCTGCGGTTGTCGATGCACGGCCTTATAGTTTCGACAGGAAAGCTTTGAGCAATTCACGGGATACCGCGCTGCGCTTGTCAGCCACGTCGCGAGCCGTCGCGATCGAAGTGCTCGTGCACGGCGCACAATCCCGCGCCCGGCTGGCAGAGAAGATGGGACTGTCCGCCGGAAGCCTCACCCGACTGGTGAAGCCGCTTCTCGCAGCGGGCCTCCTGGTCGAGGCGAACGCTGTCCGCAGCTCGCAGCGCGGTCCTGCCTCGCTCCCTCTCGATGTCGTCGCAGACGATTACCGGTTCGTCGGGGTCAAGGTCACCACCTCCAGGGCCTACGGAGTGGTCACCGACCTGAGGGCGCGTGTAATCGACCGTCTCGATCTCGAGCTCGCGTCGGTCGACGCGCCGGAGGTCACACGGTCGGTCATGGCCCTAGTCACGCAATTGAGGCGAAGCGCTCCGAAGGGGATCGACGCGGTCGGGGTGACCGTCGGCGGTCAGGTCTCCGCGGGGGAGGTGGTCGCCGACTCGCCCTACCTGCACTGGCACGAGGTGCCATTCCGCGCTCTGCTCGGCGACGCGCTCGCGCTTCCGGTATATCTCGACAACGACGTGGTCGGTCTCACTCGCGCTCAGCACTGGTTCGGATCCGGCAGGGAGTACTCGAACTTCGCGATGCTCACCGTCGGGGCGGGCATCGGCTACGGCCTCGTGATCGATGACGCGATGGTGCGCACGCCCATCGGTCTGGTGAGTCATTACCCCATCGACGCAAGTGGCCCGGTCTGCGTCCTGGGTCACCGTGGCTGCCTCACGGCGTACCTGACGATCGCGGCGATCACCTCGGCCGTCTCGGTGAGCCTGGGACGCACCGTCACGTTCCTCGAGGTACTCGAACTCGCCACCGGCGGCGAGCCGGTCGCTACGAGGATCATCGACGAGGCGGCATGGGCGCTCGGAAGAGCAGCGGGCGCGGTTACCGCTCTCACCGGCGTGGAGCACATCATCCTCTCCGGGGAGGGCGTGCACTTGGTCGAGGTGGCGCGACCCGCCCTCGAGAGAGGCCTTCGCGAGTACCAGACCGACGCGCCCGAGCACCCGGACCCCGTAATCCACCCGGTCGACTTCTTCGAGTGGGCCAGGGGCGCCGCGGTGATCGCGATCCAGCAGGAGTTCCCGCCGAACGGCAGGCAGGTCCAATCGGCGATGGACACGACCCGAGAGCGTGGATGAGGTTCCGCGGTGGAGGCGCTGAGCCTCCTGTCAGAATCGAACTGACGACACTCTCGTTCACGCGACGGCGACCAGGACAGCCGAAGACGAAGCCACTCGCAGGTCACCTGACTATCGAATCAATCACCAATGCGAAAGCTGGAAAGCCAAAAAGAAGCACGGGGAGGGAGAGCAGGACCAGTCCGATTCCACCGGCTATGCCAACAAGCGGGTGCCACGTCACCGCCCCCGCGCGACCTGTGTACTTCAAGCTCCAGGCACCGAAGACAACCGCGAGAGTCGCCATGGCTGCGAGCCCAGGTAGAGCAATCTGCAAGATGAACTGACCAATGAGAAACGAACTGGTAGCCCCGGTCAGGTACGTCGACAGCCACTGAACGTTGCAAGTGGTGAAAAGCAAAATCCAGCCGCCAACTGCGAACACCACCGAAGCTCGGCCGTACCGAACAACCGAGGAGTTCACATCTCCATTCTCATGGTGCGCGAGCGCGACCATAGCGCCTTTCCATTCCTCGACCGAGCAGCTGGTCCACGCCATCGCAAGCGCTCGACGGGAGCCGAAGACTTCGCATACCGGACCCAACAGCAAGCACTACTCGGCGTGCCGACGGTTGCTACCTATCGGCGGGCTCTCAAGCATCGGCTCGAAATCCGCACTCAAGCACGCGTCACAGATCGCGTAGGTCCCGGCCTCGCCCATGGGTGGGTGCCCGAGGTGGACAGTTCGCAGTCAGCGAGTCGCTAGCGCTCCCGGTCGAGTCCGCTCCGTGTACCAGGAGGCGGCTGCCCGATCAGGCGACGCGCGAGTCGGCGGCCGGCTCGCCGAAGGCTTTCAGCGCGGTCGGCTGCCACTTCTCCCACGTTCGAATCCGGTCGGCGTAGATGTCAGCGATCGCGTCGAACGATCTGCCGAGAAGTAGCCGGTGGGGCGGTTCGTGCGCGTCGACCAGGTCGAGTATCGCCTGGGCGGTAGCCGCCGCGTCTCCGACATCCCATTCCTGCTCCGAAGCCGCTCGCACCGACGCGTAGGCGGGGTCTGGCGTGCTCGAGACCGAACCGCGGCCAAGCCAGTTGGTGGCGTATGGGCCCGGTTCGACGTTCGTGATCCGGATCCCGAACGGCTCCACTTCCTGCCACAGCGATTCCGACAAGCCCTCAAGCGCCCACTTCGACGCGTGATAGGCCCCGATTCCAGGGAACGCTCGAACTCCTCCTTCGCTGGTCACCTGCACGATGCGGCCCTGGCCCTGAGCGCGCATAACGGGAAGGGCCGCCTGCGTCACCCACACTGCTCCGAAGAAGTTGGTTTCGAGTTGGTTCCGCAACTCGGTTTCGGTGACTTCTTCGACCATCCCGAAGTGGCCGTAGCCGGCGTTGTTGATGACGACATCGAGCGACCCGAAGTGACTGGCGGTACGCCGCACGGCCGAGAAGACGGCATCCCGATCGGTCACGTCGAGCTCGAGGGCGAGCACGCGGTCGCCGTATCGGTCCTCGAAGTCGCGGATCGATGGCAGAGAGCGCGCCGTCGCCGCTACGCGGTCGCCGCGGTCGAGGGCGGCGTCAGCCCAGATGCGCCCGAAGCCGCTCGAGCTGCCGGTGATGAACCAGGTCTTTGACAATGGTTACCTTTCGTCTAGCTCCCCAGCATCGGCGATGCAGCGACATTCCACTAGCGATAAGCAAGCACATCGGACATTCCCCCACGGCATGCCGGATGATGGAGGGATGACCGACCTCACCCTCACCGCTCTTCGCGTTCTGGGGGCCGTCACCGAGGCACGATCCTTCACCCTGGCCGCCGAGGCGCTCGGCTACACGCAATCGGCGGTTTCGAAACAGATGAACGCGCTCGAACTGGCAACGGGCGCCGTCCTATTCCGACGCGTGCCCCGCGGTGTCGAGCTCACGACCGCTGGGCACGTGCTCGCCGCGCGCGCCGCGGTGATTCTGGACGAATTGGATGCTGCCCGCCGGGAAGTCACCGAACTGACTGATGCCGTCTCCGGCAAGGTCGTGCTTGGCGCGTTTCCGACCGCTGCGATGCGTCTCGTGCCTGCCGTCATCCGGCAGCTTCGCCTCGACCATCCCGCGCTCACTGTGGAATTCCACGATGCGTCGTCACCGACCCAGCTGGGCCGGCTTCGCGCCGGTCGCC
The DNA here is from genome assembly GCA_964244965.1 of uncultured Marisediminicola sp. Classification (GTDB taxonomy): domain Bacteria; phylum Actinomycetota; class Actinomycetes; order Actinomycetales; family Microbacteriaceae; genus Marisediminicola. Next base: position 27,389 of record CAXTLO010000007.1, read on the forward strand.
TCGACGTGGCGGTAATCGCCCTCGGTAGCGGCCTGGCCGACTACGACCTCACGGGTCTCCATACCGAGGCGCTCGCTAGCGGCCCGCTCGTCATCGCCGTCGCCGAGTCTCATCCCTTCGCCCCCAGGAGTCGCGTGGCTGTGAGGGAGTTAGAGGACGAGCCCTGGATCGCAGGAGCCGGCGCACGCGATGATCCTCATTTCGGTGCTTGGCCGACGCTGGTCTCGCCGCGTATTGCGTACACCCTGCGCGATTGGCCGACGCGGTTCGGCTTCGTCGAAGCGGGGCTCGGTATCACCACATTTCCCTCCATCGCAGGGCGCAACGTTCCGAGGGGCATCCGACTCGTGCGGGTCGACGATCCCTCATGGCAGGGTCGTTCCGCGGTCGTCGTGACGCGTGAAGAACGCTCCGACCCGGTGTCAGTCGTCGCGGAAACGTTCGTGCGGCAAGCCGCGCTGCTGCTCGCCAGCCAGTGAGATCGCCGAGGAACCTCAGGCCGCCTGGCGCGCCACCGACTCGTCCCGTACAGGACGAGCGCCGTCAACGCGTGCGGTGCCGAACACTACTTCACGGAATGCTATTGACCTGAAGCACTCTCCAACCGGTCAGTGACGGCGGCGAATTCGCTGAAGCCGCCTGTCAGAATCGAACTGACGACCTTCGCATTACGAGTGATTTCCCGCGGACGAAGTCCTATCGCCTATGGACAGTGAACCC
>CAXTLO010000008.1:0-4936 GCA_964244965.1 uncultured Marisediminicola sp.
AATACCGCGAGGTGCGATGAGAGTCGGCTTGGAGAATCGACATCACCCACTCGCGCGCACAACTCAGATGAATCCGGTCGCTCACATGCCGGAGACTCGCGACTACAAGAAGGGACGCAGCTGACCATGGCCACCACAGAGGACTTCGATCGCATCGCGCCGCAACTGGAACAGCAGGCGATCGAACTCCCGTCTTGGGCGTTCGGCAACTCCGGCACCCGCTTCAAGGTATTCGCGCAATCCGGCGTACCGCGTGATCCGTTCGAGAAAATCGCCGACGCGGCGAAGGTCAACGAGCTCACCGGTCTGGCGCCATCGGTCGCCTTGCACATCCCGTGGGACAGGGTCGACGACTACGCGGGGCTCAGGAAGCACGCGGAGGACCTCGGAGTCTCGCTCGGAACGATCAACTCGAACACCTTCCAGGACGACGACTACATGCTCGGCAGCGTGACGCACGCCGACAAAGCGGTGCGTCAGAAGGCCATCGATCATCATGTCGAGTGCATCGACGTGATGGATGCCACCGGCTCTCGAGACCTGAAGATCTGGCTGGCCGACGGCACCAACTATCCGGGGCAGGACGACATCCGCGCTCGTCAGGACCGCCTCGCCGACTCCCTGCAGAAGATCTACGAGCACCTCGGCGACCACCAGCGGCTCGTGCTCGAATACAAGTTCTTCGAGCCGGCTTTCTATCACACGGATGTGCCCGACTGGGGCACCTCGTACGCGCAGGTGACATCGCTCGGCGACCGGGCGATGGTGTGCCTCGACACCGGTCACCACGCGCCGGGAACCAACATCGAGTTCATCGTCGCCCAACTCCTGCGCCTCGGAAAGCTCGGGTCGTTCGACTTCAACTCCCGCTTCTACGCCGACGACGACCTCATCGTCGGGGCCGCCGACCCGTTTCAACTGTTCCGCATCCTGTACGAGGTCAACCGCGGCGGCGGCTTCGACCCCGACAGCGGTGTCGCGTTCATGCTCGACCAGTGCCACAACATCGAGCAGAAGATCCCCGGGCAGATCCGATCGGTGCTCACCGTGCAGGAGATGACCGCGCGCGTGCTCATGGTCGACACCCCCGCTCTCCAGGCCGCGCAGCAGGCCGGGGACGTTCTCGGCGCTAACGGCATCCTCATGGACGCGTTCTACACCGACGTGCGCCCGATGCTCAGCGTGTGGCGCGAGTCGCGGGGGCTACCCGGCGACCCGATGGCAGCGTATGCGGCGTCCGGGTACCAGGAGAGGATCGCCGCGGAACGCGTCGGCGGCGACCAGGCCGGGTGGGGCGCGTGACCAATCCGACCGCCGCGGAACTCATCTCCCGCTCGAACCGTCTCGGTGCCGACCCGCGGAATACCAATTACGCCGGCGGCAACACCTCGGCGAAAGGGACCGCCATCGATCCGGTGACCGGTGAGCCCGTCCAGCTGATGTGGGTGAAGGGGTCCGGGGGCGATCTCGGCACACTGCAGGAGTCCGGACTCGCCGTGCTCCGCCTCGACCGGCTCCGTTCGATGGTCGACGTCTATCCGGGCGTCGACCGCGAGGACGAGATGGTCGCCGCGTTCGACTACACCTTGCACGGCAAAGGCGGTGCAGCACCCTCGATCGATACCGCGATGCACGGACTCGTCGACGCCGCACACGTCGACCACCTGCATCCGGATGCCGGTATCGCCCTGGCGACCTCCGCCGACGGCGAGCGGCTCACCGTAGAGGCATTCGGCCCGCGCGTCGTGTGGCTGCCATGGCGCAGACCCGGCTTCCAACTCGGTCTCGACATCGCGGAGATCAAGCGGCGGAACCCCGACGCGATCGGGTGCATCCTCGGCGGGCACGGGATCACCGCCTGGGGCGACACCTCCGATGACGCGGAGGCGAACTCGTTGTGGATCATCGAGACCGCCACCGCCTATATCGAGCAGCACGGGCGACCAGATCCATTCGGCCCAGCACTCGAGGGGTACGGTGCACTCGACGAGTCCGAGCGGCGCGCGAAGGCGGCCGCCCTGGCGCCGGCGATCCGCGGACTGGTATCCACAGACAAGGCGCAGGTCGGGCATTTCACGGACGCCGCCATCGTCACCGATTTTCTCGCCGCCTCCGAGCACCCCCGCCTCGCCGCCCTCGGCACGAGCTGTCCTGACCACTTCCTGCGCACCAAGGTCAAGCCGCTGCTGCTCGACCTCCCCGCGGACGCGAGCGTCCAGGACTCGATCGCTCGGCTGACGGAGCTGCACGAGCAGTACCGGGTCGACTACGCGGCCTACTACGACAGTTTTGCGATCCCGTCGGGCTCGATCAGCGGTGCGGCATCCCCAGCGATGCGGGGCGCGGACCCCGCGATCGTGCTCATACCCGGGGTCGGCATGTTCAGCTACGGCGCGAACAAGCAGACCGCGCGGGTCGCCGGCGAGTTCTACGTGAACGCGATCAACGTGATGCGGGGCGCAGAGGCGATCTCGACCTACACGCCCATCTCGGATGAGGAGAAGTTCCGCATCGAGTACTGGGCGCTGGAGGAGGCGAAGCTCACACGGCTGCCCGCACCGAAGTCGCTCGCGACTCGCGTCGCTCTCGTCACCGGAGCTGCATCCGGAATCGGCAAGGCCATCGCCACCCGCCTCGCCGCGGAGGGCGCATGCGTGGTGATCGCGGACCTCGACCTCGAGAAGGCGCAGGCTGCGGCAGCCGAGATCGGCACGATCGACACCGCCATCGGAGTGCAGGCGAACGTCACCGACGAGCTGCAGGTGCAGGTGGCGGTGGATGCCACGGTGCTCGCGTTCGGCGGGCTGGACCTGGTGGTCAACAATGCCGGCCTCTCGCTGTCGAGATCGCTGCTCGAGACCACCGTCGCCGACTGGGATCTGCAGCACGACGTGATGGCCAAGGGATCGTTCCTGGTATCGCGCGCCGCGGCATCCGTGCTCATCGCTCAGAAGCTGGGTGGCGACATCGTCTACATCTCGTCGAAGAACTCGGTGTTCGCGGGGCCGAACAACATCGCGTATTCGGCGACGAAGGCGGATCAAGCCCACCAGGTCCGGTTGCTCGCGGCCGAGCTCGGCGAGCACGGCGTGAAGGTGAACGGCATCAATCCGGATGGCGTCGTACGCGGATCCGGCATCTTCGCGGGCGGCTGGGGTGCGAAACGCGCGGCGGTGTATGGCGTGCCCGAGGAGGAACTCGGCGCGTACTACGCGCAGCGCACGCTGCTCAAGCGCGAGGTGCTTCCCGAGAACGTGGCCAACGCCGTCTTCGTGCTGTGCAGCAGCGATCTCTCCCACACGACCGGCTTGCACATTCCGGTCGACGCGGGTGTCGCGGCGGCGTTCCTGCGATGACGGGGGCGGTGAGCGTCGCCGCGGTCGATCTCGGCGCGACGAGCGGCCGGGTGATGCTCGGCCACGTCGGCTCCGACGGGGTGCGCCTGGTACCGGTCGCACGGTTCCCGAACCTGCCGGTGCGCATCGCCGACGGACTGCACTGGAACATCCTCGAGTTGTATCGGAACGTGCTCGCCGGAGTCGCCGTCCTGACTCGTGAGGAGCCCGAAGTGCGCACGGTCGGGATCGACTCCTGGGCCGTGGACTACGCATTGCTCCGCGGTGACCGGATGCTCGGCGTGCCATTCCACTATCGTGACGAGCGCGTTGTCACGGGCGTGGAAGCGGTGCACGAGCGCATCCCGCACCGCGAGCTCTACGCGAGGAACGGGCTGCAGCACCTTCCCTTCAATACGCTGTATCAGCTCGCCGCTGATCAGCTCGACGGGGCCGATACGATGCTCCTCATCCCCGATCTGCTCGGCTTCTGGCTGACCGGACGGAGGGTTGCCGAACGCACCAACGCATCGACCACCGGTCTGCTGGATGCGTTCACCCGCGACTGGGACGGACAGCTCATGGCGACGCTCGACCTCGACCCGAGACTGTTCCCGGATCTCGTCGACCCCGGAACCGCGATCGGCTCGGTGACCGTGGATCTGCCTGGCCAACTCGAGCTCGTCGCCGTCGGATCGCACGACACCGCCTCCGCCGTCGTGGCGGTGCCCGCGAGGTCCGACGATTTCGCCTATATCAGCTGCGGCACCTGGGGCCTCGTCGGGGTCGAACTCACTTCACCGGTGCTGACGGACGACGCTCGTGAGGCCGGCTTCACTAACGAGCTCGGCGTCGACGGGCGAGTGCGGTTCTTACGCAATGTGATGGGCCTCTGGCTGCTCAGCGAGTCGGTGCGCGAGTGGGAGCGCGGCGGCGAGACGGTCGACCTTCCGACACTTCTCGCTCAGGCGACCGAGGTCGCGGCGCCGGTGTTCGACGTCGCCGACCCGTGCTTCCTCCCGCCGGGCGACATGGCGACCAGGATTGCCCACTGGTTCACCAAGCGTGGCGAGGAGAGGCCTCGCAGCCGTGTACACCTGGTTCGGAGCATCCTGGAATCTCTAGCTGCCGCGTTCGCGGCGGCGGTGGATGACGCGGAGCGCATCAGTGGCAGTTGCGTGCGAGTCGTGCACATCGTGGGCGGTGGCTCGCAGAACGCGCTGCTGTGCCAACTGACCGCGGATGCCGCGGGTCGCACAGTACTCGCTGGTCCGGTGGAGGCGACCGCTCTCGGTAACGTGCTCGTGCAGGCGAGATATCTCCAGGCGACGCCGACCACCCTCGAGGGGCTGCGCGCGCTGGTCGCGCGCTCTTACACCGCCACCACCTACTCGCCGCAGCGCACCATCGCCAGGAGAGCCCAATGAGCGTCAAACGCCAGCTTCCCGTGCCCGCGGAGCTGCTCGAACTGATGCAGTTCAAGAAGGTCGAGCTCAACGGCAGGAAGCGTCGACTCGCGTCAGCGCTCACGATCGCCGATCTGAGAACGATCGCGAAGAGACGCACACCGAAAGCGGCGTTCGACTACACCGATGGCGCGG
>CAXTLO010000008.1:4946-12561 GCA_964244965.1 uncultured Marisediminicola sp.
GCATCGAAGTCGGCATCCGGATCGGCCATCGCCGCGGAGATCTCGTTGAAGCGGGCGCGGCAGGCGTTCAGGGACATAGAGTTCCACCCGTCGGTCCTGCGACCGGCGGAGCACGTCGACACCTCGGTCGAGATCCTCGGCGGACCAAGCGCCCTACCCTTCGGCATCGCACCGACCGGATTCACCCGGCTGATGCAGACCGAGGGAGAGACCGCGGGAGCGGGCGCCGCAGCATCCGCCGGCATCCCCTTCACCCTCTCCACTCTCGGCACGACGTCGATAGAAGGAGTGAAGGCGGCTAATCCCCACGGACGCAACTGGTTCCAGCTGTATGTGATGCGGCAGAGGGAGATCTCCTACGAACTCGCGGTACGTGCGGGGGAGGCTGGATTCGACACCCTCATGTTCACCGTCGACACGCCTGTGGCCGGAGCGCGGTTGCGCGACAAGCGCAACGGGTTCTCGATCCCACCGCAGTTGAGTATCGGCACCATTGTCAACGCCATCCCGCGTCCGTGGTGGTGGTACGACTTCCTCACCACTCCGAAGTTGCAGTTCGCATCTCTGAGCGACACCGGCGGTACTGTCGGTGACCTGCTGAACGCGGCGATGGACCCCACCATCGGTTACGACGATCTGGCCGTCATCCGCGACCTGTGGCCGGGGAAGATCGTCATCAAGGGCGTGCAGAACGTCGAAGACTCGGTGCGCCTGATCGACTCCGGTGTCGACGGGATCATCCTGTCGAATCACGGAGGCCGGCAGCTCGACCGCGCTCCGATCCCGTTCCATCTGCTTCCGCAGGTGGTGCGCGAGGTCGGCATGGATGCGACGATCATGGTCGACACCGGCATCATGAACGGCGCCGACATCGTGGCATCGGTCGCTCTCGGCGCCGACTTCACTCTGATCGGCCGCGCTTACCTCTACGGGCTCATGGCCGGCGGGCGAGAGGGGGTCGATCGTGTGATCGTGATCCTTCGCGAGGAGATAGAGCGCACTATGAGACTTCTCGGCGTCTCTCACCTCGGCGAACTCGAACCCAGGCACGTCACGCAACTGACGCGATTGGTCCCCCGGTCGCGCGACCTCGACTAAGCGGGCGTTATAACGGCGCTACACCCTCAGCTGTTTCATGGTAGCGTTGCTACACATGACCGAAACGGTGAGTAGCACAGGCGCCCGCGCTGATGTCCGAACGAGGCTGATGAAGACCGCGGAACGTCTCCTCGCCTCGTCGGTGGACGGCGAGATCTCTACGCGGGAGATCTGCTCAGGAGCCGATGTGACGGCACCTACCCTGTACCACCATTTCAAGAACAAGGAGGCGTTGCTGGACGCGGTGATATTGGAGGGATTCACCGCCTACCTCGATGAGAAACGAACCCTGATGCAGACGGGAGACGTACAGGAAGCTTTCCGTAGGGGATGGGATATGCACGTCTCGTTCGGCTGTGCCCACCCAGGTCACTACCGGTTGATGTTCGGCAATCCCCGGGCCCAGCGTCTGCCTCCCGCCGCACGGCTCGCGCGGGAAGATCTTGCCCGCACCGTCGCCGAGTGGGACCGCACGGGTCGCCTTCTCGTTCCGGTGGACGTCGCGGCGACGACGATGTCCGCCGCCGCCGTCGGTGTCACACTGCAACTGATCGCTTCTCAGGCGGAGAGCACCGACCCGATCTCGGTCGATGTTCGCGACACCATCGCTCGGGCGCTCTTCGAGCCGCCCATCGCGCGCGACAAGCCCGCGATGGGAGCTGCCCGTTCAGCGCGACAACTTCTGGACGCACTGCCAGACGGCGCACTCGTGTCGTTGCGGTCGACCGAAGCCGCGCTCCTCCGCGAATGGCTGAGCGCCATCGCGGACGACTCAGACAAATAAGAAGGAGAAAATCATGTCGGACAAGTCAGAACTGACCATGACCCGAGACCAGGCCACGGCGATCATCAAAGAAATCGCCGCCGGATACGGCACTCTTCAGCGGTCACCACTCCTCAAGAGCCCTGGCGACTACGGCCTCGAGTTCGAAAACGTCACATTTCCCTCCACCGATGGCACGCCCCTGGAGGCCTGGTGGATCCCATGCGAAGGATCTGAGAAGCTGATCATCGCCAATCACCCGTTGTGGTTCAGCCGCTACGGATTCCCGGCTCACCTCGAACCGTGGAAGTCGATCGGCGGTGCCGGCAACGACTTCGAGGTCGATTACGTTCCGGATTACCGCATTCTTCACGACGCCGGCTATAACGTGCTGACCTACGACTTCCGCAACCTCGGACGAAGCGGCAGCGCCAACTCCGGTGGTGGCAGCGGGGGGCGATTCGAATCGCGCGATGTCATCGGGTCGCTGCACTTCGCGCGCTCTGACGCGCGCACCAGCGGCATGACGATTGGACTCTTCAGCCGCTGCCAGGGCATGAACGCGACGATGTTCGCCATGCAGGAACACCCTGACGAATTCGCGGACGTCCGTTGTGTCCTCGCACCCCAGCCGATGTCCGTAGGTGCCACCATGAGACGAAGTGCCGAAATGCTCGGTTTCCCCGAACGAATCGACGACCTCGAACGAGAGATCCAGCTCCAGGTCAGCTTCACATTCGACGAGATGACTCCTGTCGCCTGGGCCAAGAGCGTTCGGACGCCGACGTACCTGTACCAGGTTCGGGATGATCTCCTGACGGATCCGAGTGACGTCCAGAGCATGTTCGACAACATTCCCATTGACGAGAAAGAGCTGCACTGGATCGACGGGACCACTGCCCGATGGGACGGTTACCTCGACTTCCAGCGCGACCCCCAGGGCAAGCTCGAATTCCTCGCACGCTACATGGACTGATCATGCGGAAACCACGCTCGGCGTGAGGACCCGCGGTGACTCCTGGGTCGCTGGTGTTGCGTGGTATCACTCCGCCTCGATGACGGGTTCGCGTCAAGGTCGGCTCTGAGAGCCGTTCAGGTCGACAGTGAGAGTCTGGCTCAACTCCGCGACGGAGACGCCGAGGAGGAGTTCGTACGTGCCCGACTCGACCTGCCATCCGTCCGCCCAATGAGCGAACGCGCGAAGCGGAATCTCGACACGTGCCTCGGCCGTCTCACCGGCGACGGCCCTGATTGTGGCGAAGCCGACCAGCCAGAGGGCGGGCCGTTCGACGTCGGATTCGGGTCGTCTCGCGTACACCTGAACGACCTGCTTGCCGGGACGACTACCGGAGTTCGTGACGGCCAACGTCACCGCGACGCCGGTATCGGTACGAGCTGACCGCGCTCGCCCGAGGCGCCAGGTGGTGTAGCCGAGCCCGTGTCCGAATGGAAAGGCCGGGGACAGGTCCGCACGGAGCCAGGCGCGGTAGCCGATATGCAGTCCCTCGTCGTAGCGGACGACGCCGTCGACCGGTGTCACGTCGATGACGGGCGCGTCCTCGAGTCGAACGGGCCACGTCGTGGGCAGGCGGCCTCCGGGTTCCCGTTCCCCGGTCAGCACGTCGGCCAGGGCGTGCCCGTACTCCTGCCCGCCGAACCAGCTGAGCAGCACAGCGGCGGCCTGCTCCCGCCACGGCATCTCGACGGCCGCTCCGGCATTGACGACGACCACGGTATTCGAGTTCACAGCTACGACGGCGGCGACGAGCTCGTCTTGAGGGCCGGGCAGACGAAGGCTGGTGCGGTCGTAGCCCTCGCACTCGACTTGCTCGGTGGTTCCGACGACGACCATGACGATGTCCGCCGCGCGGGCGAGCGAGACGGCGCGGTCCCGTAGCTCACGATCCTCCACGTCGGTGCGCGGGGGCACCTCGGTACCGAAGGTGACGCTGATGGATCCGGGCACCCCGTCCACGATCGCGCCGGGAGTGAATACGTACCGAAGAGCGAGCGGCGTACCCGCGCGCACGTCGACGGACGTCGCGACGTGGGGCGGCGAAAAGAACGCCTGAACCTGGTCGGGCGGCTCCGCCACGCGTGCGTCGAGCACGGGAACGCCGTCGACCAGCAGCCGGCCGTGGCCTGGTGAGGCAAAGCCGAAGCGTTCGGCGCCGGTCGTCGCCGGCGTGTAGGTCGTCTCGAAGATCATGGACGCGCGGGAGCGGTCGATATCGCGCGGTGCGAAGTCGAGGATGAACCCCGCGAGGCGATCGTCGGTGTACAGCACCTCGCCCTCGGCGGTGAGGTAGGTGATCCGGGCGCCCGGTCCCCCTGTCGCGAGGTTGGTCATCCTGGCCGGGTCGAGGGGCAGGAAACCTTCCTGAACCACGGCGCCAGGCTCGTAGTCGACGACGACGCGGTCGCCGACGGCTGCTCTGATGCCGTCGAGGGGACTGACGACCCGATTCGGAACGACCGTCGCGCTACCACCACCCTGGATGCGTGGCCGCAGAGCGTGTTCGCCGATGACCGCGATCCGAAGGGACGAAGACGGATCGATCGGCAGGAGTCCGTCGTTGCGCACGAGCACCATTCCGTCCGCGGCGGCCTCCCGGGCGAAGGCAACCCCGTCCTCCATCGAGCCGATGGGACGGGGCTCGTGCCCCTCGAGCGCTCCGACGCGCGCGGCGAGACGGAGGATGCGCCGGACCTTCTCGTCGACGAGGGACTCGGCCACCAGGCCCTCGTGTATCGCTGTCACGAGTGCCGGACCCCACGGTCCGGCGGGACCCGGCATGGCGAGGTCCTGCCGGTGCCGCGCGCTCTCCAAGCTGCGCACCGCAGTCCAGTCGCTGACCACCACCCCGTCGAAGCTCCAGGAAGTCGCGAGCGGATCGGTGAGCAGTTCGTTCTCGGTCATCGTCGCGCCGTTGACAGAGTTGTAGGCGCTCATCACGCACCATGCCCCGGCGTCGCGCACCGCGCGCTCGAAGGCGGCGAGATACAGCTCGCGTAACGGCCGTTCCTCGACCCGGATGTCTGCGGTGTAGCGGTCGGTCTCGGAATCGTTGGCGACGAAGTGCTTGACCGTCGCGGCCACACCGAGTTGCTGTGCACCCCGTACATACGCGGCCGCGAGGTCCGCGGTCAGGAGCGGGTCCTCGCTGAACGCCTCGAACTGACGACCGGCGAGCGGGGACCGGTGCAGGTTGACGGTCGGTCCGAGGATCACATCGACGCCCTTACGTCGTGCTTCCGCTGCCGCGACAGCCCCGTACCTCGCGGCCATCGCGACGTCCCACGTCGACGAGAGCGCGGTGGCAGAGGGAAGGCAGATTGAGGGATCACGTTCGTCCCAGGTGGCGCCCCGCACGCCGCTCGGCCCGTCGGACAGCACCATCGAGCGAAGCCCGATCGACGGCAGCGGCGCGGTCGCCCAGGCGCTGGCGCCCGTCAGGACGCTGACCTTCTCTTCGACGGTGAGCCGCTGCGTGAGCCGGTCGAGCGCGTCGTCGGCAATGTTCGATCCGCTCATGTTCCGGCATACTCCTGCGTCGGCGTACTGAGGTCCCTGCAGTCGACGACGACTTTGATACCGCCCTCGGAGTGTTCCGCCATCCGAGTGAACGCGTCCGCGGCGTCTCGCAGGGGCACTGTGGGAGCGAGCAGCGGACCGACGCGTACCGCGCCGCTGGCAAGGAGGGCGACCGCCGGCGCGACATCCTCGTCCCACATGTGCGCGGCCGACCCGTGCACGCTCTTCTCACCGAGCACGATGTCGGTGGTGTCGAGACGCTGGTCATCCGGCGTGACGCTGAGCAGCAGCACCTGGCCTCCGGCACGGGCGGTGTGCACCGCCTCCCGTACGACACCCGCGGCGCCCGAGCACTCGACGACGACATCGACGCCCTGCTCCGGGAACCGATTGCCGATGAGGTCGCGGCGAGCCTGCTCGCTGTCGTCCCACATCGACTCGACGCCCAGTGCCGCTGCCACAGCGCGACGGGCGGGGTCGGGTTCGACGACGACCACGGGGCCTGCGCCCTGGTGCTGCAGCACTTGCGCGGTCAGCAGCCCGATGGTGCCACCGCCGAAGATCGCCGCCCCGCGGCCTACCGGGTTGCCGAGTCGTCGCACGCCACGCACCGCAACGGCGACCGGCTCCGCGAGGGCGGCGTGCAGCAGGTCAAGCCTCTCCGGCACCGGGACGAGGCGCCGGGCGACACCTACCACGTACTCGGCCAGACCGCCGTCGCGGTGCTGCCCGGTCACTCGCAACCTCGGGCACTGCCCCTCGAGGTGGCGGGCGCACCAGTAGCAGTGTCCGCACCCGGTCACCACGTCGACGACCACTGACGTGCCGGCCGAGGGTCCGGAGCCGTCGCGCGCGCGCTGCGCGACGACGCCGACGATCTCATGGCCGAGCACGACGGGCCCGTCGATCACGACCGGTCCGTGGAGATACTCCTCGAGATCGCTGCCGCAGAGCCCGGTGTAGTGCACGCGGACGAGCGCCTCGTCATCGGCGGGGACCGGGATCGCCGATTGCTCGAGCCGTATGTCGCGACGCTGATGCCACCGCAGGGCGGTCATGGTCGCTGGAGAGGCTGGAGTCACCCAATCCGCCGGTCGACTTCCGTCAGTGGCCACTGGCGCCGAGCTCCACGACCAGAACACCGACCGCGATGAGAGCGATGCCCGCGGCCATCATGCGGGTCAGTGGCTCGGCGAACAAGACCCGGGCGAGCACCGCTGTCAGAGCGATGCCGACGGCCGCCCAGATGCCGTAGGCCACACCGACCGGCATCCCGGCATCGAGCGACAGCGCGAGGAATGTGAAGGCGATCACGTAGCCCCCGGCGATCACGGGGATCCACCGCTTACGGCGCAGACCTCTGGAGGCGCGCAGCGCGAGCGTCGCCGAGACCTCAGTGGCGATCGCGCCGGCGAGGAACAGCCACCTCATGCTGGTTCTTCGGCGGCTCGGGCACGCTGGGAACCGATCTCGACCACGAGGACCCCGGCGACGATGAGGGCGATGCCGGCGATCATCAGCGGTGTGAGCGTCTCCGCGAAGATCAAGGCGGACAGCAGCGACGTGAGAACGACACCCGCAGCGCCCCAGATACCGTAGGTGACCCCGATCGGCAGCCCGAGTCGGAGGCAGACCGCCAGCAGCACGAAGGAGGCGCTGTAGCCGATGACGACCAGCACGAGCCAGCGCGGGTCGTCGAGCGACGCCTTCAGCGCGAGGGTAGCGGTGACCTCGACGACGACCGCCGCGCCGAGCACGAGCCACCGCCTCACGAGCCCCTGGTTCCCATCTGCTCGGCGAGAGCCGTGGTCCGACCCGCGAGGTGCGAGATGCGCACGCCGTCGAAGCCGAACAACGCGGATCTGGTGCGATCATGCAGCGGCTCCACGAGGTGTCCGGGAAGTTCGGTGGCGCCGGCGAGGATGCCCGCCACCGACCCGACCGTGGCTCCGTTGGAGTCGGTGTCGAGACCAGACATGACCGTGCGCGAGACGGACGTCAGGTAGTCGTCCTCGCCGAACAACAGACCGAGTGCCACGATCGCGGCGTTGTTGATGGTGTGCACCCACGAGTAATGCCCGTACGCCTCTGCAATCCGGCGCCGGGCCTCGACCCGGTCCTTCCGCGCGGGTCCCCACTCCGCCCTCGGCCCCGTCCGCCGAACGGCCCCCCGCGGCCGGCACCCCAGCGGACGCAGCGGCCCGGATATCGGCCTGGGC
>CAXTLO010000008.1:12571-27057 GCA_964244965.1 uncultured Marisediminicola sp.
CCTCTGCAATCCGCCGCCGGGCCTCGACCCAGTCCACGCCGTCGTCGGCCGAGGTGATCACGGAGCGCAGCGCATCCGCGAGGCGCGACCGCGGGGGGATGACCCGCATCGACGTCTCCAGCGCCTCGCGGGCACTGCCTGCGGTGAATGCGGCGGCGTTCAAGGCGGCCGACCACATCGCGCCGTACACGCCATTGCCGGTATGCGACAACCGCGCGTCCTCATAAGCGGAGACCGCGGCGGCCCACGGATCGCCCGGGTGGAGGTAACCGTGCAGGTCACCGCGGATCTGTGCGCCGATCCACTCCCGGTACGGGTTGCGGTGCCGGGCGGTCTCGGGCGGGGCAAGCCCGTTGACCAGGTTGATGTAGGCGGCACGTTCCGCGGTGAAGACCTGCCGCAGCGGCAGCAGTTCCAGCCATGCCGCTCCGACGAGTTCCGACGTCAGGCCGGACCCGTGCGTCTCGAGCAGGTGCAGGGCGAGGATCGTGTAGTCGATGTCGTCGTCACGGGCCGAGCCGTCGACGCGACCCCGGGCGCTGAAGACCCAGCTGGCGTTCAAGTCGAACTCTTCGGGCAGCGGGTCGAGCACGGGCACGTAGTCAGCCAGCGGATAGGCATCAGCACGGCGCAGGTAGTCCTCGATGTGTTCGACGGTCCAGTGATCCCCCCACTCCAGCGGCTTGCCGAGGTTGCAGCCGACGATCCGGCCGAGCCAGGCGGCGTGCACCCGGTCCGCGTAATCCATCGAGTGGCTGTGCAGGAATCCTGGCCGGTCGGTCAGGTTCGCCTCGATCGCGTCGAGACCCTCGGGCTCCTCCCACCGCCAGCCGGTGCGCTGCGCTGCGCCCATCCGGTCGACGAGGTCGAGCAGGCCATCACGGTCGTCCGACGCGAGGGCGTTTGCGGCGATGACGATCTCATCGACGTCGTAACCGGACTCTCGGCGCTGCACGACCTCGTCGGCCAGCAGCGCGTGCACGAGCATGGGGTCGTTGTCCGCCGGGGTGAAGCGCTCGTCGAGGGCCGGCCGGGTCATCCCTTGACCGCGCCCTGCATCACGCCGCTGATGAGCTGCTTGCCCGCGAACACGAACAGGATCAGTAGGGGCAGAGTGGCCAGCAACGTGCCCGCGAGCACGATCGCGTAGTTGACGAAGTAGTTCGTCTGCAGCAGCTGCAGCGACACCGGCAGCGTCGGGCTGTCGCCGTTGAGCACGATGAACGGCCAGAAGAAGTCCGTCCAGGTCAAAATGAACGTGAACAGGGCGAGCATGGATGCCGCCGGGCGGATGAGCGGGAGGATCACCGACCGGAAGGTGCGGAAGCTGCTCGCACCGTCGATGCGCGCCGATTCGACGAGCTCGTCGGGGATCACCTGCCCGATGTACTGGGTCATCCAGAACACGCCGAACGCGGTCACGAGATTGGGCACGATCACAGCGCCGAGGGTGCCGGTCCAGCCGATCGCGGATGCGGCGATGAACAACGGCACGATGCCGAGCTGCGTGGGCACCGCGATGGTGGCCACGACGAATACCAGCATCGCGCGGCGGCCGCGGAATCTGAACTTCGCGAACGCGTACCCGGCGAGGGTGGAGAAGAACACCACAGACGCCGACACGACGGTGGCGACGATGACGCTGTTGAGCAGTCCGCGCCAGAAGTTCACGATCGGGTTGCTCAGCACCTGCACGGCGTTGTCGATGAAGCCGGTGCCTGGCAGCAACGACCGGTTGGGGTCGCGGATGGTGGTGGCGTCGCCACTACCGATGATCAGCGACCAGTAGAAAGGGAAGACGCTGAGGAGAACGACCACAGCGAGGAACAGGTACACCAGCGGTGTCGCCCGCCCGGTGCCGAGCCGCCCGCGTCGTCGTAGTCCGGTGGCGGCGACGCCGGGCTGCACTTTGATCTCGGTGGCGCTCATCGGTTCTTCTCGCTGTTGGAGATGCGGCTGCTGATCATCAGGTTCACGACTCCGAGCGCGATGATGAGCAGGAACAGCAGCCAGGAGGCCGCTGCGGAGGTGCCGAAGTCGAGGTCACCCCAGCCCTGGTTGTAGATGTAGAGCGGCAGGGTCAGCCACTGATTGTCGGGTCCGCCCCGACCCTGGAAGTCGAAGAGCTTCGGTTCGGCAAAGATCTGCAGCCCACCGATCGTCATCGTGAGGATGACGAAGATCAGGGTGGGCCGCAGCTGCGGGATCGTGATGGAGAAGAACTGGCGGAACCCGCCGGCGCCGTCGATGCTGGCTGCCTCGTAGTAATCGCGGGGAATCGCCTGCATCCCCGCAAGCAGGATCAGCGCCGTATTGCCGAGCCAGCGGAAGTTCACCATGGTGGCGATGGCGGCGTGGCTGGACAGCACGTCGGTGTGCCAGCCGATCGGACCGAGCCCCACCGTGCCGAGTGCCGCGTTGGCCAGTCCGAATTGGTCGGCGAAGAAGCTGTTGAAGATCAGTGCGATCGCGACAGGCATCGCGACGTAGGGCAGCAGCACGCCCATCCGCCAGAACGTCGCAGCGCGGAGGTTGCGATCGAGCGCTGCGGCGATGGCGAGGCCGATGATCAGGTGCGGCACCATCGTGATGACGAAGATGCTGACAGTGTTGCGTAACGCCACCCAGAAATCGCCATCATCGAGAACCTTGACGAAGTTGCCGAACCCGACGAAGGCTCCGGCACCACCGATCAGGTCCCAGTCATTCAGTGACACCCAGGCCGTGTAGATAAGCGGGAGGATCCCGACTACGGCGAAGATGATGAAGAATGGCAGCACATAGAGGTACGGGGAGTACTTCAGGTCCCAGCGATTGACCCGTTGACCGCGGGGCGGTGGGTTAGCGGACTGGGCCACCGTCCGGGATGCAGCGCTGGTGGCGGTCATTGAGCCGCGGCCTCAGACTCCTCGACCAACTGCTCCCATGCGTCGTTGATCGACTGGCCACCGGTCTCGACGCGTGAGATCGCGTCGAAGGCGGCGAGATCGATGGCGATATAGTTGGGCCCCTTGTACATCACCGTGTCCGAGGCCTGCAGGCGGTCGGCGAAAATCGCTCCAACCTCCGCGCCACCGAAGTAATCGTTGGCGACCTCTCGCAACTCGGGGTCCTCAAGAGCCTGCTCGCGGCTCGGGAACGCCGACCCACCCTTGAATGCCGCGACCTGCTGTTCCGGCGCGGTGAGCCACGCCGCCAGAGCGGCGGCCGCATCGGGGTTCTTGCTCTGCGTGGGCACGGAGAAGAAGGACCCGCCGAGGTTTGCATTGCCACCCGGGAAGGCATTCGCTATCCGCCAATCGCTCACGTCGGGCGCGTTGCCTTCGATGGTGGAAAGCAACCAGCTCGGGCAGGCGACCGTGGCATAGGCGCCGTTGGCGAAGCCAGTATTCCAGTCTTCGGAGAAGGGCGAAAGATTCGCCGACAACTGAGGGGCCAGTTCGAGGGTGTTGCGGAAGATCTGCTCGACCTCAGGGTTATCGACGACGACCTCGCCATCCTCTGCCTCGTAGGGATTTGAGAGCTGCTCGACCTGAGCGTTGAAAATGAGGTAGGAGTCGCCGTACCACTTACCGACACCGCCGCCAGCGGCATACTGCTCGCCGGCCGCAAAGTAGCTGTCCCAACTACTGAACATCACTTCTAGGGACGCGGCGTCCGTTGCCATTCCGGCGGCCGCGAGCAGGTCTTCGCGATAGCAGATCGCCGACGGACCGGTGCCGACGCCGAGTGCCCACAGGTTGCCATCGTCGAGGGTCACCGGCTCCGCCTGGGCCGCGATGAATGGGCCGAACTCGTCGGGCTCGAGCGGCACGAAGCGGTCGGTGTATCGCTGGAGCTGGCCAAGCCAGGCGATCTCCAGCTGCTCGACGTCGGCCAGCCCCGATCCGGCCGCGAGCTTGGTCAGGAGGTTGGTTCGGGAGTCCTCGACGTTGGCCACGGTGTTCACCTTGACGGCGACGCCGGGATTCTCCTCCTCGTACTGGGTTACGAGTTCCTTGATTGCGCTCGAATCACCGAAGGTAGCAACGGTCAGCGCGATTGAGCCGCCCGACTCGGCGCCGGCGCTGGAGGACCCGCCAGCGCACCCGGTGAGTGCCAACGCGCTAGCGGCGAGGCCTGCAACCAGCAGCCGCGGAAGAAACCGGACGGAGTGGGGACGATCTGGCATGGGACTGGCTCCTTCGCGCAGTGTCCGGCGAGAGAGCCGGCTCGATTCGTGGGACGAGAGGTCCGCGATCATTGTACACATGATCAGTCTGACCGGTAAGACCAGTTGCCCCCGTTGGCGATCGCGATGGCTTCGTCAGGAGCGGCGTGAGCCCGCCAGCATGTCGTCGACGAGGTGTTCCAGCCGCCGCTGGTCACCCAGCACCACCTCGAGACGGCCAACGGCGAGGTCGTTCAACGGCAGATCGAGGTCAGCGCCGTAAAGGTTCAGCGCCAGCAGAATGTGCTTCGACATCGCCTGTCCTGCAGCATCCGGATCCCTCGAAGCGATGGCGTCGACGACGTCGTGATGCAGCGGTGCCCCCGCCTGCAGGACGACCGGATCCGCGAGGCTGCGTAGCTGGACGTCGAGCACGAGCGGAGCAATCGCGCCGAAAAGGATGCCGAGAACAGGATTGCCGGACAGCTGGGCGACGGTGGCGTGCAGGGCCAAGTCGCACTGGGCGCGCTCTATCACAGTCTTGGCGGTGTCGAAGGCGTCGACGAGGTCGCGCAGGCGCTCGATACCTGCGGAATCTGCCCTCAGCGCTGCGCCGCGGGCGGCTTGCGTCTCGATCATCTCGCGTGCCTCGACGAGGTCTCGTGGAGTCGCTCCCTGATGCCGAGCGGCGGAGCCCGCGGCGCCGGCGAGCTGCATGAGGTCGGGAGCGCGCACGAACGCCCCTCGCGCTGGGACGACATCGACGAGTCCCCGCTCAACAAGCCCAGCCAGCACCTCCCGCACGATCGGGCGGGACAGTCCGCTCGAGCTTGACAATGCTCGCTCGCTCGGGAGCTTGCCCCCGGGCGCGTGTGCGCCGGACAAGATGTCGCGAACCAGTTCCGCCTCGAAGTGCGATCTGTTCGCCCGCCTCGGGAAAGCTCCGTTGTCGCTCACCTGATTCCCCTTCGCTACTGCCCGCTGCGGCGGCGTCACGAGCACGGACCCTTGTGTACCCGCACCGCCCGACTCTTCACTTACCAATCGTGCACGGTCCCGTCGAGAAGCCGGTTCACCGGCAGGTACGCCCGTTGATACGGGAAGCGCCCTGCGGCTGCCTCGTTGAACCGCACGCCGACTCCGGCGCGCTCCCCCGGCTGGAACACGCCGTCTGCGAAAGAATATCCAACGTCGAAGACCTCTGAGATCGGTTCCTGGTGCTGCATGTACTCCTGAATGCCGAAGTCGTGGTGTGCGGTGTCGAGGTGCAGCGCGGCGGCCAGACCAATGGGGGAGATGTCCGTCGGCCCGTGGATGGCGCTCCTGATGTGATACAACGCAGCGAACTCGAGAATGCGCTTCAGCCCAGTCACCCCACCAGCGTGCGTGACAGCGCTTCTGACGAAATCAATCAGCTGCTCGGGCACCAGCCGGAGGTAATCGACCACGGAGTTGAAAGTTTCCCCCGTCGCCAGCGGCACAGTTGTATGCTCCCGCACGAGTCGGAACGACTCCTGGTTCTCACCTAACGTCACGTCTTCCAGCCAGTACGGGCTGTACGCCTCGAGCGACTTCCCCAGCCGAGCAGCCTCGACCGGGGTCAATCTATGATGCACGTCATGTAGCAGATCCAGGTCGGGTCCGAATGTTTCTCTCAAGGTCTCGAAGACCTGCGGGATGAAGCGCAGATATCGTCCCGTGTCCCAGATCTCCTCGATCGGCGATCCGCCAGCGACGGCGGGCTCGTATCGGGTGGCGCCCGGCGCGAGTGTCGTGCCATAGCCCTCGCCCAGCCCCGGCACTGCCACTTGCACGCGCACGGCATCGAAACCCTGCTCCCTCAGTTCGTGAACGGAGTCGATCAGCTCTGCGACGTCGCGACCGTGGGCGTGACCGTAAGCGCGGATGCTGTTGCGACTTCGGCCGCCGAGCAGCTGGTACAACGGCATGCTCGCCGCCTGCGCCTTGAGGTCCCAGAGCGCAACATCGACTGCGGCGATCGCGGCCATCGTGATCGGCCCGCGGCGCCAGTACGCTCCCCGATACAAGTACTGCCAAGTGTCCTCGATCGCGTGGGCGTCGCGGCCGATGAGCGTCGGCACGACATGATCGGCTAGGTAGCTGGCTACGGCGAGTTCCCGGCCGTTGACTGTTGCATCCCCTACACCGACGAGTCCGTCATCGGTGCGCACGATCAAGGTGACGAAGGTCCGTCCCGGACTGCACACGATGACGTCTGCAGATGTGATTCTCATGGCGGCCTCCCTGGCGCGACAGCCGCCTCAACTGGTCAGGCCGGTTTTACCATATTATCGACCCCGACGCGCATCCAATCGAAGCGGTCGTGCAAGGAGATGGATCGATGACCATTTTGGCAACGCAGCCCCGCGCAATCGCCATGTGGGATTTCTCCTGGCTCGAGCGACGCTGGCCCGGAGCCGGCTATGAGGACTGGGACGTCGCCCTGGCCGAACTCGTCGAACGAGGCTACGACACCGTACGTATCGACGCATACCCGCACCTCATCGACGCCGACGCCAAAGCCAGCTGGCGCCTTACCCGGTTATGGGACCAGCAGGCCTGGGGCGCCCAGTCCCCCGTCGTGGTCGAGCCGCTGCCAGCGCTGATCGACTTCATACGCGCCGCCGCACGTCACGGCGTCAGAGTTGCGCTGTCGACATGGTTCCGCCGCGACGAACACGATGTGCGCATGCGCATTCGAACGCCGGACGACCTGGCGCGGCTGTGGATCCGCACGCTCGACGTGCTCGATGCCGCCGGAGTACTGGGGCAAGTTCTCTATGTCGACCTCTGCAACGAGTTCCCCCTCTCTGCGTGGGCGCCGTTCCTCTACGATTCTGACGAAGCGGAATCTCTGCCTACCAGCGACCCTGGGATCGGGACTTGGATGCGCACTGCCGTCGGGCTTGTGAGGAACGCGCATCCGCAACTCGATTACACCTTCTCGTTCGCCGACTCGGTAACGTCACTGCAGATGGTCGACGTCACCAGCTTCGACCTGCTCGAGCCGCACCTCTGGATGGCCGGCACGAGCGACTTCTACGACCGGGTCGGCTACTCCTACGAGCGCACCAGCCCGGTCGGCTACGACAACCTCGTGGCGCGGGGACGCGACATCTACCTGTCCGACCGTGACCGGTTCGACCAGTCGATCCTCGATGAAATCGACCGGGCCGCCGAGTGGTCTCGCTCGACCGGCAAGCCGCTCGTGACGACCGAGTGCTGGTCGGTGGTCGACTATAAGGACTGGCCCGGCCTGGATTGGGACTGGGTCATGGACCTCAATGCGCGCGCGGTGAGCCACGCGGCCTCGACGGGGCGCTGGGTTGCACTGGCGACGTCCAACTTCTGCGGACCGCAGTTCGTAGGAGTGTGGAGGGATGTCGACTACCACCGGCGGCTTACCGACCTGATCCGATCCGCTCCGCTCGACCCAGAACTGCGTGCTCATGCCTGAGGTCGACGACAGGGAGCGCGTCGCGCCATCGGCTCTGCTGCGGGACGGACGCGCGATCGCCGTGCTGCGCGCACCTGACGCGGCCGCCTACGAAGCGGTCGCCGACGTGCTCGTCGACCAGGGAATCCGATCGCTCGAGTTGACGCTCACGACGCCCGGAACCTTGGAGGTCGTGGAGCGGCTCGTCGATCGATACGCCGGGCGAGCCGAGGTCGGCGTCGGCACGGTGCTGACCACGTCCCACGCGGAGGCGGCTCTTGACGCCGGCGCCGCGTTCCTCGTGACCCCTACCGTACTCGTGGAGATCGTCGCCACCGCCCTCCGCGCGCAGAGACCCGTCTACCCCGGCGCCCTGACACCGACGGAGGTCGCCGCGAACTGGTTCGCCGGCGCCAGCGCGGTAAAACTCTTCCCGGCGTCGCTGATCGGAGCCGACTACCTCGCGGCACTCCGCGGACCCTTCCCGAACCTGCTGGCACTGCCCTCCGGCGGTGTGACGGTCGAGTCCATCCCGAGCTGGCTTACTGCAGGAGCGATCGCCGTGAGCCTCGGCGGCGAACTCGTCGGCGACGCATTACGGGGCGGCGACCTCCGCGATCTCGAAGCGCGCGCCCGCGACATCCGCACGATGATCGACGCCGCATGAGTACCCCTACCGCCGAGGTCGTGACGATCGGCGAGACGCTCGCGCTCTTCGCTCAGAGCGAGCCGGGCGTGGTGCGCAGTGGGATGCCGTTCACCTTCCGCGTCGGCGGGTCGGAGTCGAATGTGGCCATCGGCCTCGCACGACTCGACGTGCCAGTGGCGTGGATCGGTCGGGTCGGCCGGGATCCGTTCGGCGCCGAGGTCGTCCGTGCCCTCCGCGGCGAAGGCGTCCAGGTGCTGGCACACATCGACGGCGATCTACCGACAGGGCTGATGGTGAAAGACCGTCGCACCACCGCATATCAGCGCGTGTCCTACTACCGATCGGGCAGTGCCGGGTCAGCCCTCACCGCCGCTGACGTCGACGAAGCGGCGGTCACCCACGCGTCGCTCCTGCATACCAGCGGCATCACACTCGCGGTGTCTTCGGCAGCGGCCGCCGCCGTGGACCACGCGGTCGACATCGCGGTCGCAAGCGGAACCCGGGTCAGCTTCGACGTCAACCACCGCACCCGGCTATGGTCGCCGGAGCTCGCGCGCACGAGGACCTCGGCCGTGCTTCCGAGAGTCGCGCTCCTGTTCGCGGGGCTCGACGAGGCCCGGATGCTGCTGCGCGACGACAGCGCTGATGCGTCCATCGCAACCGCGCGGCGTTTGATGCAGCTCGGGCCGACGGAGGTCGTTCTCAAGCTCGGAGCATCCGGCGCACTCGCGGTCACCCCGACCACGCACGCGACGGCGTCGGCACCACCGGTCGAGGTGATCGATACCGTCGGGGCGGGGGACGCCTTCGTCGCGGGCTACATCGCCGCATCACTGCGCGGCGACGACCTGACCGAACGCCTGCGGGTGGGTTGCCGCACCGGCGCGTTCGCCTGCACGGCGCCTGGCGACTGGGAAGGCGGCGCGGACTGGGAGGATCTCGCGCTTCTCGAGTCTCACGAACCCGTGCGGCGATGAGTGCCGGACGAGCGGTCGCTTGAGAGTGCATGCCGAGCAGGTGACCCCGGTCGTCACAACCCATGGTGAGGGCCCCGTACCGCTGCCAGGCGGCGGAACGCTCCTGCTCGACATGCTCGAAGGCGACGTGCTCGAATTGGAACCCTCGGGCAACATCATCCGCCGGCATCTCGATGACCTCGTCGCGTGCGTCCGCTTGACGGCCGACGGCGGCTTCATCGTCGCTACCGCCGACTCCATCCTGATGCTCGATCCGTTCTGGAGATCGCGGAAGCGGATTAGGGTGCTTGGCGACCCCTCCGTCCGTTTCAACGAGGGCGCCTGCGATCCTCACGGTGGGTTTGTGATCGGAACGATGGCGTGGAACCAGTCCCCCGGTGCCGGCGCGCTGCTCCGATACACGGCGGATGGCCGGGTCGAGAGCCTCGCCGACGGTCTCGGTGTCTCGAACGGTCTGGCATTCTTCTCGAACGACAGCGGTCGCTACGTCGACTCCGCCACGCGACGCGTCGACCGGGTCTCGCTCACTCCATCGGGCCTGCTGACGAGGTTCGAGTGGGTGCGCACCCCGACGGAGGGCGTGCCGGACGGCATATGCCTCGACGCGGAGGGGGGCACGTGGGTGGCGATGTTCGGCGGCGGAGCAGTCGTGCGTTATGACAGCCTAGGGAAGCTCGACGCCGTCGTGACGATTCCGGTCGCACAGGTAACGGCCTGCACCTTCGGGTACCACTCGACCAGCCTCTTGGTGACTACCTCCCGCTACGGACTCGCCGATCCCGAGCAGGCCGCAGGAGCTGTCTTCACAATCGAAGCCGGGGTCGCGGGAGCTGCGACACACGTCTTCGATGGAGTGTCTGAAGGAACGTAGTGCTGCGAGCCTTGCCGAGCCTCTCCTGGCCGCGGCCCCGGTTTCTAGGGCGGTCATCGTGCCCGCCGGCCGCCTTCGATCAGCCCGGGAAGAACCCGGTGATCTGGGTGAGCTTGCCGTCTGCTCCATAGACCGCATGGCTGGCGCCTCTGATCATCACCTCACCGTCGGGCCCATTGAGAGTCCAGTTGGCGACGGCTTGATCATGATGAGTGAGGAAGCGATAGTTCGAGAACAGACTTCCTGGCGCTGACTGCCGGAACGTCGCGATGTACGCGGCCAACTCTTCGATCCCGGATGTCTCGCCCTGCGGATCCTGGTAGCGCCCGTCCGCTGCGACGCTGTCGACCAGCAGCGTGTTCCGTTCGTCCTCGCTGATGTCCCGCCATGCTGACTGATACGTGGCCCAGGTAGCCGAGTGATCGGACGCCATAAGGGAAACCTCTCTATTTGAGTTGAAAGAAACTGACTGGTTTCAGGCTCGACTACAATGATGGGAATGTCAAGAACCAGATAGTTTCTTTCGGCCGAGGCACTGTATCTTGGCTGGTGTCCAGTGGGGAGATGACGCCTTGGCATACGACTCGGCAGCAACGCGAGACCGCATCCTCCGCGCCGCGAGGGCGGAGTTTGCCGCCCATGGGCTCGCAGGCGCCCGGGTCGATCGCATCGCGGCGACAGCGCCTGCGAACAAGAAGCAGATCTATGTGCACTTCGGCAGCAAGGAAGCCCTGTTCGATTCCGTCATCACGGGCGCTGTCGAGCAACTGATATCCGAGGTCCCTCTGACCCCGGACGATCTTGCCGGCTACACCGGCCGCGCCTACGAAGCGATGACGCAACGCCCAGAAGTGTTCCGCTTGGCTATGTGGCGCCTCCTAGAGCGACCGGTCGCCACCGGCCAGGAGCAGGAGTTATACGACGAGAAGATCCGGACGCTCGAAAGGGAACGCCCCGACTTGGCCACAGCGCCCGCCGGGACCCTTGCTCTTCTCCTTGCCCTCGCGCAGACCTGGCTTATCGCCTCGCCGGTCCTCGACGGCCTCGCCGACGGTGAAGTTCAGACCCGACGCGCACAACTGGAACATGCCGTCGACCGCCTGTTTCCTTCCTCTGCACCCTCACCTCTCAGCCGTTCTCAGACAGACGACGAGCAGGTCGGCATCGACCGGGAACCTTCGGAATAGTCGGCACTCGCTCCAATGGTCGACGGCCACCGCATGCAGATCGGGCCTGGGGATTCGTCAGCGGAGCGCATCCGGTCCGTCCGCTTCGAGGATCTCACTCCAGGTAGGCATCGAGCCGGAGGCGCCCGGGCGACCGACCGAGAGGGACGCCGCGACGGTCGCGATGCGCAACGCTTCTGCGAGGCCATCGCCCGCCGCCAGTCGCGCGATCGCTGTTCCGGCGAAGCAATCACCGGCACCGGTGGTATCGACGACGTTGCTCGGTCGAGCGAGTTGCTCATGCATGAGTGCACCGTCACTTGCCACAAGGGTCGATGCTGCCCCCCGGGTCATGATCACGAGTTCGCAGGTCTCGCTGAGTCTGCGCGCTGCCATGGCTCCGTCCAGAAGCCCGGCAAGCTCCTTCGCTTCGTGCTCGTTCAGCACGAGGATGTCGACAAGAGGAAGCAGGCGCTTTGCGGCTTCCGATACTGGTGCCGGTGTGAGGACGGTGAGCACTCCGTGTCGACGCGCGCTTTCGAGTGCGACCTGCACAAGCTCGGCGGGGCGCTCGAGTTGGGTCACGAGAACTGAAGCACTCGCCAGGAGCATCTCGTCATCATGGTCCCACGCGTCCGAGCCGTTCGCGCCCGCGATGACCACGATGGCATTGTCTCCGTCATCGAGGACCGAGACCTGCGCTATACCTGTTCGCAGCTCCGGATGAGGGGCGAGCCTCGCGATGTCGATCCCTTCGTCCACAAGTAGCCGGGAGAGTTGAGCTCCCTCAGCATCGGCACCGACCCTCCCGAGGAATGCCACCTCTCCCCCGGCTCTGACTGCCGCGATGGCTTGGTTGAGTCCCTTGCCTCCGGGAGTCCGCTCGAACTTCCACCCGAAGATGGTCTCGCCGGGCGCTGGGAGGCGTTGCTGGCGGAAGACGAAGTCCATGTTCACACTTCCGAGCACGGCCACGGGGCCGGCCCGCTTCTGTGAATCAAAGCGTGAGAGGTCCGGTTCGGTCAACGTGACTCGCTTCCGCTCATCTGCTCGCGTAGGGCAATCCTGCTGCTGCCGGTCCGCGCACGCGCCCGGCGAGACCCGCGACAGCGACGATGGTGACGACGTACGGGAGCATGAGCATGAACTCGCTCGGAACGGGCGAACCGATGGCGCTGAGTACGTATTGCAGATTCGTCGCGAATCCGAACAGCAGCGCGGCGAGCGTGGCGCGGATCGGATCCCACCGTCCGAAGATCACCGCTGCGAGAGCGATGTACCCGAAACCCGCGGTCATGTCCTGCTGGAACGATCCCACGGCGCCGAGCGTGAAGTAGGCGCCTCCGAAACCCGCCACCGCTCCGGCGATCGAGACGTTCCAGAAGCGTGTCGCGTTGACTTTGATGCCGACAGTGTCGGCCGCCTGCGGATGTTCGCCGACGGCTCGCAGCCGCAGACCCCATTTCGTGTGGAAGAGGCAGAGGTAGACGGCGGCAATGGTGACGTACGCGGCGTAGACGATCACGGTCTGACCGAAGAACGTCGGTCCTATGATCGGAATCTCCGAGAGCACCGGTATCTCGACCACCGGGAACCGCGGCGGAGAGTTGAGCGTCGCGGCATCCTTCGACAGCACCGTCGAATACAGGAATGACGTGAGTCCGGTCACGAACACGTTCAAAACCACACCCACGATGACCTGATCGACCCAGTACCGGATGGAGAACACAGCCAGGACGAGCGACACGAGCACACCGGCGACGACTGCTCCGATCAAACCGACGTAGGGGTTGCCTGTGATCGAGGCGACGACGGCGGAGACGAAGGCGCCGCTGAGCAGCTGCCCCTCGATGGCGACGTTGATGACGCCGACGCGTTCGGAGATCACACCGCCGAGTGCGCCGAAGATCAGCGGGACCGAGATGCCCACCGTGCCGATGAGAAGCCCCAGGACGGGGACTGTCTCACCGGCGGCAGCCCAGGTGAGGAAAGCCACGAGGAAGACGGCGGCGAAGACGATGCTCAACCAGAGGTGCGCGCGTCGACCTGTGGCAACGAGCCAGACGGCGAGCCCCGCCAGCAGCAGGAGCAGGATGGTGCAGACAAGTGTCGCCTCGGCAACCGGGACGACCAGCGCCGGCAGCTGGATGAGGTCCGAGCCTCCAGATAGTCGGAAGGTCGTGTTTCCCGGTCGGGCGAGCCCGAGGAAGAGCACGGCGGCGATGAGCGTGAATATCCCGAAGGCGATCGGCGCCTTCCAGCTGCGCACCACCACTTGGGTGGGCGCCTCCATCACGGTAGTCATAGCGATGCCACCTCGGTCGAGGTCGGGGCGGGTTTGAGCGAAGTGGTGGCCTTCCCCGGATCGGGTAGGCGGAAGATCGCGCGGATCAGCGGCGGCGCGGCGATGAAGAGCACGATCAGCGATTGGACGACCAGCACGATGTCGATGGGCACTCCTTCCGCGGCCTGCATGAGGAATCCGCCCGATTTGAAGGCTCCGAAGAGGATGCCGGCGCCGAGGATGCCCCAGGGACGCGACCGGCCGAGGAGCGCGACGGTGATCGCGTCGAACCCGATGCCGGCGTCGATGCCGGAAGTGAAGCCGGCCTTTGCCGGGCCGAGGACCTGGGTCACCCCCGCGAGACCGACCAGTGCCCCGGAGATGAGCATCGCCGTCAGGTATACGCCTTTGACATCCATGCCGGCGACGCGTGCGGCGTTGGGGTTCAGTCCCACCGCTCTGAAGCGGAATCCGAGCGCGGATCGGTCGATCAGCCACCAGGTGATCACCGTCGCGGCGAGGGCGAGGACGAACCCCCAGGTCAGGTTGAACTGCGGTCCGAGCAGCTGCGGGAGGGTCGCTGTGTCGGCGACCGGCGGCGACTTGGGATTACTCGAGCCCGGTGCCTGCAGGACGGGCGTCCGCAGGAGGAACGACACCAGGTAGAACGCGACGTAGTTCAGCATGATCGTCACAATCACCTCATGCGCACCGGTGCGCGCTTTGAGGAGTCCCGCGATACCACCCCACAATGCACCTCCCAGGATGCCCGCAGCCACAGCGACGACCAGGTGAACACCCACCGGGAGCTGCAGGGTGGAGCCGACCCACCCCGCGCAAGCGGCTGCGATCAATATCTGGCCGCGTCCGCCGATATTGAACAGTCCGACGCGAAATGCCAGTCCGACGCCGAGACCCCCGACGATCAAGGG
>CAXTLO010000009.1:0-25978 GCA_964244965.1 uncultured Marisediminicola sp.
GCTGCGCGCGCTGGTCAAGCACCTCGACGGCATCTCCGACGCCGACATCGCCGAGTTGAACATCCCGACCGGCATCCCGCTCGTCTACGACCTCGGCGAGGACTTCATGCCGGCCGGCCCGTCACGGTACCTCGACCCCGAGGCCGCGGCGGCGGGAGCCGCGGCAGTTGCCGCGCAGGGTGCGAAGAAGTAGGTCGCTTCTCCGGATGACCGTCACCGCCTCACGACAGAGCGGGGGCCGATTGCTCGACCCCCGCTCCGCCTCGCGCGATCACCCGATCAGCGCGTGGGCGCCTGCTGGCCCTCGGGGTATGCCAGGGCACGGTTGAACAGCGTCACGTACAGCATCCGATAGACATCGACACTGTCGAAGCGCTCGGAGAAGGACTCCCGCAGCAGCTCGCTGTTGACTCCCTCGGCTCGGCTGACGATGCCTCCGCCGACATCCGGACCACCGGCCCAGAGCACCGCGAACGGCAGCGTGGTCCCGAACTGGTCGGGTGCCGTCCGGAACGGCACGCTGCTGCGGCCGTAGAGTCCGTCGACGGGTTCGTTCACGTCCTGAGCCGGGGTACCGGTCGAGTTCGTCGTGGTCGTCCCCACCGTCGCCGGTTCCTGTCCCAGGTTGTACGACAGCGCTTGCATCCCGCCCCCGTCACTGTCCGCGGCGGTCAGCAGCAGCGTGCGCGGGTTCTCGGCGATGTACGACCGGGTCATGCCGATCATGTCATCCGTGCGCTTCAACGCGTTCAGCACGCCGATCGCGTTGTTGTTGTTGCCGAAGTTGTCATTGCTCTCCGGCTCGCTCACGAGGAAGAACGGCTGGTCGGCCTGCTTCGAGACGCGGTCGAGGATGGTGATCGCCAGCGAGTTCATCTCCGCGAAGGTCGGCGGGTTGTACCCGGGGGTCCCCTCGCGGTCACCCCAGAGCAGCAGGTTGGAACGCTTGTCGTCGACCGGGATCGTCGAGTCGACGAATCCGTTGGCGAGCAGTACCTCCTCCTGCACGTCGTTGAAGGTGTCTGTCGCGGCGAAGAGGCCGAGCACCTTCGGCGCGTAGTCGGCGCGCGCGTTCACCCGGCGCTGGAGGTCTTCGAACTCGGCGCGGGTGCGCACGACCTCGTAGCCCAGGCGCTGAGCGCGCTGCAGCAGGTTCGCGCCGTCGGTGCGCAGACCCGTGGTGACCGCGCCGGAGCCGTTGACCTGCTCGTGCACGCGGCAGTTCAGCCGCAGCCGGTCAGGGGCGCAGCGCGCGGTGTCGACGGGGAGGAAGTCGCTCTCCCCTCCGCCCATGATCACGTGCACCGGCGCATCCTTCGCGCCAGGCCGACCGAGCAGGATCTGCTTGGCGATCTCGGTGGTGTTCGATCGGTTGCCGACCTCGGCGAGGAACGCGCCGGTACCAGGCTCGGCCACGATGCCGTCGTTGACGATGCCGACCGGGCGTCCTGAGTTCGCGGCTTCCCGGGCGATGCTGCCGGTATAGCCGGACAGCGAGTTGATGAACCGATCGGTGGCGGGCACGGCCGCGCCGTCGCCGTCCTTGCCGAACGAACCGGGTCCGCTCACCTTGTAGCCGAAGGCGTGCACGGTGGCCCCTCCGTTGGAGGTGCCGGTGAACACGTCCTCCATGTGCCCGCGATAGGTCGCCTGCTCGGGGAGGGCGTCGAATTCGAACGCGCCGTCGGGTCCGGCCCAGTACGCCCGCCCCGTATTCCACGTGTTCATGCCCGCGCCGTCGGGGTGCAGGAAGATCGCGTTGCCGGTTCTGCCGTTCGCGTTGTAGTCCTGCTGCTGCGCGCGCAGGTCACGGATCTGCTGCTGTTGCGCGCGGTTGTCGGGGTAAGCATCCGTCCCGAAGTCGTCCACCGGTGTCGCGGCGCCGGCCACCGTGGCTCCCGCGAGAAGCGCCACCACCATGCCGGCTGCGACAGCACCCGCTGTTCGTCGAATCATGTTCTCCACCTTCGTTGCCAGAACCCGCATCGGCCGATGCGGGTGCCTGAGAAGGTCATCAGAACGAGGTGTCTACTACCCGAACGGGGGGTTAACTCGCGTGAGGGGAACGGTGGGTCGCAGCAGTCACGCGCTCGCGTCGGAGCCGACGAAGTCGCCGGTGGCCAGGTACTGGATGTTCTTCGCGATCGTGACCGCGTGGTCGGCGAATCGCTCGTGGTACCGGCTGGCGAGGGTGGAGTCGACCGTGTCGACCGCTGCGCCCTTCCAGGTCTCGCCGAGCACCGCGTCGAAGACGCCGACGTGCAATTCGTCGATGCGGTCGTCGTCGTTGCGGATCTCCTCCGCGAGCACCAGATCTTCGGACCGGAGGAGTTGTGTGAGCTTGCGGGCGATGGCCACGTCGAGCTCGCCGAGTTCGTGGAACGTGGCCCGCAGAGACCGCGGCACGACCTTGTCGGGGAAACGGTAGCGGGCGAGCTGAGCGATGTGCTCGGCCAGGTCGCCCATCCGCTCGAGCGATGCGCTGATGCGCAGCGCGCTCACGACGATGCGGAGGTCTCGGGCGACAGGCTGCTGGCGGGCGAGAATGTTGATGGCGAGTTCGTCGAGTTCGGCTGCCGCGGTGTCGATCTCGTCGTCGTCGGCGATGACGCGCTCGGCGAGCGAGACGTCGGATTCGTTGAAGGCGCGGGTCGCGAGGTCGATCGACGTCTCCACCAGGCTCGCCATCTGTACGAGGCGTTCCTGCACCTCGCGCAGCTCCTGCTGGAATACTTCGCGCATCGTGCCCTCTTTTTCTCAGCCGCAGCTTTTCTCAACACAGCGGCTGGTCGCCGCACGGGTGTCATGACGGCGCAGTATCCCGCGCGATCCACGCTAGCGTGCGGGTCTGAGGTTAACACCCGGTGCCGCGCCGCTGAACGGGAAGCAAAGCGAACGGCTATCGGACCCCCGCGGCGAAGGGGGGCACGAGCCGATCAGTACGCTGGTTCCCATGGACTCCACGTGGTTGGTGCCCCTGTCGCTGACCTTCGGATTTCTGCTGGGCGTCGGACTGGTCGCGCTCCTCCTCGTCGCCGCTCGGCGAGGCGAACGGGCGCACAGCGTGGTCTCCGCCGCTCTTCCCGACGGGGTGGACGCGGTCATCGACGCCCTCGAGTCGGCGGGCGTCGTGATCGATCCGTCGAACAACGTGGTGCGCGCGTCATCCGGCGCCTTGGCGTTCGGACTCGTCGACGGGCAGGCACTGGTGCATCCGACGCTCGCGGACATGGTCGACCGGGTGCGCCGGACCGGAGAGGCGATCACCGAGGATGTCGAGCTCGCGCGGAGCCCCCTCGGGGATGCGAGCATGTTCCTCTCCGTCAGAGTGGCCAGGCTCGGCGCGCGTCACGTGCTGCTGCTGGCGCAGGACCACACCGAATCATTCCGGCTCGACGCGGTTCGACGAGACTTCGTGGCGAACATCAGCCACGAGTTGAAGACTCCGATCGGCGCGGTCGGCCTGCTCGCCGAGGCGTTGCAGGCCGCCTCGGAGGAGCCCGCGCAGGTGCGCCGTTTCGCCAAGCGGCTGACTAAGGAGTCGCAGCGCCTGTCCAACATCACTCAGGAGATCATCGAGCTCTCCCGCCTGCAAGCGGCCAACGCACTGGCCGACCCCGAGTTGGTGAGGATCGACGGCGTGGTCGGCCGCGCGGTCGATCAGGTGCGCGTCGCCGCCGAGTCCAACCGGGTCGCCGTCGTCTCGGGTGGAGACCGCGGCGCGCAGGTCTATGGAGACCCGGCGCTGCTCGAGACAGCGCTCAAGAACCTCATCCTCAACGCCATCCAGTATTCGCCGACGGGATCGCGGGTCGGAGTCGGGGTGCGTCAGAACGATGGCGTGGTCGAGATCGCCGTCACCGATCAGGGCGTCGGTATCGCCGAGGAGGAGCTCGACCGCGTGTTCGAGCGCTTCTTCCGGTCCGACTCCGCACGCTCCCGCAAGACCGGGGGAACGGGGCTCGGCCTCAGTATCGTCAAGCACGCCGTGCAGAACCACGGCGGCGACGTGCGGGTGTGGTCGCAACTCGGAAGCGGCTCCACCTTCACCATCCGGCTACCCGAGGCACTGCAATCCCCAGAGTCACTGACAGGAGATCCATCATGACCCGCATCCTCATCGTCGAAGACGAGAAGTCCCTCAGCGAGCCGCTCGCGTTCCTCCTCGAGCGTGAGGGCTATGAGCCGACGGTCGTGCGAGACGGGCGCAGCGCGGTCGAGGAGTTCGACGAGAACGGTTCCGACCTGGTCCTTCTCGACCTCATGCTGCCGGTGCTGTCGGGTACCGAGGTGTGCCGGGAGATCCGCACCCGCTCGCAGGTGCCGATCATCATGCTGACGGCCAAGGACAGCGAGGTCGATGTGGTGGTCGGCCTCGAACTGGGCGCTGACGACTACGTGACCAAGCCCTATTCCACCCGGGAACTACTCGCGCGGATCCGTGCGGTGCTCCGCCGCCGCGTCGAGGATGAAGGGGCGGATCCGTCGGTGCTCGAGGCGGGCGACGTGCGGATGGACGTCGAGCGCCACACGGTCTCGGTCGCCGGCCGCGACGTGCCCATGCCGCTGAAGGAATTCGAGCTGCTCGAACTGCTGCTGCGAAATTCGGGGCGGGTGCTCACCCGCGGTCAGCTGATCGACCGGGTGTGGGGTGCCGACTACTTCGGCGACACCAAGACCCTCGACGTGCACATCAAGCGACTGCGATCGAAGATCGAGCGCACGCCCGGCGAGCCGGTGATGCTCGTCACCGTGCGTGGGCTGGGGTACCGCTTCGAGGCGTGACCGCCGGTCGCTCGGCGGCGGCGGGTCAGTCCCGGGTCTCCGACTCGTCGTTCTCGGCGACCTCCTCGGGTACACCCGGCGCATCGGTGCCGTCGCCGGTCTCGAGTTCGTCCGTGCTCTCGAGCTCCTCGGCCGTGCCAGAGCCCTCGGTCTCGTCGCCGCCAGGGTCGGTTGCCTCGCCGGGCGCGAGATCGGCGTACGCCTCGAGTTCGTCCTCGAGAACCGGGATGGACAGCTCGTCGCCCTCGGCTCCTTCGTAAGTGAAGAAGACGGGGAAGAGGCTGCCGGGAGGTGCGTCGAGCCCGGTCAACACGAACGGATTGGTCGGCGTGCCGACCGTGCGCGAGTCGCCCGACGACAGGTACACGTTCCGCTCGCGCCGTTCGCCGGAGTCGGTCTCCCACGACACGATGATCTCGAGGTTCTGGTTGCTGTTGTTGATGAAGCTCGCGATGAGGTTGGCGCGTTCGCCGGTGGCGCTGACCAGGAGGGCGTTCTCGACCTCGAGGTCGCCGACCACGGTGCCGAAGCCGTCGCTCGGGTCGTACTCGGCTTGGACGGTCTGAGGTGCCGTGAACGTGCACCCGGACAGGCCGATCAGGAGAGCGGCGGCGAGGCCGATGGATGTCGCGCGCGATCTCACGGGCCCTCCGGAGGTGTGGGGTCGGGAGGCTCCGCCGGGCTCGTCCCGGGCGCAGCCTATGGCGTCTTCACCCTACCGTTTCGCATGCATGCCGCCGGGCGGACCCCGCCCTCCCGGGATAACTGAGAAATCGCTGTGGTAGACTGCTGGTCGCAGAATGGAGCTCCATCAGATGATTTTCGAGGTCGGCGAAACCGTCGTTTACCCCCACCACGGCGCCGCAACCATCACCGAAGTCAAGACTCGGGTCATCAAGGGCGAAGAGAAGATGTACCTCAAGCTCAACGTCACCCAGGGTGACCTGACGATCGAGGTGCCCGCCGACAACGTCGACCTGGTCGGCGTGCGCGACGTCATCGGCAGGGAAGGCCTCGACAAGGTCTTCGAAGTGCTCCGCGCCCCGTTCACCGAGGAGCCGACCAACTGGTCACGTCGGTACAAGGCAAATCTCGAGAAGCTCGCCTCTGGCGACGTGATCAAAGTCTCCGAAGTCGTCCGCGATCTGTGGCGCCGCGACCAGGATCGGGGCCTCTCAGCCGGGGAGAAGCGCATGCTCGCGAAGGCGCGTCAGATCCTGATCTCCGAGCTGGCTCTCGCAGAGAAGACCGACGAGGAGAAGGCATCGACCGTCCTCGACGAGGTCCTCGCTTCCTGAAGCGCGAGCATTCGCCGACCGGAGGACCGCACGTGACCACTCCGTCCATCGGAGTCATCGTCGTCGCGGCCGGCAGCGGCACCCGCCTCTCCGCGGGCGCGCCGAAAGCGTTCGTCGCCGTCGGCGCATCGACCATCCTCGAGTGCTCTCTGCAGTCCGTCTTCGGGATGGAACGCGAGGCCTCCGTCGTCGTAGTCGTACCGGCGGACTACGTCGAGCTGGCATCGGACCTCGCCGCGCGCGTTGCAGGTGTCGCAGCATCCGCTGTCGCCATCACCGTCGGAGGGCCTACCCGGCAGGCATCGGTCGCGGCGGGACTGGCCGCGATGCCCGCGGCGGTGGAGACCGTCCTCGTGCACGACGCCGCGCGGGCCCTGACACCGGCGGCGATGTTCGACTCCGTCGCCGCCAGCGTCATCACGAGCGGCGCCGGCGTCATCCCCGTCCTGCCGGTCAGCGACACGGTGAAGCGAACGGATGCGGCGGGCCGGGTCACGGGCACGGTCGATCGCAGCGAGCTCGTGGCGGTGCAGACCCCTCAGGGCTTCCCGCGTGCGGCGCTCGCCCGGGCCTATGCGGAAGCGGAGGCGGAGTACACCGACGACGCGGCGCTGTTCGCCGCGTCCGGCGGGGCGGTCTCGGTCGTCGCCGGCGACCCGCTGGCGTTCAAGATCACCACCGCGTGGGACCTGCGCCGTGCCGAATCGCTGCTCGCACCCTCAGCGACGGCGGCAGCGCCGGCAACGGCAACGGAGGCAGCGACAGCGGCGCTAGCGCCGGCACCGGCGACGAGCCCCGTGGCACGCGAGAGCCGCACCGGCGTCGGCATCGACGTGCACGCCTACGACGATGACGCCCCGCTGTGGCTCGGTGCCGTCCACTGGCCCGGTGAGCCGGGTCTGGCCGGGCACAGCGACGGCGACGCGGTAAGCCACGCCATCTGCGACTCCCTGCTCTCGGCAGCGGGGCTCGGGGACATCGGGTCCCGATTCGGAACGGACGATCCGGTGTTCGCCGGAGCGCATGGCGAGGTGTTCCTCACGGCGACCGCCGCGCTGCTGCGCGATGCCGGCTGGGCGATCGGCAACGTGTCCGTTCAGGTCATCGCGAGGAGGCCGCGGATGGCGCAGCGCCGCGAAGAGATCGAAGCCGTGCTCGGCGCGGTCCTCGACGCTCCGGTCAGCCTCTCGGCCACCACGACGGACGGGCTCGGTTTCACGGGTCGTGGCGAGGGTGTCGCGGTGATCGCGACCGCGCTCGTCCGGCCTGTCGCCGCGCCCGCCGTGGATAGGCTCGACCGGTGACCGTGCGACTCTACGACTCGCGGACTCAAGCCGTGACGGACTTCATCCCACTCGTGGCGGGACGGGTCGGCATCTACGTCTGCGGGCCGACGGTCCAATCCGGTCCTCACATCGGGCACCTCCGGTCCGCTCTCGTCTACGACATCTGGACCAGGTGGCTCCGGCACCGGGACTACCACGTGACACTCGTGCGCAACGTCACCGACGTCGACGACAAGATCCTCGCGAACGCGCAGGCAGCTGGCGACAACGGAGACTCGGACGTCGCAAACACCGAGCCGTGGTGGGCTCTCGCATACCGGATCGAGCTGGAGTTCACCGCCAACTACCAGGCGCTGGGTGTCCTCCCGCCGACCTACGAGCCGCGCGCCACGGCGAGCGTGCAGCAGATGCAGGACCTGATCGCCGAACTCATCGCAACCGGTCACGCCTACGCCGCCGCCGACGAGTCGGGGGACGTGTACTTCGACACCGCATCGTGGCCGGCATACGGGGAACTCACCAGGCAGCGCGCCGACGACATGGCGGCCACGGCCGACTCCGACCCGCGGGCGAAGCGGGACCCCCGCGACTTCGCGCTCTGGAAGGGCACCAAACCGCACGAGCCTGCGTCGGCATCGTGGGCCGCGCCGTGGGGTGCTGGCCGGCCGGGTTGGCACATCGAGTGCTCCGCGATGGCGGGGAGGTACCTCGGCGACGAGTTCGACATCCACGGCGGCGGACTCGACCTGCGCTTCCCGCACCACGAGAACGAGCTCGCGCAGTCGACCGCGGCAGGGCGCCCATTCGCCAGGTATTGGGTGCACAACGGCCTGGTCGACATCGGCGGGCAGAAGATGTCGAAGTCGCTCGGCAACTCGCTGATGGCGTCCGAGATGCTGCGCGCAGCCGACCCGCTGGTCGTGCGGTACTACCTCGGCGCCGCGCACTACCGCTCGACACTCGACTACCACGACGGTGTGCTCGCCGAGGCCGAAGCGGCTCTCGAACGCATCGAGGTGTTCCTCAGCCGCTCGGAGAAGCGTCTGGCGAACACTCGATTCACCGGCACCGAACTCGTGCCGGAGGAGTTCGCTGCCGCCATGGACGAAGATCTCGCGGTGCCGCAGGCGCTCGCCGTGCTGCATGACCGGGTACGCGCCGGCAACGCGGCGCTCGACGATGACGACCTCCGCGAGGCGGCCCGCGCTCGCGGTGAGGTGGTCGCGATGACCGAGGTGCTCGGCATCAACCCCCTCAGTCCGCACTGGCAGCAGTCGACAGAGTCGAAGGCGGATGACGCGCTCGACGTTCTCGTCGGCACTCTCCTCGCCCAGCGGGACGAATCACGGTCGCGACGCGACTTCGCGGCCGCCGACCGCATCCGGGATGGACTCGCGGCAGCGGGCATCCGAATCGAAGACGGCCCGAGTGGGTCGAGTTGGAGTCTCGAATGAGAAGCAGTGGCGCGAACAAGCCCCGAGCAGGCGCCGTGCGGAAGACCCGCAAGGGGCCGCAGGTCGGATCGGGTGGACAGGGGCGGCAGGCTCTCGAGGGGCGCAAGCCGACCCCGAAAGCCGAGGACCGCCCGTACCACCCGGCCGGCAAGCGCAAGGCGGCCCAGGACCGGTACACCGCTGCGGGTGGCCGCACCGAGCAGAGTCGGGACGCCGGGCAGCGGCAACCGCAGCGCCGGAAGAACGCCGACTCCGGATCGGGCAGCGTCGGTGAGGTCGTGACCGGACGCAATTCGGTAGTGGAGGCACTGCGCGCCAAGATCCCCGCGTCGACGCTGTACGTCGCGACACGCATCGAAGTCGATGACAGGGTGAAGGAGATCCTCAACCTCGCCACGAAGCGCGGACTGCCGATCCTCGAGGTGATGCGGCCGGAGCTGGATCGTCTCGCCGGCTTCGATTCCGTGCACCAGGGCGTGGCGCTGAAGGTCCCCGCCTACGACTACGCGCATCCGATCGAGTTGCTCGATGCGGTTCGGTCGCGCGGCCAGGTGCCGCTGCTGGTCGCGCTGGACGGCATCACCGATCCGCGCAACCTCGGTGCGATCATCCGTTCCGTCGCCGCATTCGGCGGTCAGGGCGTGATCGTGCCGCAGCGGCGGTCGGTCGGCCTGACCGCGTCGGCGTGGAAGACATCGGCGGGAGCGGCGGCGCGGACACCGGTGGCCATGGCCGCGAATCTGACCCAGACGCTCAAAGCGTTCAAGGAGCGCGGCGTATTCGTACTCGGACTCGATGGTGGCGGCGATGTGACGCTGCCCGGCCTGTCCTGGGCCGATGAGCCGCTGGTGGTCGTGGTCGGCAGCGAGGGGAAGGGCCTGTCGCGTCTGGTCACGGAGACCTGCGACGCGGTCGTGTCCATCCCGATCTCCTCGTCGACCGAGTCGCTGAACGCCGGGATCGCCGCATCCGTCACCCTGTACGAGATCGCCAAGCTCCGCGCCGCCGGGTGAGTTCGGATCTTGCGGCTCCCGGATACCGAGTCAAGGGCTGATCTGTGGTGCGGAGTGTCTCGTACCATATGGGTATGAAGCACATCACCTTCGCTGACAAGTCACTCCTGGTAGGCGATGTCGCCGCGGACCTGCTGCTGGAGTACGCGTCGCTGCTCGGCCAGCGCGGGTCGGCGGACACCGTGCACCTCCGCTCCATCGGCATCGATGGCAACGAGGTCGAGGCGACGTTCCTGCTCGGCGGCGGCGCGAGCCTGATGGCCGAGAGCACGGAATCGGTACTCCCCGAGCCCGACAACGCGGACGCGGTGATGTACATGCGCGAGCGGATGATGCGGATGACCTCGCCGCACAATGTCGTGCCGGACGACCAGACCATGCCGGCCAATTACGGAGACCTCAACCTGTAGCCTCCGAGCGCGCCTGTGATCTCTGACCAGTGATCGCCGACGCCTGTGAGCGACGACGACTGTAAGCGGCGACGTCAGACGCGGGTGCGCCAGTCGTCCTCGTCCACGGCGTCCAAGGGCAGGGTGTACGTGCCGGTCGGCGGATCGATGACTGTCGCCTCGTTGCGACGGTGCCGCAACACCTTATCGATGTAGGAGCTGACCGCTTCGGCCAGCGGCACCTCGCGACTCTCGTTCTGCGACATGAACCAGCGGTGTTCCAGCATCTGATGGAACATCTCCGCCGGCTCCAACCGCCCTTTCAAATCCTTCGGTATGGCGCGGGTCACCGGTTCGAACACCGTCGCGAGCCACTCGTGCGCAACCATCTCCTCGTCGATGTCCTGCCGTCGCGTCGTGGCGCGGTAGGAGTCGAGATCGTTCAGCAGACGGCGAGCCTGGTTCTCCTGCGCGTCGAGCCCGGTGAGTCGCAGCAGGCGCCTCGAATGGTGCCCGGCATCCACCACCTTCGGCTGGATGCGCACCTGGGTACCGGAATCATCGGTCTTGATCGCGAGTTCCTCGATGTCGAAGCCGAGATTGTTGAGCCGTTCGACGCGCTGACTGATACGCCAGCGCTCGGATGACGAGAACGACTCCGAGCCTGTCAGTTCGGTCCACAGCGTGCGATACGCCGCGACGATCCCGTCGCTGACCTGCACGGGATCGAGCATCTCATCGGTGCGCCCGCCGGCCGCGAGGTCGAGCAGCTCGCCCGCGATGTTCACGCGCGCGATCTCGAGGTCGTTCTCGCGCTGCCCGTTCGAGAGGCCGTTGTACAACTGCCCGGTCTCCGCATCGACGAGATACGCGCTGAACGCTCCCGCGTCGCGGCGGAACAGAGTGTTCGACAGCGACACGTCACCCCAGAAGAACCCGATCATGTGCAGTCGCACCAGCAGCACGGCCAGCGCGTCGACCAGTCGGGTCGCGGTGTCGGGCCGCAGGGTCTGGGAGTACAGCGCACGGTAGGGCAGGGAGAACTTGAGATGCCGGGTCACCAGCACCGCCTCTAGCACTTCGCCGTCGTCATCCGTGCGATTGGTGATCACCGCGAGAGGGTCCACGCAGGGGATCTCGAGTCGCTGCAACGTACGGAGCATCTCGTACTCGCGCCGGGCGAGCTCGACCGAAGTCTCCTTGATCGCGATCACGTACCCGCTCAGGTGCACGAAGCGCACCAGGTGACGCGAGATGCCCTTCGGCAGTGCGGCGATGGTCTCGTCGGGCCAGGTGTCCAGAGGACGACTCCACGGCAGGTCGAGGAGCGCGGGATCCACGATGGCCGAAGTGATGTTGAGCGATCCGCTCATGATGTCCTGCCTATCGGTGCTGATGCCGGCGGTTACAGAACGAGCCTGCCGAGATCGTCGAGATCTCGGCAGGCTCGATCAGCGGGTGATGCTAGACCACGACCGGCTTGCTCAGCCGACGGCCCGACTCCACGTCGAACACGTGGATGTGGTTCGGCTCCGGGAGGATGAAGACCCGGTCCCCGGCGTTGGGGTGGATGCGGCCGTCGACGCGGGCGACGACGTCGACCCGCTTCCCGTGCACATCGGTGTGACCGTAGAGGTAGCCGTCGGCGCCGAGCTCCTCGACCACGTCGACCTCGACGGGCAGACCCTCGCCGGAGGTGGAGACCGCGAGGTCTTCGGGCCGTACACCGATCATGGCCTTAGCGCCGGTGGTGGTGCCCATCGTCTCGCGGTCGACTCGGGCGACGGTGCTGCCGAAGGCGATGCCGTCCTCCACGATGTCGGCTTCGAAGAGGTTCATGGCGGGGGAGCCGATGAAGCCGGCGACAAAGACGTTCTCTGGGTGTTCGTACAGGTCGCGCGGGGTGCCGACCTGCTGCAGCACGCCGTCCTTGAGCACCGCGATGCGGTCTCCCATGGTGAGCGCCTCCGTCTGGTCGTGCGTGACGTAGACGGTCGTGACGCCGAGGCGGCGCTGCAGCGATGCGATCTGGGTGCGGGTCTGCACACGGAGCTTGGCGTCGAGGTTCGACAGCGGCTCGTCCATGAGGAACACCTGGGGCTGGCGCACGATTGCACGGCCCATGGCAACGCGCTGGCGCTGGCCGCCGGACAGGGCCTTGGGCTTGCGAGCCAGGTAGGGCTCGAGATCGAGCAGCTTGGCGGCCTCGAGTACGCGGGTGGCGCGCTCGTCCTTGTTGACGCCGGCGATCTTCAGGGCGAAGCCCATGTTCTCGGCGACGGTCATGTGCGGGTACAGCGCGTAGTTCTGGAACACCATCGCGATGTCCCGGTCCTTCGGCGGGACATCGGTGACGTTGCGGTCGCCGATGAGGATGTTGCCCTCGTTGACCTCTTCGAGGCCCGCGAGCATGCGCAGGGTGGTGGACTTGCCGCACCCGGACGGGCCGACGAGAACGAGGAACTCGCCGTCTGCGACATGCAGATCGATCGCGTCCACCGCAGGCTTCGTCGAGCCGGGGTAGAGGCGGGTGGCTTTGTCGAACGTGACTGTTGCCATGGTTGTAGTTCTCTCCTTCACCGGCAGGTACGTGCCGGACGATCCGTCGTGATGGATAGGGCAACACCGTCGCCCCGGCGGGCGACGACGCCCACCTGACCTCATTATGCCACCGGCTCCCCGTTCTGGGGCGAGAGCCGCTCAGCGGCCGTCGGTAGGCTGGGTCGGCAATTCGATCCAGGGTGGAGTCAGATGACTATCGGCGGTACGGGCGACGATCGTCTCAATAAGAACCAGAGACGCGACGCCGCACGCGAGAAGGCTCGGCAACTCCGCGTCGGGCAGCAGAAGAAGGAGAGGCGTAATCGGGCCCTCCTCCAAGGGGGGCTCATCATCGTCGCCCTCGGCATCGTCGCGGTGGTGACGCTGATCATCATCAGCTCCATCCGCCCGCCCGCGTCTGGACCGCTGAACATGGCCAGCGACGGCATCGTCATCGGTCAGGGATTCGCGGCGGAGAGCACGCCGGCACTCGAGGCGGGCGAGGAGCCGATACGCTCCGCCCCCGCCGAGGGCGACCCGATCGCCATCGAGATCTACCTGGACTACCAGTGCCCCTTCTGTCAGGTCTTCGAGGAGACCAACGCGGATCAGATCGCGAATCTCGTCGAGCAGGGTGTGGCCACGGTCGAGTACAAGCCGGTCGCCATCCTCGACCGGGCCTCCGCGGGGTCCCGCTATTCCACCCGATCAGCGAACGCCGCAGCATGTGTCGCGAACTACGCCCCCGACAGCTACTACGACGTCAACGCCGCGTTGTTCGAGCAGCAACCCGAGGAGCAGACCGAGGGCCTCACCGACGAGGAACTCGTCGGGCTGGTCGAGGATGCGGGCGCGACCGACGAACGCATCAGCGACTGCATCACCGACGAACGCTTCGAGAACTGGGTGGCTGCGGCGACCGAACGTGCGGCCTCCGATCGAGCTCTTGAAGACGAGGACGGCGCCTTCGGGACTCCCCGGGTGCTCGTGAACGGCGAGTTGTACGACGGTCCCGTCGACGACGAGACGTCGTTCACGCGGTTCATCGCCGAGGCCGACAGCGCTGCCTTCGCTGAGGAGAACGCCTCTCCGTCGCCATCTCCTTCCCCGTCGGCGACGCCCTAGACGCTCGGTCTGTTGCCCGGGTGGCGCCGCACGGCACTATGTACCCATGGGAGCATCCGATCCGGTAGTCAGTGTCCGCAACCTACGGAAGACCTACGGTTCGGCGGCGGCCGTCGACGGGGTCACCTTCGACATCGCGCGCGGGGAGACCTTCGCGCTACTCGGTCCGAACGGCGCTGGCAAGTCCACGACGATCGAGATACTCGAGGGTTACCGCGACCGCAGCAGCGGCGAGGTCACCGTCCTGGGAATCGATCCGCAGCGCGGAGGCGTCGACTGGAAGGCGCGGCTGGGCATCGTGCTGCAGAGCTCGGGGGAGAGCGGCGACGTCACGGTGCGCGAACAGCTCGCGCACTTCGCGGGGTTCTACCCGAATCCGCGTGACGTAGACGAGGTGATCGAGGCGGTCGGACTCACCGAGAAGGCCCGTACGCGCCTCCGCAATCTGTCCGGCGGACAACGACGGCGGGTGGATGTGGCGCTGGGAGTCGTGGGACGGCCCGAGCTCCTTTTCCTCGACGAGCCCACGACCGGCTTCGACCCGGAGGCACGGCGGCACTTCTGGCAGCTGATCCGGGGGCTGAAGAGCGACGGCGTCACGATCCTGCTCACCACCCACTATCTCGACGAAGCCGCGCAGTTGAGCGATCGAGCCGGAGTCATCGCGGGCGGAAAGCTCATCGATATCGGCATGATCCACGAGATCGGCGGCGCGGACGCCAGAACTCCCGTGGTGAGGTGGCGGGACGGCAACGGTGCTCACGAGGTGCGCACCACCGAACCCGCGGCGCTCGTCGCGCGTCTGCACCGGGAGACCGGCGGTGAGCCCGCGGGGGTGGAGTTGATCCAGCCGAGCCTGGAGGACATCTACCTCGGGCTCGTGGAGGCACACGCGGCACCCGGTGCCCGCGAAGGAGCGGTGGCGTGACCGCGACGACGACGCAGCCGCCCGTGAACGCGCTGTCGCGCACGCTGCGCCTCGGTGTCAGCCGTGCGGTCTACGAGACCAGGGTCTACTTCAGACAGGGCGACACGCTCTTTTTCACGTTCCTCTTCCCTATCGTCATGCTCGCGATCTTCGCGGTCGCCTTCTCGGGTCTTGGCGACGTCGGCGCGGCACCCGATGGCGCCGGCGGCGTCAATCAGGGCACGTTCTACCTACCCGGGCTCATCGCCGCGGGCATCTTGCTGAGCGGTGTGCAGAACCTCGCGGTAGACATAGCCGGCGAACGGAGCGACGGCACGCTGAAGCGTCTCGCAGGATCGCCTCTCCCTGTGCTGTCGTACTTCATCGGCAAGTTCGGGCAGGTGCTCGCCACGTCGCTGTTGCAGCTCGTCATCCTGCTGCTCGTCGCCCGGTTCGCCTTCGACGTGCAACTGCCGACCGAGCCGGAGAAGTGGGTCACCTTCGCCTGGGTCTACCTGCTCGGGATCTCGACCTCCGCGGTGCTGGGAATCGCGTTATCCCGCGTTCCGCGCACGGGGAAGAGCGCGACCGCGGTGATCGTCCCCATCGTGCTCGTACTGCAGTTCATATCGGGCGTCTACCTCGCGTTCGACCTGCTGCCGGACTGGTTGCAGAACGTGGCATCCGTCTTCCCGCTGAAGTGGATCGCCCAGGGGATGAGATCGGTCATCCTGCCCGAGAGTTTCGCTGCGGTCGAGCAGACCGGCGACTGGAACCTTCCCGGAGTCGCGTTGATTCTCGGGATCTGGCTGGTCGTCGGCGTGATCGCCAGTCGACTCACGTTCCGGTGGATCCGAAAGGACTCCTGACTCAGGCGGCCGTGGTCAGCGAGCCGCGGAATCCTCGCAGCCTGAGGCTGTTCGTCACCACGAACACCGACGACAGAGCCATCGCCGCACCCGCGAGCAGCGGATTCAGCAGCCCGGCCATCGCGAGCGGGATGGCCGCGACGTTGTAGGCGAACGCCCAGAACAGGTTGCCCTTGATGACGCCGAGCGTACGGCGCGCCAGTCGCAGCGCGTCACCGACGACGACCAGGTCGCCGCTCATCACCGTGATGTCGCTTGCTGCGATGGCGGCATCCGTCCCTGCTCCCATGGCGATGCCCAGGTCCGCCGCTGTGAGGGCCGCCGCATCGTTGACCCCGTCGCCGACCATTGCGACCACGCGGCCGTCGGCCTGCAGTTGTCGCACCACGTCGAGCTTGCCGGCTGGCGTCACGCCCGCCCTCACATCCGCGATGCCCACCTCGCGGGCGACGGATGCGGCCGCTCCCGCGTTGTCGCCGGTGAGCAGCACCGGGTGCAGCCCGAGCGCCAGGAATCGGGCGACCGCATCGGCGCTGCTCGGCTTGACCACGTCGCTGACGACGATCGCTCCGCGCACAGCTCCGTCCCAGGCGACCACCACCACCGTGCGCCCGTCGGATTCGGCGTCGTCCACGCGAGCGCTCAGTGCCTCGGGAAGGGCCAGCGACCACTCCTGCTCGGTCCACAGCCGGCGTCCCACGGTGACGAGACGCCCGCCGACGGTCGCCCGCACCCCTGAGCCCGCGTCGTTGGCGAAGGACTCGAACCGCTCCAGAACGACGTCGCGCTGAGCGGCCGCACGGATGATCGCGCGGGCGACCGGATGCTCGGATGCGTTCTCCACCGACGCGGCGGCCCCGAGCACGTCGGCGT
The DNA here is from genome assembly GCA_964244965.1 of uncultured Marisediminicola sp. Taxonomy (GTDB): domain Bacteria; phylum Actinomycetota; class Actinomycetes; order Actinomycetales; family Microbacteriaceae; genus Marisediminicola. Next base: position 16,541 of record CAXTLO010000009.1, read on the forward strand.
CGCTCTCGCCGGCGACGGCCAGTACGCCGGTAACGCTCATCGACCCGGTGGTGACAGTCCCGGTCTTGTCGAGCACGATGGTGTCGACGCGACGAGTCTGCTCGAGTACCTGCGGTCCGCGGATGAGGATGCCGAGTTGGGACCCCCGGCCGGTGCCCACCAGCAGCGCGGTCGGCGTCGCCAGGCCGAGCGCGCACGGGCAGGCGATGATGAGCGTCGCGACCGCGGCGGTGAAGGCGAGGTCGATCGACGGTCCGAACACCGCCCAGCCGATGAAGGTGAGGATCGCGAGGCCGATGACCACGGGCACGAAGACCGCGGACACCCGGTCGGCGAGCCGCTGCACCTCGGCCTTGCCGGTCTGCGCGTCCTCGACGAGACGGCCCATCCGTGCCAGCTCCGTGTCGGCGCCGACACGCGTGACTTCGACCACGAGGCGACCGCCGACATTGACGGTGGCGCCGGTGACGCGATCGCCTCCAGTCACCTCGACCGGCACCGACTCTCCCGTGAGCATGCTCCGGTCGACAGCGGATGACCCCTCCACGATCAACCCGTCGGCCGCGATCTTCTCGCCCGGTCGTACGACTATCTGATTCCCGGGGACGAGGGAATCGACTCGCACGCTCGCTTCGACCCCGTCACGCAGGAGCGTGGCATCCTTCACGCCCAACTCGAGCAGGGCACGGAGTGCAGCACTCGATTCCCGTCGCGACCGCGCCTCGACGTACCGGCCCGCGAGGATGAACACGGTCACGGCCGCCGCGACCTCGAGGTAGATCTCGTCGGAGCCCGAACCGGGAGAGACGAACAACTCGAAGGTCATGGTCATCCCCGACATGCCCGCGTCCCCGAGAAACAGCGCGTACAGCGACCATCCGAAAGCCGCGAGCACGCCGACGGAGATCAGCGTGTCCATCGTCGCTGCCCCATGGCGCAGGTTCACGGCCGCCGCACGATGGAACGGCCACGCACCCCAGACCGCCACCGGGGCGGCGAGGGTGAGGGCGAGCCATTGCCAGTTGGGGAACTGCAGAGCCGGGATCATCGACATCAGCACGACGGGGATCGCCAGCGCCGCAGAGATGACGAGACGGCGGAGGAGTGCGGATGTCTCCGACTCGCGTTGGTCGACCGGGGTGTCCGCTCCGGTCCTCTCGGGTAACGGCACGGTCGCGGTGTACCCCGCCGACTCGACGGCAGCGATCAGCGCGGCGGTTTCGACACCGTTCGCCGATACGCGCGCCTTCTCGGTGGCGTAGTTGACGCTCGCCGTCACGCCGTCGATCCGGTTGAGCTTGCGCTCCACCCGTGTCGCGCAGGAGGCGCAGGTCATCCCCCCGATGTCGAGATCGAGGTCGACTTCGGTCGTCACTTCGAATCGACCATGGTGTATCCGGCCTCGGTGACGGCGGCGCGGACGCGCTCGACGGCAATGGGAATCGCACTGACCACCATCACCCGCGACGTATCGCCGACCTGGAGGTCGATACGCACATCGTCGACGCCGTCGATCGCGCCGACTTCTTCGCTGACGCTCGCGACGCAGTGGTCACAGGTCATGCCGTCGACTCCGTAGTGGGCACGGACGATCGGGTCGGTGCCGGGATCGGTGGTGGGCATGTGGTTCTCCGTTCTGTTTGGGTACGGCTCAGGAGCGCACGAGCCGTGCGATGGCGTCGGATGCTTCTTTGATCTTGGCGTCGGCGACGGCGCCGCCCTGGGCGCTTGCTTCGGCGACGCAGTGGGACAGGTGGTCCTGCACCAGGGCGATGGCGACCGTCTCGAGGGCTTTCGTCACCGCGGATACCTGGGTGAGCACGTCGATGCAGTACACCTCGTCATCCACCATGCGCTGGATGCCGCGGACCTGGCCCTCGGCGCGGCGGAGCCGCTTGAGCAGATCGCTCTTGTTGTCGACGTACCCGACTTGGGGTGTGTGATCGCTCATGGATTCCTTCCTCGGATGATTCCAAGTATACCCCCCAAGGGTATAGTCTTCCGCCATGACAACCATGCACCATGCCGTCGATCACGGCGCCAATCATCAGGCCACCGTCGGTGGGCACGAGGGCCATGGCGACCACGTCGGACAGTTCCGTCGCCTGTTCTGGATCATGCTGGTGATCGCTATCCCAGTGGTGGGATCGAGCCGCATGTTCTCGATGATCATCGGATACGACCTCCCCGACCGGGGCTGGCTCACCTGGGTCTCCCCGGTGCTGGGTACCGTCATGTATGTCTGGGGCGGCCGACCGTTTCTCGCCGGGGCGGTGAGCGAGGTGCGCACGCGCGCGCCGGGCATGATGCTTCTGATCGCCATGGCGATCAGCGTCGCCTTCATCGCCTCGTGGGGGTCCAGCCTCGGTCTGCTCGACGCCGAGCTCGACTTCTGGTGGGAACTCGCGCTGCTGATCGTGATCATGCTGCTCGGGCACTGGATCGAGATGCGGTCGCTCGCCCAGACCTCGAGCGCGTTGGAGTCCCTCGCGGCACTCCTCCCCGATGAGGCGGAACGGATCGAGGGTGCGGAGGTCGTGACCGTCACACCTTCGGAGCTGCGGCTCGACGACGTGGTTATCGTCCGGCCGGGAAGCCGGATCCCCGCGGACGGGGTCGTCGTCGACGGCACCGCCGACATCGACGAATCCATGATCACGGGCGAGTCCCGTCCGGTCACTCGTGAGCCGGGCGCGCAGGTGGTCGCCGGCACGGTGGCGACGGACACCGCCATCCGCGTACGTATCACCGCGGTGGGCGATGACACCGCGCTCGCCGGCATCCAGCGCCTGGTGAACGATGCGCAGAACTCGTCATCACCGGCGCAGCGGCTCGCCGACCGGGCCGCCGGGTGGTTGTTCTGGTTCGCCCTGACCGCCGGGGTGCTCACCGCGATCGTCTGGACGCTGGTCGGCAGCCCGAATGAGGCCATCGTCCGCACCATCACCGTGCTGGTGATCGCGTGCCCGCACGCTCTGGGACTCGCCATCCCGCTCGTGGTGTCGATCTCCACCGAACGCGCCGCGAGGGCGGGCGTGCTCGTCAAAGACAGGCTTGCGCTCGAGAGCATGCGCACGGTGGACACGGTGCTGTTCGACAAAACGGGCACCCTCACGAAGGGTCGGCCAAGCGTCTCCCACATCGCGTCGACCGGCGATGTCTCCGGCGATCAGGTGCTGGGGTGGGCTGCGGCGGCGGAGAGCGACAGCGAGCACCCGCTGGCGAGGGCCATCGTCGAGGCGGCCGGGAGCCGGGAGCTTCAGCGGACCCCGGCCACCGACTTCCGCTCCACCAGCGGCGTCGGCGTGACCGCGACGGTGGATGGCCGGCAGATCAGCGTCGGCGGACCGGCGATGCTCCGGTCGCATCGCGTCGAGCCGCTGAACGAAGCCGAAGGGTGGAAGGAGCAGGGCGCGATCATTCTGCACGTGCTGGCCGACGGCGACGTGGTCGGTGCGATCGGCCTCGCCGACGAGGTGCGGGAGGAATCACGTCAGGCGGTCGACGCGCTTCACCTCCGCGGCATCCAGGTCGTCATGATCACCGGCGACGCCGACGCGGTCGCCCGGTCCGTCGCAGCGGAGCTCGGCATCGCTCGGGTCTTCGCCGGCGTGCACCCCGAGGACAAATCGGCGAAGGTGGCCGAACTGCAGGGCGAGGGGCGCACGGTCGCGATGGTGGGCGACGGGGTTAACGACGCTCCCGCCCTGGCGCAGGCGGATGTCGGCATCGCGATCGGAGCGGGAACGGATGTGGCCATCGCGTCGGCCGGGGTCATCCTCGCCAGCGACGACCCCCGATCGGTGCTCTCCGTGATCGAGCTCTCCGCCAAGAGCTACCGCAAGATGTCGCAGAACCTCGGGTGGGCGGCGGGGTACAACCTGATCTCGGTGCCGCTGGCCGCCGGTGTGCTCGCGCCCATCGGCTTCATTCTTCCCATGGAGATCGGGGCGCTGCTGATGTCGGCCTCGACGGTCGTCGTCGCCCTCAACGCCCAGCTGCTTCGCCGACTGGATCTGCGGCCGTCGCCGCTGGAGAAGTCCGCCTGACCGTCGGTCGCTTAGACGAAGTGCCGCGCTTTCGCACCTCGCGGAGCACGATCTGCTCCGGACACACAGTGGACAGGAAGTCACCCACCGACAGGGCGAGACGCTCACTGACCAACGAGTAGAGGATGCGGTTGGCGTCTCTGCGCTCCGTGACGAGTCCGGCCTGACGCAGCACACCGAGATGACGTGAGATGGTCGGCCCGGAAGATGTGAACTTCGCTGCGATCTCTCCCGCGGCCAACTCGCCGTCCTTGAGGTCTTGGAGAATCTGACGCCGGGTCGGGTGGGCCAGGGCCGCGAAGATGTCGGTCGCGGTATCTGCCATGTTTGCAAGATAGCACCACTGCTAGCTACTATCTCGCTAATAAGCAATTTAGCGAAATAGGCAAGGAGTGGATAATGCGCATCGCGATCACTGGAGGGACGGGCTTCGTCGGCGGCCACCTCGCGGCGAGGTTGGATCCGGCGGATACCGTCGTCATCTCGCGGCGGACCGGTATCGACATCGATGACGTGAATGCGCTCGCTGGCGCGTTCGACGGGTGCGATGTCGTCGTCCACGCCGCGGGCATCAACCGGGAGATCGGTGACCAGACCTTCCAGCGCGTGCATGTCGAGGGAACGCAGGCGATGGTCGATGCGGCCAGACGCGCGGGGGTCGAGCGGATCGTGATGGTCAGCTTTCTGCGCGCCAGGCCGGATTGCGGTTCGCCCTATCACGAGACGAAGTGGGCTGCCGAGGAACTGGTTCGACAGTCGGGAATCCGACACACGATCCTCAAGGCCTCGATGATGTATGGCCACGGAGACCACATGGTCGACCACGTCAGCCGGGCCGTGAAGACCTGGCCGGTATTCGGAACAGTCGGATTCCATGGCAAAAGCGTGCGCCCGATCCCCATCGACGACTTCGTCGACGTGCTGCTCGCCGCTGCCGAAGACCGAATCCCGCATTCGACGGTCGCCGTGATGGGGGCAGAGGAACTGCCTCTAGCAGAGGCCGTCCGACGGATCGCGCGGGTGGTCGGGAGGAAGCCGCTCTTCATCGCGCTGCCGGTGTGGTCGATCCGAATCCTCGCCCAAGTGACCGAGTGGACGATGATCGTCCCGCTCATCGCCAAGGCACAGGCCCAGATGCTCGCAGAGGGCGTGAGTGAGCCAGCCCCCTGGGCGCCCGAGCCTCCGCTGGACGTGCGCCCAGCGCGTGCATTCACCGATGAGAGCATTAGGGAGGCGCTTCCCGCGGCGGGACGCTTCGGATGGGGTGACTTGCGAGTATCTCGATGGCGTGGGAAACGGCCGACGCGAGCCATGCGCTGACCGTGGTCCGGCGATCTCCTTCGGAGCCCCCTGTCGGATTCGAACCGACGACCCCCGCTTTACAAGAGCGGTGCTCTGGCCGACTGAGCTAAGGAGGCGTACGTGACAATCCATGCTAACGGCAGCGATCATCCGTCGTCCCGCCCTCGCATCCCGCTGTTCCTCGCACTCTCGGGTGCCGTCCTGGTGGGCGTACTCACCGCCGCGCAGTCGCGTATCAACAGCGGCCTCGCCACCGAATCCGGCGATGGCTACGTCGCCGCGGTGACGTCGTTCGGCTCAGGACTCCTGCTCCTGCTCATCGCGCTCGCCGTCTGGAGACCAGGGCGCGTCGGCCTGGTTCGCGTGCTCGGATCGGTGCGCGCCGGACAAACGCCGTGGTGGTACCTGGTCGGCGGAGCCGCCGGCGCCACATTCGTTCTCGCGCAGTCGCTCACGGCCGGTGTGCTCGGCGTCGCCCTGTTCACCGTCGCCACCGTGTGCGGGCAGACCATCTCAGGGCTCCTCGTCGATCGCGCCGGCCTCGGATCGATGGCACCGGTGCCGGTCACCATCACCCGGCTCACGGGCTCGGTGCTCGCGTTGGTCGCGGTTGCGTGGTCTGTGTCGTCGCAGCTCACGGCTGACGTACCGGTGTGGGTGCTCGCGCTTCCGCTGATCGCCGGACTGGGGCTCGGATGGCAGCAGGCGGTGAACGGTCAGGTGCGGGTGGCGGCGGGGTCGGCATTGACGGCGACCTTCGGCAACTTCCTTGCCGGCACCGTCGTGCTGCTGATCGCCTGCGGCATCCATCTCGCCGTCAGCGGATGGACCGTGCGCTTCCCCTCCGATCCGCTTCTGTACAGCGGGGGAGTGGTCGGCGTCGCGTTCATCGGCCTCGCGGTAGTAGTGATCGGCAGAAGCGGAGCACTCCTGCTCGGCCTCGGGGCAGTGGCGGGGCAGCTCGTGATGTCGCTCGCCCTCGACCTGATCGTGCCGGTCGCTGAGCGTCCCGTCGCGACGACGACGGTCGCCGGCACCGCGCTGACGCTTGTCGCGGTACTCATCGCGGCCACGCCCTCGCGTGCGCTCCGAAGACGCTGACGGCCGCCGGAACACGTCCGGCGGCCATCCGAGAATCGATGCTTACTTGTCCTGCTCGGTGAACTCGAGCGAGAGCGAGTTCATGCAGTAGCGATCCCCGGTCGGGGTCTGGGTCGCGTCGTCGAACAGGTGACCAAGGTGGGAGCCGCAGTTGGCACACACCACTTCGGTGCGCGTCATCCCGAGGCTCTTGTCGGTGATCAGCTTCACAGCCTCCGGCTCGATCGCGGCGTAGAAGCTGGGCCACCCCGAGCCGGATTCGAACTTCGTACCGCTGGGGAACAGGTCCGCGTGGCATGCGGCGCAGGTGTAGGTGCCCTCGCGCTTCTCATCGAGCAGTGCGCCGGACCATGGGCGCTCGGTCGCCGCCTTGCGGAGGATCGAATAGCGCTGCGGGTCGAGCTCCTCCCGCCACTGGTCATCGCTCTTCTGCACGGTGTATTCGGAGGTGCTGGATTCGGTGGTCATCTTGTTCTTCCTTCCACTGAAAAGTCTCACGGGTATGACAACGAGAGTCGAGCGGCTATTGTTCCGCACCTACGCGAGTGGGGGCTGTGTCGCGACATGCGCCGTCGCATCCGCACCGGACGGCGTTGCACCGCTCCACAACGCCTGCGCCTTCCTAAGCTGGCCACGCCATGGTGCCTCCCGAACCCGCACGCGAGCGCGCGTCATCCGATATCCCCGTCCTGGGCGAGCGCGAGCGCAGCATTCTCGACTTCGAGCGGGATCGGATGCGTCATGTGGGAGCCAAAGAGGAGGCCATCCGGCTTCGATTCGGGATCTCGGCCGCCCGGTATTATCAATTGCTCAACGCCCTGATCGACTCCCCGGCGGCTCTCGTGCACGACCCGATGCTGGTGAGGAGACTCCAGCGGGTGCGGGACGGGCGGATGTCGGCTCGCGCCGCTCGGCCGGGTGGCTCACCGCCGCCAGAGAGTCACCGGCCCCTCTAGGACCCTTGGACGTCATGGCAACCAGATACGTACCGGATCGCTTCGACACGCTTCCCGACGGGATCGATCGCGTCGGTGCGCATCGGGCTCCGGGAAAGTCGCGCCGCGGGTGGGTCGGCTTCGCCTGGGCCGCGCTGGCCACCGGGCTGCTCGTCGGTGCCGGCATCCTCGGGCTCTCGCTCTTCTCCGACTCGATCAACCTGCCCTTCACCGAGGCAGGCAGCGGAGGCGGCGTGGCCGAGCCACTGCCAAGCGAGTCGGTGCCCGAGACTGCTGCTCCGGTGCTGAATCCGGATGTCTCGATCACCGTGCTCAACGGCACCACGACCCCGCTGCTGGCCAACACGGTCGGCGATTCACTCGTCGCCGGCGGATGGTGCGGTGCCACGGGAGTCGACGAGGTCGCCGACGGCCCCTGCGCCGGGCGTTCCGCCGAGGGCGCTCGGCTGAACGCCGCCACGCAAGACGTCGAATCGACCGTCGTGTACTACCGTGATGCCGCCGATGAGGGGGCCGCTCGCGCTCTGGTCGAATCGTTGGGCGCCGGCGATGCGCAGTTGAGCGATGTGTACCCAGAGTCGCCGATCACCGTCGTCATCGGCGCCGACTACACGGTGCCGGCCGGCTGACCGCCCTACGCCCCTCCCGCGGCGCGGACCGCTCACTTGCACTCTCCTGTGGGGAGTGCCAGAATCGTTTAGCACTCCGGTTACAGGAGTGCCAACCGTGTTGCAGCTTTACGACGTCCGGGAGGGACGAGAAACACACATGGCAAAGATCATTGCTTTCAACGAAGAGGCCCGTCGCGGCCTCGAGCGCGGCCTGAACATCCTCGCCGACGCCGTCAAGGTGACACTCGGCCCGCGCGGCCGCAACGTGGTCCTCGAGAAGAAGTGGGGAGCGCCGACGATCACCAACGACGGTGTCTCCATCGCCAAGGAGATCGAGCTCGACGACCCGTACGAGAAGATCGGCGCGGAGCTCGTCAAGGAGGTCGCCAAGAAGACCGACGACGTCGCGGGTGACGGAACCACCACCGCGACCGTTCTCGCTCAGGCGCTCGTGCGTGAGGGACTGCGCAACGTCGCGGCCGGCGCAGACCCCATCAGCCTCAAGCGCGGCATCGAGAAGGCCGTCACCGCGGTGACCGCCGCTCTGGTCGAGCAGGCCAAGGATGTCGAGACCAAGGAAGAGATCGCCGCCACCGCGTCGATCTCCGCCGGGGACACCGAGATCGGTGCGCTCATCGCCGAGGCGATCGACAAGGTCGGCAAGGAGGGTGTCGTCACCGTCGAGGAGTCGAACACCTTCGGCACCGAGCTCGAGCTCACCGAGGGCATGCGCTTCGACAAGGGCTACCTGTCGCAGTACTTCGTCACCGACCCCGAGCGCCAGGAAGCCGTCTTCGAAGACGCGTACATCCTGATCGTCAACGGCAAGGTCTCGAACATCAAGGACCTGCTTCCGATCGTCGACAAGGTGATCCAGAGCGGCAAGCAGCTACTCATCATCGCCGAGGACGTAGACGGCGAAGCTCTCGCGACCCTGGTGGTCAACAAGATCCGCGGCATCTTCAAGTCGGTCGCCGTCAAGGCGCCGGGCTTCGGTGACCGTCGCAAGGCGCAGCTGCAGGACATCGCCATCCTCACCGGTGGTCAGGTCATCTCCGAGGAGGTCGGACTCAAGCTCGAGAACGCCACCCTCGACCTGCTCGGCCGCGCGCGGAAGGTCGTCATCACCAAGGACGAGACCACGATCGTCGAAGGAGCCGGCGACGCCGACGCCATCGCCGGTCGCGTCAAGCAGATCCGCTCGGAGATCGAGAACACCGATTCCGACTACGACCGCGAGAAGCTTCAGGAGCGCCTCGCGAAGCTCGCCGGTGGTGTCGCCGTCATCAAGGCGGGTGCCGCGACCGAGGTCGAGCTCAAGGAGCGCAAGCACCGCATCGAGGACGCCGTGCGCAACGCCAAGGCGGCCGTCGAAGAGGGCATCGTCGCCGGTGGCGGCGTCGCGCTCATCCAGGCCGG
>CAXTLO010000010.1:0-25298 GCA_964244965.1 uncultured Marisediminicola sp.
CCTTGACGCCGAGGAGGCTGGTACCCTTCGCGGCCCAGTCGCGGGATGATCCCGATCCGTATTCCTTGCCTCCCAGGATGACGAGAGGGATCTCGGCCGTCTGGTAGTTGACCGAGGCGTCGTAGATGAACGACTGCGCCCCGTCCGGTGTCGTGAAGTCCCGCGTGTACCCGCCTTCGACCCCGTCCAGCAGCTGATTCCTCAGCCGGATGTTCGCGAATGTGCCGCGGATCATCACCTCGTGATTGCCCCGGCGAGACCCGTAGGAGTTGTAGTCCTTCCGGTCGACGCCGTGTTCGTCGAGATAGCGGCCCGCGGGGCTGTCGCCCTTGATGCTGCCGGCGGGGCTGATGTGGTCGGTGGTAACGGAATCTCCGAGCCTCGCGAGCACTCGCGCGCCGTGGATGTCGGTCACCGGCGTCGTCTCGATGGTCATGCCGTCGAAGTACGGGGGCTTACGCACGTAGGTCGACTCCGCGTCCCACTCGAAGGTCGGTCCGGTGGGAGTGGGCAGGGAACGCCACCGCTCGTCGCCATCGAAGACGCTCGCGTACTCGTGGGTGAACATCTCCGTGTCGATCGAGGAGTCGATGGTCGACTGCACTTCCCCGGCATCCGGCCAAATGTCCTTCAGGTAGACCTCGGTGCCGTCGCTGCCCGTGCCGAGCGCGTCGTTGTCGAAGTCGAAGTTCATCGATCCGGCCAGCGCGTAGGCGATGACCAGCGGCGGACTCGCGAGGTAGTTCATTTTCACGTCGGGGTTGATCCGCCCTTCGAAGTTGCGATTGCCGGACAACACGGCCGTCACCGCGAGGTCGTTGTCGTTCACCGCGGTCGAGATCTCGTCGAGCAGCGGACCCGAGTTGCCGATGCACGTCGTACAGCCGTAGCCGACGGTGTAGAAGCCGAGATCTTCGAGGTAGCCGGTCAGGCCGGCCTTCTCGTAGTAGTCGGTGACGACCTTCGATCCTGGAGCGAGGGTCGTCTTGACCCACGGCTTGGACTTGAGCCCCTTCTTGCTCGCGTTCCGCGCGAGGATTCCGGCCGCGAGCATCACCGACGGATTCGAGGTGTTGGTGCACGAGGTGATCGCGGCGATGGCGACGGCACCGTGGTCGAGCGTGAAGTCCGAGCCGTCGCCCAGCGTCACCTTCGTCGGCTGGGAGGTGGTGGCCGGTGCGTGGCTCGCGTACGAACGCGAACTCTCGACAGGGGCGTCCTCCTGCGCCTCGCTCTCGTTCTGGGGTGTGAGCCCCATCGGATCCGAGGCGGGGAAGGTGCCCTCGACAGCGACATCGACCTTCGTGTGGCCGGCCGCGGCGTAGGAGTTCAGGTCGATCTCGAACTGCTCTTTCGCACGGCTCAGCTCCACCCGGTCCTGCGGTCGCTTCGGTCCGGCGATGGACGGGACGACCGTGCTCAGATCGAGCTCGATGTATTCGCTGTACGCGGCTTCGGTGGACGGATCATGCCACAGCGTCTGCAGCTTCGAGTACTCCTCGACCAGTCGCACCTGCTCCTCGCTGCGTCCCGTGAGGCGCAGGTAGTCGAGCGTGACGTCGTCGATCGGGAACATCGCCGCGGTGGAGCCGAACTCCGGGCTCATGTTGCCGATCGTGGCGCGGTTCGCGAGCGGCACCGAGGCGACCCCGGGCCCGTAGAACTCGACGAACTTGCCCACGACACCGTGCTTGCGGAGCATCTGGGTGATGGTCAGCACCACATCGGTCGCCGTCACGCCGGTCGGGATGGAGCCTGCGAGTTTGAAGCCGACCACCTTCGGGATGAGCATCGAGACGGGCTGGCCGAGCATGGCGGCCTCGGCCTCGATGCCACCGACCCCCCAGCCGAGCACGCCCAGACCGTTGACCATGGTGGTGTGGGAGTCGGTTCCGACGCACGTGTCCGGGTAGGCCTGCAGCACGCCGCCGACCGACCGGGTGTAGGTGACTCTGGCGAGGTATTCGATGTTCACCTGGTGCACGATTCCCGTGCCGGGCGGCACCACCTTGAAGTCGTCGAACGCCGTCTGACCCCAGCGGAGGAACTGGTAGCGCTCCCCGTTCCGCTCGTACTCGATCTCGACGTTGCGCTCCAGCGCGTCCTCCGTGCCGAACAGGTCCGCGATGACGGAGTGGTCGATCACGAGTTCCGCGGGAGCGAGCGGGTTGATCCTGGTCGGGTCTCCCCCGAGCTCGGCGACAGCCTCCCGCATCGTCGCCAGATCGACGATGCACGGGACTCCCGTGAAGTCCTGCATGACCACTCGGGCCGGCGTGAACTGGATCTCCGTGTCGGGATCGGCCGCGGGGTCCCACGACCCGATCGCTTCGATCTGCGAGCGGGTGACGTTGGCGCCGTCTTCGCTCCTGAGCAGGTTCTCGAGCAGCACCTTCAAGCTGAAGGGGAGGCGGTCCGCACCCGGTACCCGGTCGAGTCGGAACACCTCGTACTCGGTCGACCCGACCGTGAGGGTGTCCTTCGAATCGAAGCTGTTGACCGTCGACATCGCTACTCCTTCGCTCGCATCCGCCGTTCCCGCGGCCCGTCATTCAACGCATCGCAGTCGCGCCTCATCGCGCGGTCGGCAGGGCAAGCCTACGACTGGCGATCGAGCCGACGGCAACGCGTGATCCGCAGAACTATCTTGATATCAAGATAAATATACACCTCAGCCGGTGCGCGCGATCGGATCGGACGGCCGGGCGTAGACGGTGCGGACGAGCAGCCAGGTGACCCAGAGGATCACCGCATAGAACGGGACACCCAGCGCGAGCTTCACCCCGGCGAGCAGTTCCGTCTCGCTGGCGAGATACAGCGGCACCTCCGCGATGAGGCGGATCGCGAACAGGCCCAGCCAGAGCGTCGTCGCGACGGTCAGCACGCGCCGCTTGGCTGGATCACGGCGCCAATCGAGGCCCTCATTGGCCAGGACGCCGACGATCAGCCCGATCACCGGATACCTGACCAGAAGGCTGATCAGCACGACGGCGAGGGAGACGCAGTTGATGATGATGCCGGGGAGGAAGTTGTCCTCCGCGCGCCCGGTGAGCAGTGCGAGCGCCGCCGACACGGCCACGCCGAGCAGCCCGATCACCGCTTGGCTCACCGGTGAGCGCACCACTGCTCGCGCGATGACGAACCCGATCGCGATCGCGACCGGGACGAGCACAGACACCAGCAGGTTCCGCCCCGTGACGGTGAAGAGCACCAGGAACGCGAGACTGGGCAGCACCGACTCGATCAGGCCGCGGACTCCGCCGACGGCGGCGAGGAGAGACGATGCGGTCGGGATCTCCCCCGGGCGCACCCTCGCGATGCCCGAACTCTGCATCATCGTGGCGAACGCCTCGCGGAAGCTCGGATCCGAGCCGGCGGGCTCCGCTCTGGTAGCGGGCTCGGCATCGGCTCCCGGGTCGGGACCGTCCTCTCGGTCGCGACCCTCGATCATGCCGGGGTGCCGGGAGCTGCGGCCGCGGCGCCGGTCGCCGCTCCGGGCATGTGCAGCGGAATGAGGTCGCGCGGCGGCATCGGCGTAGCGCCTCGCACGACCACGACGCTGCGGAACAGGTCGTCGACGAGTGCGCCCGCCGCGGCATCCACCGCTCCCTCACCGGCGACAACACCGCGCAGGAACCAGCGTGGTCCGTCGACGCCGATGAATCGGGCGACCCGCGTCGACTTCGCCCCGTCTGCGGCCACGGTGGGGATCTCGGCGAGCAACTCCGGGCCGAATGCGCCCGTCGCGTCAGACGTGGAACCGCCCTGCTTGTTGATCTGATCGGCGATCTGCTGACGGATCTCGTGCCAGAGGCCGGTCGACCGCGGGGCGGCGAATGGTTGCACTTGGAGGGTGGAGCCCTTGTAGTCGAGAGCTACGGCGACCACCCGCTTGCTGCCCTCCTCGACCTCGAGCCGCAGATGGAGACCCTCCCGCGGAAGGATCTTCACTCCACCGAGGTCGACGTAGGGCCGGACCGGATTGGCCTCGCTCTCGTCGAAGGGGCCGTCCTCTCCGCGTCCCATCGGAGCAGACTTCTCCTGGTCGACGTCGGCAGCGGACACCGGGTCGGATGAGGGCGAGTCGGCAGTTCGGTCGACTGCGCGTTCGTCGGTCACGAGGATTCTCCTGGCTGTGTGGTCTCGGTGCGATACCCCGTCGAGCCGAATCCGGCCGGGCCGCGGTGGCTTCCGGGTAGCGTCTGAACGGGTACGAATCGAGCTCGCGAGACGGGCATCACGACGAGTTGAGCGATGCGGTCGCCGATCGCGACACGATAGGAGACGTCTCGATCGGTGTTCAGGAGCGTCACCCGGATCTCGCCTCGGTATCCGGCGTCGACCGTGCCGGGGCTGTTGACGACCGTGACGCCGTGCCGGGAGGCGAGACCGCTCCTCGGCATGACGAAGGCGGCATGACCGTCGGGTAGGGCGATCGATACGCCTGTCCCGACGGTCGCCCTTGCACCTGGTTCGAGGACGAGCGCTTCTGCCGCCAGGAGGTCGGCACCGGCATCGCCAGGATGCGAATAGGCCGGGATGGGCGGCGATGAGCTCCGGGCCGAGTCCCCCGCCGCAGCGAGGAGCACGTCGACGGTTTGCGGCACGAGTCGAGGGTAGTGCAGAAATCTCTGATCGAATGGGGCTGTGCCCGCACCCTCCGAAGCCACCGATCCGGTCCAGCCGGACGCCGCCCGCCCGCTGTACCGCGAGCGGTTGTGGCCCTCGGCGTGGGTTTTCGCGTCGGCCGCTCTCGTGATTCCCGCCACGCTGCTCGTGTTCCTCCCAATCGATACGACTGCCGGGACCATCGTGGCGATCGCTCTGTTCGGGTCGTGCATCGCGCTGCTGATGATCGGATCACCGGTTATCACGATCACCTCAGGAAAGCTCGTCGCCGGCCGTGCCCGACTGCCGATCGGATACGCCGGAGAGGCCTCGGGTCACAGGGGCGAGCACGCGACTTTAGAGCGGGGCCGGCATATGGATGCGCGAGCGTGGTTGTTGATCCGCGGCTGGGTGTCGCCGGTGGTCAAGATCACCATCGATGATCCCGCCGATCCGACTCCCTACTGGCTCATCTCGACTCGTCATCCGGAGCGACTCATCGCCGCCCTCGATGACGCGAAGCGAACAGTTCAGGCTTGAGGAGGAGGAACCGGCACGGAACGGGTCAGGCCGCGCACTCCATGCAGATCGCTCCGAGCTTCTCCGTGTGATCGATCTGCGAGCGGTGCTTGACGAGGAAGCAGCTCACGCAGGTGAATTCGTCTGCTTGAGGCGGGAGGACGACGACGTCGAGATCGAGGTCGGACAGGTCGGCTCCGGGCAGTTCGAAACCCCCGGGGTTGTCGGCGTCGTCGACGTCGACGACCCCGGACATCTTGTCCGGAACCCGCTCCTTCAACGCCTCGATCGAATCGGAGTCGTCGTCGGTCTTACGCGGGGCGTCGTAGTCGGTTGCCATGCCTCAGATAGTCCTGTTCATCACGTGTGGTGCTCGAATGGGCGGCCACAGTTTGCATCATCGGATGGGCAATAGCAAACCGCCCGACACGCCCCCTGCAGCGCTGAATCCACAACTCGCGGCACGCCCGTGTTATTCCCGGGAAACCGGCCGTCGCGTGGCAGTGTTGACCACGTCCGATACCGCCGGAAAGGTCCTCGCATGCAAGATCTCGCAGTCATCGGAGTCGAGGACGGCTCCCTCGTGCTGTCGTCAGAGTCGGGCGACAGATTCCGCATCGCGATCGACGACACGCTCACGTCCACGCTGCGTCGCGCCACCCCGCCGTCGGCCTCCGGGCGCAAGCCCGCTCCCCGCGACATCCAGGCACAGATCCGCGCGGGGATGTCGGCCGAGGACGTCGCCGCGCTCACCGGGGCTCCCCTGGAATATGTGGAGCGGTTCGAGGGCCCGGTGCTCGCCGAGCGCGAGTTCATCGTCGAGTCGGCGTTGAACGTGCCGGTGCATACCGCGCTCGATATCGACCCGATGAGCCAGGGATCCACATTCGGCTCGGTGATCCGTGACCGCCTGCATGACCTGGGCGCCTCCGACGAACGCTGGGCAAGCTGGAAGGAAGCCGAGGGCGGCTGGGTCGTCAAACTCGCCTTCACCGCCGACGAGATCGACCACGACGCCAGGTGGCGGTACGAACCGAAGAAGTCCGCTCTCGCTCCCCTCAACGGTGAGGCGCACACGCTTTCCCAGCAAGGCGAACTCCCCAACGGACTGATCCCGCGGCTCCGTGCGGTCGGCGGCGATGAACGCGCCTCGAACTCATCCCGGTTCGACAGCGGCGCGTTCGACGTGCGCACGACTGGAGAACTGGGACGCGACACCGCTGCGCCTGCCGAGGCCTCGTTCTTCGGTCGGATCTCGGAATCGTCTCCGGAGGTCGCTGCGGCCGCGATCAAGCGTGCGCCGGTCGAGGAGATCGAATCTACTCAGACGGCCGACCTGCTCGAGGCTCTCCGGCGCCGTCGTGGTGAGCGCGAGGCGGCCAGCAGCTGGACCGACGACGACCCGATGTCCGATCATCCGTCGAGCGGATCGCCTCAGACCGACGGCCGGTCATTCGACCCTCGCGACACCGGGCGCGTGCATCTGGTCGACATCCCGCTCGACCCGTTCGACGACGGTGTCGCGACCACTGCTCCGCAGCCCCTGGCCCCGCGGGCCGCAGCGAAGAAGGGCAGGACCGCGATGCCCAGCTGGGACGAGATCGTGTTCGGAGCGCGGTCGGATGACGACCCCGCCTGAGCATCCTGCCGGAGCAGGTCGCCTGTGCACCAGCGCACTGGAGATCCCACCATCGCGACGAGTGGGCTAGGCGTACGACCCGAAGCGGAGAAGTGGGATCGCGATCTCGGCGGGCGAGAACGATCCGTGTTGCCCGATCATCGAGCGGCCTGATCGCACCGTCACCCTCGAGTCGTAGTAGGCCACGTTCTTGCGCGCGGCGATCAGGATGTCGCCGATCCGCGGTTCGACCTCTGCGGCGACGTGATCGCCGAACCAGCCCGCGTCGATGGCCTCGCGGCGGCTGGCGACCCAGCCGCGGTCGTTCTCGGCGGCCCGCCACCGGTCGAGCAGTTCAGTCAGATGGCCCTCGTCCGCCTGGGGATCGAGGTGGAGCTGGAGGCACCGCGGTTCGCCGGCGATGAAGCGGACACCGTCGAGCAGGGCGGGGTCGTCATCGACGAGCACGTGGGAGTGCGCCGGAATGTCGAGCATCCCGTGATCGGCGGTCACCAGCACTCCCTCTCTCGGCCGGAGGCCGGCCAGGAGCGTGGTCACCTGCGAGTCGACCTCCTCGAGCACATCGGTCCACTCCTGCGACGCAATGCCTTCGGCGTGCCCGGCGCTGTCCAGTTCTGGGATGTAGAGGTACACCAGTGCCCGGTCGGTCGAGTCGAGCACTTCACGTGTGACGGCGACCCTCTCGGCGATGGTGCTGCCGCCCCGGTATTCGGCGCCGCGCAGCACGGCGCGGGTGAAGCCGGAGTCGCGATATCGCTCGCTTCCGACGACAAAGGCCGGCATGCCGACGTTCGCCGCCCGTTGGAACACCGTGGGCACCCGCTGCCATGTCGTGGGATCGATGCGGTCGTCCCATCCGCTCAGCTGGTTGACCACCCTGTCGTTCGCGCTGTCGAGCACCGAATACCCGACGAGTCCGTGCTCGCCCGGCGCCGCGCCGGTCATCAGCGTGGCGAGGGCCGAGGCGGTGGTGGTCGGGAAGCCCGCACCGATGGTGGTCGCACGGGTGAGCGCGGGCGCCAGCGTCCGCGCGTGACCGGCGCGGGCGCTCAACGACTGAGCGCCCATGCCGTCGACGAGCACCACCACGACTTTGCGCGTCTCGCGGAGACCGAGCGGATTGTCCTGGCCGAGCAGGGAAGCGAGAGCGGACGGCATCACGTCGGCGAGGCTGAACCGGTGCGATTTGCGGGCCGGTAGCATGGGCTCGATCTTATGACCACTCCCCCCGCCCCACCCGTCGACGGCACGTCCGCACCGGGGATCCCGGCCACCGAGAAGATCCAGGATGTCGACGTCGTCGGCGAGATGCAGGGTTCGTTCCTCGAGTACGCCTACTCGGTCATCTACTCCCGGGCCCTGCCCGACGCCCGAGACGGCCTCAAGCCGGTGCAGCGGCGCATCCTCTATCAGATGACCGAGATGGGCCTCCGCCCGGACCGCGGCCACGTGAAATCGGCGCGCGTCGTCGGGGACGTCATGGGCAAGCTGCATCCGCACGGGAACACGTCGATCTACGACTCCCTCGTGCGGATGACCCAATCCTTCGTCATGCGCGTGCCGCTGATCGACGGCCACGGCAACTTCGGATCGCTCGATGACGGACCTGCCGCCGAGCGGTACACCGAAGCGCGCTTGGCGC
Organism: uncultured Marisediminicola sp.; assembly: GCA_964244965.1. GTDB lineage: Bacteria > Actinomycetota > Actinomycetes > Actinomycetales > Microbacteriaceae > Marisediminicola. Next base: position 8,409 of record CAXTLO010000010.1, read on the forward strand.
CCGCGGCATCCGCAATGACCGCGGACCTCGACGAGGATGTCGTGGACTTCGTCCCGAACTACGACAGCTCGCTCATGCAGCCGGCGGTCCTTCCGTCGGCGTTCCCCAACCTCCTCGTGAACGGCGCGAGCGGCATCGCGGTGGGGATGGCGACAAACATGGCTCCGCATAACCTCATCGAGGTCGTCGGTGCTGCCCGACACCTGCTCGAGAACCCCGACGCGAGCCTCGACGAGCTGATGTCGTTCGTCCCCGGACCCGACCTGCCGACCGGCGGCACCATCATCGGGCTCTCCGGGGTGCGTGATGCGTATGAGACGGGACGCGGAAGCTTCCGTACCCGCGCGAAGGTCTCGATCGAGAACCTCACCGCCCGCAAGAGCGGCCTGGTCATCACCGAGCTGCCCTACATGGTCGGCGCGGAACGCGTCATCCAGAAGGTCAAAGACGGAGTTCAGTCGAAGAAGCTGTCCGGTATCTCGAATATCGACGATTTCACCGACCGCAACCACGGGCTACGGATGGTCATCGAGATCAAGACCGGATTCAGCCCCCAGGCGGTACTCGAGCAGCTCTACATCCATACCCCGCTGGAAGAGCAGTTCAACATCAACGCGGTCGCGCTCGTCGACGGCGGTCCACGCACTCTCGGGCTGCGGGAGCTGCTCCGCGTCTACCTCGACCACCGCACCTCCGTGGTCACCAGGCGCAGCCGGTTCCGTCTCGACCGACGCCGGGAGCGCCTGCACCTCGTCGACGGTCTGCTCGTCGCCATCCTCGATATCGACGAGGTGATCCAGGTCATCCGCGCCAGTGACGACGGGGAGCAGGCGCGCGCCAGATTGATGTCGGTCTTCGACCTGTCGCAGGTGCAGGCCGAGTACATCCTCGAGCTGCGATTACGGCGCCTGACCCGTTTCTCACGCGTCGAGCTGGAGGCCGAGCGCGATCAGCTCCGCACCGAGATCGAGGAGCTCACCACGCTTCTCGCGGACCCGGCGCGGCTCCGGTTCCTGGTCTCCACCGAGCTGGACGAAGTGGCCGAGCGGTTCGGCACGCCGAGACGCACCCTGCTGACCGAGGCGGCTCCGAGCGCTGCCACGACGCGGTCGAGCCGGACAGCGCCGGTGCTGGAGATCGCGGATCTGCCGTGCCGCGTGCTGCTGTCCACCACTGGCCGCGCGATGCGGGTGGATCTCGCCGACGGCGCGCAGTTGGTGCGCCCCGCGCGTCGCACCCGCCACGACGCGCTGCGATCGGACATCACCACGACCAGCCGCGGTGAGGTCGGCGCCATCACGAGTACCGGGCGCCTCATCCGGTTCTCTCCCGTCGATCTGCCGGTCGCTCCCGCCAATTCGGTACAGCTCGGTGCGGGCCGGAGGATCGAGGAGTACCTCGGACTGACCGACAGGTCGGAGCGGATCGTGGCTCTGGTCGCCCTCGACTCCGACCGGCCGATCGCAATCGGCACGCGCTCCGGAGTGGTCAAGCGCCTCGCGATCGGGGGGTTGCCCGCGCGGCCGTCGTTGGACGTCATCACGCTCAAGCCGAAGGACGTGGTTGTCGCCGCGGCCCACAGCGGCGACGACGACGAACTGGTGTTCATCACCGCGCGAGCCCGACTGCTGCGATTCCCGGCCGCTGCCGTGCGCCCGCAGGGAGCGAGCGCCGGTGGGATGGCCGGAATCTCGTTGGCGCCGGATGATGCGGTCATCGCGTTCACATCGGTCGCCGGAGACCACGCTGTTGTCGTCACGGTGTCCACGGGGTCGGGCGTTCTCGCCGGCACCGATCCGGGGCGAGCCAAGGTCAGCGTCTTCGCCGAGTTCCCCGGCAAGGGCAGAGGTACCGGCGGCGTGCGCGCGCATTCGTTCCTCAAGGGTGAGGACACCCTCTCGGTGGCGTGGGTGGGTTCAGCGCCGGCCCTCGCGGTCGGTGCCGACGGGTCGCTGCGTGAACTGCCCGATGCAGGCGCGAAGCGGGACGCGTCCGGTGTTGCACTCGAGAACGCGATCGGATCCGTCGGCGCAGCCATCTGACCGATCGGTCGGGGCACCCCGACCGGCGCCTCACATCGGCAGTAACTCACATCAGCGGTAGCTCAGATCGGCGGTAACCGGGATCAGGGGTGGCTCAGCCGATGGGTGGGAGCGGCGGCAACGACGACGCCACGCCGTCCTGCCGCAGATACGGTTCGACGAACACCCTGTCGTCGCCGTCAGCCGGGCGCCACCAGCGCGCAGCGATCACGGAATCGTGCACCAGCGCTACCGTCGCCGTCGAATCCGGAGCAGTGATCCACTCCGCTGCCACCGGGGCAGGGACGGGATATCCGATCGACGCGAGGTGCGAGACGACGGAGTCGGTGGTGGACTCACGGGCCTGCAGCACGGACATAGCGGTGCGGCGGGTGCGCCCGGCGGCCAGCTGCAGCGGTCGCATGACCAGTCCCGCCGCGACGCCGAGAGCGGCGACGATGCCGACTGCGACGACGACCCGCGTCGCGGTTCCGTCGAGGACGACGGCTGCCACTACCGTCGTCACGACGACGACCAGGACCACCACGATTCCGGCGATCGCGAGCCGTGGAAGGCGTTCGGGGACGGCCGCATCCAATGCTCGCCGCAGCGCCGTGATTTCGACGGCTGCCGGCGGCAGGGAGCCGTCAGACATCGATCCGGTCCCGGTCCAGCCCGGCACCGTCGATGATGAACTCCTTGCGCGGAGCGACGTCGTTGCCCATCAGCAACTCGAAGATCCCCGTAGCCATCTCCGCGTCGGCGATGTTCACCCTGCGCAAGGTGCGGTAGCGGCGGTCCATGGTGGTGTTCGCCAGCTGATCGGCGTCCATCTCCCCCAACCCCTTGTAGCGCTGGATCGGGTCCTGGTATCGCTTGTTCGCCTTCTTGAGCGCGGCGAGCACTCCGGCGAGCTCGGCCTCCGAATAGGTGTAGATCGTCTCATTCGGCTTCGAGCCGGGGTTGAGCACCACGACGCGGTGCAGCGGGGGGACGGCGGCGTAGACCCGCCCGTCGTGGATCATCTCCGGCATGTAGCGGAAGAACAGGGTCAGCAGCAGGGTGCGGATGTGGGCGCCGTCGACGTCGGCGTCGCTCATGATGATGACCTTGCCGTACCTGGCACCGGTCAGGTCGAAGCTGCGCCCCGATCCCGCACCGATCACCTGGATGATCGACGCGCACTCCGCATTTCCGAGCATGTCCGAGATGGACGCCTTCTGCACGTTGAGGATCTTGCCGCGGATGGGCAGGAGCGCTTGATACTCGCTGTCCCTGGCCACCTTCGCCGTCCCGAGCGCCGAGTCGCCCTCGACGATGAACAATTCGCTCGTGGCGACGTCGTTGGAGCGGCAGTCGACCAGCTTGGCTGGCAGCGACGAGTTCTCGAGCGCGTTCTTGCGGCGTTGGGTCTCCTTGTGCGCGCGCGCCGAGAGCCGTGACTTCATCTCGGACACGATCTTGTCGAGCACGAGCGCGGACTGGGTCTTGTCCTCACGGCGAGACGAGGTGAAGCGCTCCTGCATCGCCTTCGCGACCACACGGGCCACGATGTTGCGAACGGCGGGCGTGCCCAGCACCTCCTTCGTCTGCCCCTCGAACTGCGGTTCGGGGAGGCGGACGGTCAGTACAGCGGTGAGGCCGGCGAGGATGTCGTCTTTCTCGAGCTTGTCGGTGCTGTTCGCGCCGGTTCCGACTTTGAGTCGCCGGGCGTTCTGCTCGACCTGCGCGCGCAGGAATTTCATCATCCCGGCGTCGAAGCCCGCCTGGTGGGTGCCGCCCTTCGGGGTCGCGATGATGTTGACGAAGCTCTTGAACACCGTGTCGTACCCTGTCCCCCAGCGGAGGGCGATGTCGACGTGGCAGTCCCGTCGCAGCTCGGTCGAGACCATGGCCCCGGAATCCTGTAGTACAGGAACGGTCTCGGTGAACTCGTCGTCGCCCTGGATCCGCCATGTCTCCGTGACCGGGGCATCCGGTGCCAGGTGATCGACGAACTCGGAGATACCGCCGGCGAACGAGAAGTGCTCGGTCACCGTGCTCTCCGGCCGTTCGTCAACGACGGTGATGCCGAGCCCGGGTACGAGGAACGCCGTCTGCCGCGCTCGTGCGAGCAGCTCTTCGGTGCGGAATTGGGATCCGGCGGTGAAGACCTGACGGTCAGCCCAATAGCGGATCCGGGTCCCGGTCACTCCCCTGGCCACTTTGCCGACCACCCGCAGTTCGCTGCCGGAGACGAAGGGCGTGAACGGCGCGTCCGGCGTCTTCAGCGGCCTGCCGTCAGCTCCGATCCGGTCCGCGAAGGTGCCCGGCTCGCCTCGATGGAACGACATGGCCCAGGTCTTGCCGTCGCGATCCACCTCTACGTCCAGACGCTCCGAGAGAGCGTTCACGACCGAAGCACCCACGCCATGCAGACCACCGGAGGCCGCGTAGGAGCCGCTACCGAACTTGCCCCCGGCGTGGAGCTTGGTGAACACCACCTCCACGCCGCTGAGCCCGGTCTTCGGTTCGATGTCCACGGGTATGCCGCGTGCACGGTCTCTGACCTCGACGCTGTCGTCGGCGTGGAGCACGACATCGATGGCGGAGCCGTGACCGCCGAGGGCCTCATCGACGGAGTTGTCGATGATCTCCCACAGGCAGTGCATCAGACCGCGCGAATCGGTGGACCCGATATACATACCCGGACGTTTGCGTACCGCCTCGAGCCCCTCGAGCACCGAGAGGTGCCGTGCCGAGTAGTCCGACGAAGCCAAATCGAGTCCTCCAGTATCGCGCTCGGCGAGCGGAGCCGACCACGGCGGGCCGACGTTCGAGCGCCGATGATCACCCTAATCGGCCACACCCGAGCCGCCTTTTCCGACACGGATAGTGGTCACGTACAGAGCTCTACGCGTTCAGCGAAATCGCGGTGGAATGGCAGGGTCGCGCGGGGAGCGCGTGGTGGAATAGACATCACGGCAGCACCGAGTCTGGAGGAGTTCGCAATGTCACAGTCCGCCCCGTCCACCATCGAGGTCGAACCACGCCACCAGCTCACTGCCGGAGACCGCTGCGACAGCTGCGGCGCCCAGGCCTACGTGCGAGTCACGATGACCAGCGGCGAGTTGCTCTTCTGCGCCCACCACGGTGCCAAGTTCAAGGACAAGCTGGCTCCTACCGCGCTGGATTGGCATGACGAGTCGTCTCGTCTCGCCGAGGCCGACCGAGCCTGACCGTTCGCCTCTCGACGCCCCGAGCGCCCGTGACCTTCGAGGTCACGGGCGCTTCGTCGTTATCAGTCGCTCCAGCTGCGGCGGCCACGACTTCCGAGCCGGGTCGCCAACTCTTCCCCGATGGTACCCATCGCATCCGCCCAGTCGGTGATGGTCTGCTCACCTGAGGCTCCGGGCCCGAATAGAGTGACGGTCGCCCCCGGTCGCACCGCACCCGAACGCACACTGTCCGCGTCCACCCGGACCGCTGACGTGAACGGACGCACCGACACCAGCGCGTGCCGCCGTCCATCGATCGTGACCGACACCGCGTCCGCCGCGTCGGCCAAGAGACCGTCGACCCCCCCGACATCGATCAGCGCGATCCCTTCGGATGGATCCACGGAGACGACCTCGGCCCGCACGGTCATCACCGGTCGGAGCCCGAGGTCTGCTGCGCTCATCCCCGAGCCCGGTGCGATCCCGTAGAGGAAGGCGCCGACACGCACCAGGTCGTAGCGGGCGTCGGAGCGGAAGAAGGAGGCGGCGCTCGCGGCGAGATGGCGCAGCTGCGGCTTCAGTCCCGCATCCGTCACCGTCGTGACAGCGTCGTCGAAGAGCGCGATCGCCGCGCTGTCGGCCTCGTCGGAGGCCTCCGCGATGTGGGTCCACACGCCCGCGAGATGCACAGAACCGGATGCCTGCAGCTCGGCGACCTGTGCGACGAATGCCGCCCATCCCCCCGGGAGCACTCCGGCGCGATGCAGCCCGGAGTCGATCTTGATGTGGATGCGCGGCAGCTGTCCGGCCTCGGTGTCACCAGCGGCCGCGAGCCGCTCCAGCAATCGGGAATCGGAGACCCCGAACTCGATCCTCTCCGCGATCGCCGAGCGGAGGTCGTCGTGGTCGTCCACCACCCAGGCGAAGATCTCCGCGTCCTCGTCCATGGCGCGAACCCGCGCGCCGCTGCGGAGATCGAGTACGCCGAACCGCCTGACACCCTCGCGTAGCAGCATCGGAACGATTTCGCTCAAGCCGTGACCGTAGGCGTCGTCCTTGACCACCGCCATGAGCTCGGCCGGCGCGACGCGGCCTCGCACCAGCGCCAGGTTGGACGAGAGCGCGGCGCGCGACAGGCTGACCTCGGTCATCGCACCGAGACCTTCGCGACCCGATTCAGGCATGCCAGGAGAACCGCGGGGCGCTCGTTGACGCCATCGGCCCAGTCGGTGATCGCGATCTCCGACGCGGTGGGGTCCCCGAAGACCACGATTGCGTCGCCCGCCGCCACCGGATGATCACCGGCATCGACCACGAGCACGTCCATCGCCACCCGTCCGACGATCGGAAGCCGATGTGCGGTCCCCGCCGAGCTCCCCGGCGCCCAGGTCACCGACGACCTGTTTCCCGCCTTGCGGGGAATGCCGTGTCCGTATCCTGCGGAGACCAGCGCGAGAGTCGTCTCCGCGCGTGTGACGTGGGTGTGTCCGTAGGAGACACCCGCTCCGGCCGGCACTCGCTTGGTGGAGAGCACCTCGACCTCGAGTCTCGGCGGGAACCGCGAGACCGCCGCGTCGAATGCGGCAACGGCCGATTCGTCTCGCCTGGCCAGCGAGTCGAGCAGACACGACACGTCTGGGTGGATATGCAAGATGCGCGCTGCCGAACTCATCACGCACCTCCCCTCGGCGGCCGACCGACCGGCCCGACGACCAGCGTAACCAGGGCCGCCGCGTCCGTCTGCGCGCGCCGCCCGGGAGCCGACGATCGACGCCGACGTAGACTGATGGCCGCCGAACGGCCGCCGAGGGGAGATCGATAGCAGTGAGCGCGCCGCGACTGAAACCAGGGGTCCGCCTCCGGTACCTGGCCCGACGGATCCGCGGCTTCGACGCCGCGTCGGTGATCGAACGGGCGCGAGAGGTGTCGGCTCAGCACCGCAAGCCGGTGCCGCTGGTCATCGCCGACATGCTGTACACGGCGGCGTTCCGCGACGCCGCGTTCCAGGACTACGTCGACTACGACTTCGCCATTCTCACTCGTGCAGAGCGCGCGACGTTCATGACCCATTCGCTCTCGAATCACATCGCGATGACGCACGACGACCCCGCGTTCCGCGAGACGTTCCATGACAAGCTCGCGTTCAATCGGGCATTCGACGCCTTTCTCGGGCGGGAATGGCTCGAGGTCGCCGAATCGGATGTCGATGTCATCCGCGCATTCGTGCAGCGGCACGGAACGGTCATGGGCAAGGTGCCCGTGAGCGACTCCGGCCACGGGGTGCAGCGCTACCGAGCGTCGGAGATCGAGGACTGGTCGGCGTTCCGCGCCACGCTGCTCGAGCGCGGCCAGCTGCTACTCGAGGAGTTCCTCACGCAGCATCCGACACTCGCGGCGATCTGCCCCGGCACTGTGAACACCACCAGGGTCACCACCTACTTCGACGGGACCACGACCCACATCCTGTCTATGGCGCAGAAGTTCGGTCGCGGCGAGGCCAGCGACCAGCAGACCTTCGGCGGGTTCTACACGATGCTCGACGACGCGGGGCACTCGCGGGGCCGCGGGTACGACTCCCACGGGCACGTGCACGAGCGCCACCCGGACTCGGGGGTGTCGATCCCCGAGTTCCAGCTGCCGATGATGGACAGGGTGCGCGACTACATGGACGGCGTCGCCCGTGTCGTTCCGGCGATGCGCTACGTGGGCTGGGACATCGTGATCGGCGTCGACGGTCCCGTCCTCATCGAGGGCAACTGGGCCGCGGGCGTGTACGAGAACAAACCGAGCGTCACCGGCATCCGCACCGGCAGCCGTCCCCGCTTCCGTCGCGCGATCGGCTTCTGACTGCCGGAGGGTGCGCCGACGGGCTCAGCTCAGGCGACGGATGATGCCCAGCGGGGTGCTCTGGGCGCCCTGCCCCAGCGGGTTGTCCTGCAGCACCGCCAGCATCTGGCGTGTGCCGGCGGCATCCATCGTCGACCCGAGGATGTTGCCACCGAGGTCGTTGATGTCGGAGATGAGCACGTGCGCCCGAGCGCCGAGCGCCGCCCTGACCCGTGCCGCAACTCGCGCCGGCTCGGCCGGCGCGAGAACCACGTGCGAATCGTAGGGCGGGATCGTGCCGCTCGTCGGACCGTCGATACTCTGCGCCTTCCACCCCGCGACACGGTAGAAATCGCCGGTGCGACCGACGCGTTTGGTGATCGCGGCGACCGCGGCGGCGAGCAGGATGCGCGAGGTGCCGCACTCCCGTAGCGCCATCTCCATGGTCTCGGGCATCCCGAGCCCGATACCGGCCGGGGTCTTGGTCACATAGCCGGACAGCACGGTAGCGAGTCGCCGAGGTCGGATCTCGTCCACCGGATACGCACGCCCTTGGGTGATCGCGACGATCTTCTCCGTGATGAACAGCACATCGCCGTCGACGAGGAGGTCGCGGGCATACTCTCGAGCGACCTCGACGATGTCGTCATCGGGGCCGATAAGCCGGGTCTTGACCGGGATCCGCTGGAAGCGGGAACCGGTCACCTCGACCTCGAGCGCCTTGCCCGCGTTCGCTTCAGCGCTCATGGTGGCTCCATTCTCGACGTCGTCACGCTATCGCGGTCGAACCGGCCGGTTTACTCCAGATAGTCGCGCAACGACTGCGAGCGGGACGGGTGACGCAGTTTCGCCATCGTCTTCGACTCGATCTGGCGGATCCGTTCACGCGTCACCCCGAAGGTGTCGCCGATCTGGTCGAGCGTCTTCGGCATGCCGTCCCCGAGTCCGAATCGCATGCGGATCACCCCTGCCTCGCGCTCGGAGAGGGAGTCGAGCAACGACTCGAGCTGCTTCTGCAGCATCGTGAACCCGACGGCGTCCGCGGGGACGACCGCTTCGGTGTCCTCGATGAGGTCGCCGAACTCACTGTCGCCGTCCTCGCCGAGAGGAGTGTGCAGGGAGATCGGCTCGCGGCCGTACTTCTGGACCTCGACGACCTTCTCGGGCGTCATGTCGAGCTCGCGGCTGAGCTCTTCCGGAGTCGGTTCGCGACCGAGGTCCTGCAGCATCTGGCGCTGCACACGCGCGAGCTTGTTGATGACCTCGACCATGTGGACGGGAATCCGGATGGTCCGCGCCTGGTCGGCCATGGCGCGGGTGATCGCCTGCCGGATCCACCATGTGGCGTACGTGGAGAACTTGAAGCCCTTCGTGTAGTCGAACTTCTCGACCGCACGGATCAGACCGAGGTTGCCCTCCTGGATCAGGTCGAGGAACTGCATCCCGCGCCCGGTGTACCGCTTGGCGAGAGACACGACGAGGCGGAGGTTCGCGCCGAGCAGATGGCTTTTGGCACGCTGACCGTCGCGCGCGACCCAGGAGAGCTCTCGGCCCTCGGCGCTGCGTTGCTCCGCCGCGGTCATCTGGGAGAGCTTGTCTTCGGCGAACAGGCCCGCCTCGATCCGCATGGCGAGCTCGACCTCTTCCGCAGCATTGAGGAGTGCGACCTTGCCGATCTGCTTGAGGTAGTCCTTGACCGGGTCCGCCGTCGCGCCGGTGATCGCCGACGAGTACACCGGCACCTCGTCCTCGTCGTCGACGAGGGAGAGAACGAGCGCTCCGCTCGGAAGCGCTTCGGCCTCGGGAGTCGTCGCCGGAGCCTCGTCATCGTCTTTGACGTCCGCGTCCTTCGCGTCCGGCGTGCCGGCGGCAGCCGTCTCGGGCGCGGCCGAGTCGGAGTCGATGACGTCGGCGGGTTCCACCTCCGTGTCGAGGTCCGCGGGGTCGATCTCGATGTCGTCGACATCGGTCCCGTCGGCCGCCTTGGACGTCGATGCCGTGCTACTGGCGGTCTTGGATGACGGCGCCTTGGAGGAGGCGGCCTTGGGTGCCGCAGTCTTGGACGCGACAGCCTTCGTCGCCGTTGCGGGTGTCTTCTTAGTCGACGCCTTCTTGGCCGGCGCCTCGACCGTGCTCGGCGACGATGCGGCACGGTCCTTCTCTATGGTCGCCACTGCTGAGTTCGCCACCGCCGAGTCCGCCTCGGAGGACGTGGTCTCGGCAGGGCCGGCGATGGTCTTCGATCGGGTAGCCATTCGGATACCTCTCCGTTCGCTTGGTGCAAGTGATGCAGCTGTCAGTACTGCTCTGGGGATCCTGTCCGCCGAGCGTCGCGGTGGATTTGTCGCGGTCGTCGTGAGGTGCGCCCGCTGGACGGCGAGGTCGAACTCGGCAGTACCGGTATTCGGGCAGTACTAAGACCCATGTCAAGTCCGTGTGATCGATGACGAGATGTCACCGACGCACCGCGGGACGAGACCGGGTCTTGTGTTCGATTATTGCACGCGTCTCGGGTGCGCCGTGACACGATGCGTCTCGTGTCGGACGCGGCGTCGCGATCGCGCCGTCACCGATTCAGCTTCGCCGCCGCCACGCCCTCGCTAGTGCAACCCAGATGGGCGCCACCTCTATTCCCTCCTCCTCGTGGAGCTTCCGCCGGGTCTCGCGGCGTGCGGCGATCAGGAAGCCGATCCCGATCCCGATGACGGCGTACTGCACACAGAAGGCGATGCGGAACGACTCCCATGCGAACGTCGCACGATCGCCCTGCACGAGATCGAGGATGACCCCGATGAGGAACATCATCACGAAGGTGGCGAGGAATCCCCCGACGTTGACGATCCCGTTGGCCGAGCCGAGGCTGCGCCGCGGGTTGAACGTCCGCGCGAAGTCGAACCCTATGAGCGATCCAGGTCCCCCGACCCCCAACGCGATGACGAGCACGACGATCATCCACAGCGGAGGCTCGTCCGGCCACAGCAGCACCGCTGTCCAGCAGATCCCGATCGCGGTGACGATGCCGAGTACCAGGTTCGATCGGCGGGTAGGGAATCGCGCCGTCAGGATCCCGATCACGGGGCCCGCGACCACGCCCGCGACCACGACGAGGGTGAGCAGGCCGGAGGCGAGCGGCGCGCTGTAACCGAGCCCCCTCGTCAGTAGCGGGAATCCCCAGAGAAGGGTGAACACCGTGGACGACGACTGCGTGACGAAGTGCGACCAGAAGCCGAGCCTGGTCCCCGGGCGCGCGAGGCTCTGACGGAGAGCGGCGAGGGATCCCGACCAGGTCGACCGGAGGCCTGCGCTGTCGATGGGTCCGGTGTCGCTGTCTCCCCCTGGTCCGTTGGTCACCATTGCGGCGACGAGTACCGCAGCGATCACCGAGACGATGGCGGTGACCGTGAATGCGGCACTCCATCCCCACTCCTGCAACATCAGGGACAGCGGGATGGCCGATAGGACCTGCCCGAGCTGACCGATGTTGCCGGTCCATTGGGAGATCTGCGGCAGGATCCGCCCGGAGAACCATGCGGACAGCAGTCGGATGACCGAGATGAAGGTCAGGGCGTCGCCGGCGCCGACGAGCACGCGACCGATGATCGCGATCTCGATCGACGGAGCGAAGGCCACAGCGAGTTGTCCGAGAGCCATCAGCACCGCTCCGCTGCCGATGAGGATCCGGGCGCCGAAGCGATCGAGGATCACCCCGACGGGTACTTGAAGGGCGGCGTAGACCGCGAGCTGCACCACGGCGAGTGATGACAGCACCGCGGCAGACACCTCGAACCGCTCCGCCGCGGCGATGCCCGAAACTCCGAGAGACGATCGCTGCAGGACCGCGACGATGTAGGCGAACATCACGGCGCCCCACACCAGCCACGCCCGCCGCGAATTCACCCGTTCAACTGTATGCGGGCACTTCCGCGTGCAGTCGGCCGCGAACGGCGTGCCCGCTCAGGCAGAGGCGTGGGATCGACCGGTCAGAGTCGACCGTCGTCGTCGCCAGCCGCCTGGCCGCGATGGCGGATCGCGAGGAAGTTCTCCAGCTCGGCCGCGATCTCGTCGGCGGACGGCAACTCGCCGTCTTCGTCGGTGAGTGGGGATCGGAGTGGATTGCCCTCCATGTACGAGTCGTGGCGCTCCTCGAGGGTGCCGACCAGTCGTGCGAGTTCGTGGTTGGTCTCCACCTGTGCGTCGATCTTCGCCAGGAACTCACGGCCCTCCTCACGGAGTTTGTCGGTCGAGAAGATCAGGCCGGTCGCGGCGCTGATGCTCTCGAGCGCAGCGACAGCGGCGTCGGGGTGCTCGGTGTCGGCGAGGTAGTGCGGGATGAGCAGGACGAAGCCAGCGGTCGCGTGATGCATCTGCTGCAGGCGGTATTCGACCAGGTGCAGCGCATTCGACGGCACCTGGGTATGCGGGCGCCAGACCGACAGTGCGTCGATGAGCTCGACGCGGTTGCCGCTCACCGTCACGCCGATCGGCCGGGTGTGCGGGACCGGCATGGGGATCGCGTGCACCCAGGTGGTGGTCTTGACCTTGTACCTGTCGATCAACTGGAGCACCGCCGCAGAGAACCGCTCCCACTGGAAATCGGGTTCGAACCCGGTGAGGAACAGGAACTGCTGGCCGATGTCGTCGGTGGCGAGGTACAGCGCGAGGCTTGCCGGTTCGTAATCGGTGAGGTGGTCCTGGTCGAAGTAGATCGTGGGCCGTCTGGCGCGGTAGTCGAGGAGCATGTCGGTGTCGAAGCTCGCGACGATCCGGTGGTCCACGGTGTTGACGAGGTAGTCGCTCAACTGGGTCACGGCCGACCCTGCATCCGCGAATCCGGTCAGCCCGGCGACGAGGTGGAGACCTTCGGGCACTTCGGTCAGATCGGGGTTCAGGTCATAGAGGCCGGCAGGATCACGCATCGACCGATTCTACTCTCGGGCCTTTCGACGACCGCTCGAACGCGCAGGGTCGGGTGCCGCTCAGAGCGAACACGGCCGGTACCACTGGAGCGGGGAGAGCCGGCTCGATCGGGGCGCGGATACCATGGCCGGATGCCCGCCCCCTCGCTCTCCATCCGCGCCATCCCGCTCCTCGATGTCGACACGGAGGTGCTGGTGATCGGTGTGCGGTCCGACGAGGGCGTACCGGTCCTCCACGGGGTCGACGAGGATTTCGCGCCGGTCGCGAAGGCACTGTCCGCCCTCGGGATCACCGGAGGCAAGGACGAACTCCGTCGGATCCCGGCGTCGGTCGGCGCCGCTGGAGCGATCGCGCTGGTCGGACTCGGAAGCGGCACACCGGATGCGGCGGCCCTGCGGTACGCGGCGGGCGCAGCCGCCCGGGGCCTCGCCGGGGTGCGGAGCATCGCCCTGGCCCTGCCGACCGCCGACGATCACGAGATCGCCGCGGTGCTCGAGGGTGCAGCGATCGGCGCGTATTCCTACACCGCCTACAAGTCAGCCGGCCTCGATCCCTCGAAAGCTCCTCCGAGCGAGATCGTGGTCGTCGGTACGGCTGCCGACGCGGAAGCGGCTATTGAGCGTGCCGCCTCCACCGCAGAAGCCGTTCACCTGGTTCGTGACCTCGTCAACACTCCCCCGGCCGATCTCTTCCCGGGCAGTTTCGCCGACCGTGCCGCGGCGCTGTGCGCGCCGCTTCCGGTCGACATCGAGGTGCTCGACGAGGCAGCACTGGCCGCCGGCGGATTCGGCGGACTGGTCGGTGTGGGACAGGGCTCGCCACGGGGCCCGCGTCTGGTCAAGGTGACCTGGACGCCGGATGGCGCGACCCGTCACCTCGCGCTCGTGGGCAAGGGCATCACCTTCGACACCGGAGGACTCTCGCTCAAGCCACCCGCGTCGATGGTGGGCATGAAGTACGACATGACCGGGGCGGCGACCGTGCTCGCCGTCGTACTCGCCGCCGCACGATTGGCTCTGCCGGTACGACTCACGGCCTGGCTGTGCCTTGCGGAGAACATGCCGTCGGGCACGGCGATCAGGCCCAATGACGTGCTGACGATACGCGGCGGATCCACCGTCGAAGTGCTCAACACCGACGCGGAGGGACGCCTCGTGCTCGCCGATGGTCTGGTCGCGGCAGGCGAGGAACAGCCCGACGCGATCATCGACGTCGCGACGCTGACCGGGGCGGCGATCGTGGCGATGGGCAATCGGTATGTGGCGACGATGGGCGACGAGCACCTCGTACGCCTGGTGGTGGACGCCGCCGGCGAGGTGGCCGAGCCGTTCTGGCCGATGCCTCTCCCCGCTGAACTGCGTTCCCTACTCGACTCGGATGTGGCCGACATCGCCAATGCGAAGATCGGGAATACAGCGGGAGGGATGCTGCTGGCCGGAGTCTTCCTCCGCGAGTTCGTACCCAAGCGTGCGAACGGCGAGCCCATTCCGTGGGCTCATCTCGATATCGCAGGTGCCGCGAACAACGCGCAGGGCGCCTACGGTTTCACGGGCAAGGGGCCGACCGGAGTGGCGGTGCGCGCACTCCTGGAGTTCGCCGAGCGGTTCTCCGCCGTCGGCGAACTCGCGGGTGCCCCGGAGCAGGGGTAGTAGAATTTCCTGTCGGGCCGGGTAACCGATCCGCCCCTCTCGTCGGCTTTCCCCGTCGGCGTCCGATGCCACAGCCCCGGCGAAGGAGTCCCCCATGTCCGAACAGAATTTCGACATCGTCATCCTCGGAGCCGGTAGCGGAGGCTATGCCACCGCTCTCCGTGCGGTCCAGCTCGGGTTCTCTGTCGGTCTCGTCGAGAAGGGCAAGCTCGGCGGCACCTGCCTCCACGTCGGCTGTATCCCCACCAAAGCGCTGCTGCACTCGGCCGAGGTCGCCGACGTCGCGCGCGAGTCGGAGAAGTACGGCGTCAACGCCGACTTCCACGGCATCGACATCGCCGCGGTGACTCGCTACCGCGAGGAAGTGGTGTCGAGTAAGTTCAAGGGCCTCACCGGTCTGATCAAGCACCGCGGTATCACGGTGATCGAGGGCGAGGGTCGGCTCACGTCCCCGACGACGGTGCAGGTGGGGGACCAGACACTGACGGGAAAGAACATCGTCCTGGCAACGGGCTCCTACTCGCGATCTCTCCCCGGCCTCGAACTCGGGGGCAGGGTGATCACCTCGGAGCAGGCACTTGCACTGGACTTCATCCCCAAGACGGTCGCGGTACTCGGCGGCGGCGTGATCGGCGTCGAGTTCTCGAGTGTCTGGAAGTCATTCGGGGTCGACGTCACGATCATCGAGGCGCTGCCGCATCTCGTTCCGGCTGAGGACGAATCGGTCAGCAAGCAGTTCGAGCGCGCCTACCGCAAACGCGGCATCAACTTCACGCTGGGAACACGCTTCCAGAGCGTCACCCAGGACGACCACGGCGTCGTCGTCACTCTCGAGGACGGGACCACGATCGAGGCGGAACTGCTCCTGGTCGCGGTCGGGCGGGGTCCGTCGACCTCGGGCATGGGCTTCGAGGAGGTCGGCGTCACCATGGATCGCGGATACGTCATCACCGACGAGCGTCTGGCCACGAACATCCCCGGCGTCTACGCGGTCGGCGACATCGTCCCCGGTCTTCAACTCGCGCACCGCGGTTTCCAGCACGGGATCTTCGTCGCCGAGGAGATCGCGGGACTCAAGCCGCAGGTCATCGACGACATCAATGTGCCGAAGGTCACCTACTCGCACCCTGAGGTCGCGTCGATCGGCCTCACCGAAGCGCGCGCCAAGGAGAAGCATGGGGCGGAGTCGATCTCGACCTACGACTACAACCTCGCCGGTAATGGGAAGAGCCACATCCTCGGCACCGCCGGCTCGGTGAAGGTCGTGCGGGTCAACGATGGGCCCGTCATCGGCGTGCATATGATCGGCGACCGTGTCGGCGAGCTGATCGGAGAGGCGCAGCTCGCGGTCAATTGGGAGGCCTACCCCGAGGACATCGCGCCTCTGGTGCACGCGCACCCGACACAGGACGAGGCGCTCGGCGAGGCGTTCCTCGCACTCGCGGGCAAGCCGCTGCACGCGATCTGAGCCCACGCATCATCCGGACCGCCGGATGATGCGTCGAACTAAGCTGATACCGCAACCGTCTAAGGAGCATCCCTGATGAGCGAATCCGTCAACCTCCCGGCACTGGGTGAAAGTGTCACCGAGGGCACGGTCACCCGATGGTTGAAGAACGTCGGCGACACCGTCGCGGTGGATGAGCCGCTACTCGAGGTCTCCACCGACAAAGTCGACACAGAGATCCCCTCGCCGATCGCGGGAGTGGTCGAGGAGATCCTCGTTGCCGAGGACGAGACCGTCGAGGTCGGTACCGCCCTTGTGCGCATCGGAGACGGATCCGGTGGTGGGGATGCCGCCCCCACGGATGGCCAGGCATCGGCCGACCAGTCATCATCCGACCAGGCGCCAGCGCCGGCGGGAGATGCAGGCGAAGACGACGCCGCGCAGCCGGACAGCTCTCAGCAGGACAGCCCGCAGCAGGACGACGCAGCTCAGCAGGCTCCCCAGCAGACTCAGGATGATGCGGCGCCGGCAGATGCGGCATCCACCCCGGGTTCCGCGCCGATCGAGGAGGTGCCGTCTAACGACGCGCCCGCCCCCGGCGAAGAAGGCGGCGATGCGCCGGCATCTCCCGAGCCGGCGGATGCGGTCGACGCCCCGCCCGCCGCTCGCGGGCAGGACGCATCCGCCCCCGTTCCGGTACCGGCTGTCTCCTCGGCTCCGTCCGCTCCGACTCCAGCACCGGCCAGCCCAGCACCCGCCAGCCCAGCACCGGCCGCAGCTCCTGCACCGGCCGCAGCTCCGCCTCGGCTCCGGCTGCCTCCAGCTGTGCCTGC